>NZ_JBWKEQ010000027.1:8547-22578 GCF_056435365.1 Kitasatospora sp. NPDC043949 | reverse complement strand
CTTTTTTTTTCTCCCCGCCCCTCTCCCTCCCCTCTCCCTCCCCCCCTCCCCCCCCCCCCCCTTTTTCCCCCCGCCGGCTTGGTGGGGGGTGGTCCCCCCCCCCCCCCCCCCCCCGGCCGGGTCAGCGCCAGCGCCAGGCGTGGTCGACCGGGCCGATCCCGGCACCGAGCGCGAAGCCGCCGGCGATCGCGCCGGTGATGTAGGCCTTGGCCGAGCCGACCGCCTCCGGCAGCGACTCGCCCTTGGCCAGCCCGGCCGCGATCGCGCTGGCCAGGGTGCAACCGGTGCCGTGGGTGTGCCGGTTGTCGTAGCGCGGCGCCCGGTACCAGTGCACCTCGCCGGGCCCGCCGTAGAGCAGGTCCGCGGCCTCACCCTCCAGGTGGCCGCCCTTGACCAGCGCCCAGCGCGGCCCGAGGTCGAGCAACGCCTTGGCGGCGTCCAGCATCTGCCCCTCGCCCTCGACCGTCCGGCCGGTGAGCTGGGTCACTTCGTGCAGGTTGGGGGTGGCCAGGGTGGCGACCGGCAGCAGCCGCTCGCGGACGGTGGCGACGGCCTCGGCGGCCAGCAGGGCGTCCCCGTGCTTGGAGACGCCGACCGGGTCGACGACCACCGGGGCGTCCACCCCGGCCAGCAGTTCGGAGACGGTCTCGACCAGTTCGATCGAGGCGAGCATGCCGGTCTTCACGGCCTGCACCCCGATGTCGTCGACCACGCTGCGGAACTGCGCCCGGACGGCCTCGGCGGGCAGCTCCCAGTAGCCCTGGACGCCGAGCGAGTTCTGCGCGGTGACGGCGGTGATCACGCTCATGCCGTGGACGCCGAGAGCGAGCATCGCCTTGAGGTCGGCCTGGATGCCGGCGCCACCGCCGGAGTCGGAGCCGGCGACGGTGAGCACGCGGGGAGGGGCGGTGGCGGGGCCGCGCGCAGCGCGTCGGCCAGGGGCGGGGGTGGGAGACGGGTGGGCCATGAGGTCAACCTACCTGCGCGCGTTCGGAGCGCGGCACCCTACCTGCGCGCGACCAGAGCACGGCCTCAGAGCACGGCCTCGGACTCCACCCAGCGGTCCTCCGGCACCGTCTTCAGCCTGGTCACCGCGTCGGCGATCGGCACCAGCTCGATCCCGGTCCGGCGCAGCGCGGTGAAGTGGCCGAACGCGCCCTGGTGGACGGCCTCGACGGCGTGCCAGCCGAAGCGGGTGGCGAGCACGCGGTCCCGGGCGGTCGGGGTGCCGCCGCGCTGGGTGTGCCCGAGGATGACCGGGCGGGCCTCCTTGCCGAGCAGGTTCTCCAGTTCGTGGGCGAGCCGGTTGCCGATCCCGCCGAAGGTCCGGTGGCCGTACTGGTCGACCTCGCCGTGGTCGAAGCGCATGGTGCCGGGCAGCGGGGCGGCGCCCTCCGCGACGGCGATGATGGCGAACTTCTTGCCGCGGTCGAAGCGGTCGTCGACCATCCGGGCCACCGCCTCGATGTCGAAGGGCTTCTCCGGGATGAGGATGCCGTGCGCGCCGCCGGCCATGCCCGCGGTGAGGGTGATCCAGCCGGTGTGACGTCCCATCAACTCGACCACCATGACGCGCTGGTGGGATTCCGCGGTGGTCTTGAGCCGGTCGATCGCCTCGGTCGCGACGTGCACCGCGGTGTCGAAGCCGAAGGTGGCGTCGGTGGCGTTGATGTCGTTGTCGATGGTCTTGGGCACCCCGACGACCGGCAGTCCGGCGTCGCTGAACAGCCTGGCGGCGGTCAGCGTGCCCTCGCCGCCGATCGCGATGAGCGCGTCGATGCCGATGTCCCGGGCCAGCGTCCTCGCGTTCTCCACCGCCCAGGAGATCCGCTCGCGCTGCACCCGGGCGGAGCCCAGGACGGTGCCGCCGAGGGTGAGCAGGCCGGTGACGTCGTCGTGCGAGACCGGCCGGGTGCGGCCTTCGATCAGGCCGAGGAAGCCGTCCAGGATGCCGACGATCTCGTCGCCGTGCACGTCCGTGCCCCGGTGCACGACGGAGCGGATCACCGCGTTGAGGCCGGGGCAGTCGCCGCCGCTGGTCAGTACACCGATACGCATGACTGGGTGCGCTCCCGCTCGCAGTGGTTCAGACCACCCACACCAGACGGCGGGCGGGCTCGGTTGTCGCCAGCCTACGCAAAACGGACCCGCGAAGCCCGTGCGCCGCGAGTCCGGGGGTCACGCGCCGCCCGCCGCGCGCCGGTGTCCGGGGGTCACCCGCCGTGTGCCGTACGACAATCGGCGCGGCCGCCCGTCACTCGGCGAAGTGGTCCCAGCCGCCGACCCGGTCCCAGGGCGCGCCGTCCACCGTCACCCGGCCGCTGCGGCTGCCCCGGGGGCGGCCGGTCACCTCGCCCACCACCCGCCAGCGGGCCGGGAGTTGGACCCCGCGCGGGAAGGTCGCCACGATCGCGTGGTCCTCGCCGCCGGACAGCACCCAGACCAGCGGGTCCACCCCGACCGCCTGTCCGATGTCGGCCATCTGCGCCGGGACGTCGAAGTCGGCGGCCTTCAGGTCGATGTCCACCGCGCTGGCCCGGGCCACGTGGCCGAGGTCGGCGACCAGTCCGTCGCTCACGTCGATCATCGAGGTCGCGCCCAACTCGGCGCCGCCCGGGCCCGCGTGGTACGGCGGCTCGGGCCGGCGGTGCGCCTCGACGAAGGCGCGCGGGGAGCGGAAGCCGCGTTGCAGCACGGTGAGTCCGGCGGCCGACCAGCCGAGCCAGCCGGTCACCGCGACCACGTCGCCGACCTGCGCGCCGGCGCGCGTCACCGGCGCGCGCCCCTGGAGGTCCCCGAGCGCCGTGATGGCCAGCGTGACGGTGTCGCCGCGCACCACGTCGCCGCCGACCACCGTCGCCCCGGCCACCTGGCACTCGTCGCGCAGCCCGTCCATCAGCTCGGTGGCCCAGGTGGTGGGCAGGTCGGCGGGGGCGACCAGGCCGAGCAGTATCGCGGTGGGCACCGCTCCCATGGCGGCCACGTCGGCGAGGTTCTGGGCGGCGGCCTTGCGGCCCACGTCGTAGGCGGTGGACCAGTCCCGGCGGAAGTGCCGGTTCTCGATCAGGACGTCCGTGGTGGCCACCACCCGGCCGTCCGGGGCCTTCACCACCGCGGCGTCGTCACCGGGGCCGAGGTCCACCGCGTCGGTGAGCGACACCCGGGCGGTCAGCTCCCTGATGAGACCGAACTCGCCGAGCTCGCCCACGGTCCCCTGCATCTGCCGTCCTCTCGCATGTCCATCTGAACTCGTCCCCGTCGCGCCCCCGCGCGCAGCGTACGCCCTTCCGGGGTGTCGGGGTCTCCCCTCCCCGGCCCACCGCGCGGTAGCGTGGTGATCAGACTGCCGGTGAGCCCGTTCCCACCCCGACGACCGTCCGGGCGATCACGGCGGCGATCCCCGTAACCGGCCGCCGGAGGTCCCCGTGGTACAGGCATACATCCTGATCCAGACCGAGGTCGGCAAGGCCACCGCCGTGGCCCAGTCGATCTCCGAGATTCCCGGCGTCCTCCAGGCCGAGGACGTCACCGGCCCGTACGACGTCATCGTCCGGGCCGAGGCCGACACCGTGGACGACCTGGGCCGCCTGGTGGTGGCCAAGGTCCAGCAGGTCGAGGGCATCACCCGCACCCTCACCTGTCCGGTGGTGCACCTGTAAGACCCGGCTACCATCGGCGGGTGGCCAGAGAACTCCGAATCCCACGGGCGCTGACGGCACTGCCGGCGCCCGTCCGCTGGCTGGCCCTGCCGCTCGCCCTGACCTGCACGGTCGTCGTGCTGCTCGGCAGTTGGGGCTCCGCCGACGAATCGGTGGCGGCCCCCCGGCCGGGCGGCAAGGCGGCCGAGTACTGCCGCGCGCTGGCCGCGGCCCTGCCGCAGGAGCTGCTCGGCCACGCCCGCAAGGACCCGTCGCCCGCCTCGCCGTACGTGGCCGCGTGGGCCAGCTCGCCCCGCACGGTGCTGCGTTGCGGCATCGACCGTCCGGAGGAACTGGACGGCGAGCACGCCAAGGACTGGTCGCCGACCGTGGACGACGTCACCTGGTGGTCGCAGAAGCTCACCGACGGCGGCTACCGCTTCGTGACGACCATGCGCGCCGCCTACGTCGAGGTGACCGTCCCGGCCGGTGCCTCGGCCAACCCCTTCGACCCGGCCGCCGCCCTCACCGGCGCGGTGAAGGCCACCGTCCCGGGCTGAGCCCGCGAGCGCGCCGAGGAGGGCGGGCCGGGAGCTTCCCGGCCCGCCCTCCGTCGTTCGCGCGCGGCTACCGCAGGCCGGTCGAGCGGCGCAGCGCCGCCTGGAGCAGCCGGTCGATCAGCTCCGGGTAGGACAGCCCGGTGGCCTCCCACATCTTCGGGTAGGCCGAGATCGGGGTGAAGCCGGGCATGGTGTTGATCTCGTTGACCATCCAGGTGCCGTCCTCCAGCAGGAAGAAGTCCACCCGGGCCAGGCCCTCGCAGCCGAGCGCGTCGAACGCGGCCACCGCCTGGCGGCGGATCTCGGCGGTCTGCTCGTCGTCGAGCTTCGCCGGGATCTGCACCTCGGACGAGTCGATGTACTTGGCCTCGAAGTCGTAGAAGTCGAAGCCGTCGCCGACCAGCACCTCGGCCGGGAGGCTGGCCTTCGGGCCGTCCTCGGTCTCCAGCACGCCGCACTCGATCTCGCGGCCGCTCACGCCGGCCTCGATGATCAGCTTGGGGTCGTGCCGGCGGGCCTCCTCGATCGCGGCGTCGAGGTCGGCGAGGTCCTTGACCTTGGTGATGCCCATGCTGGAGCCGGCCCGGCAGGGCTTCACGAACAGCGGCAGGCCGAGCTCGGCGGCCAGCTCGCGCACCGCGGCGCGGCCGGCCTCGCTCTCCCAGTCGCGCGGCCGCACGATGGTGTACCGGCCGACGCCCAGGCCGTGCGAGGCCAGGATCCGCTTGGTGAACTCCTTGTCCATGCCGACCGCGCTGGACAGTACGCCGTTGCCGACGTAGGGCACGCCGGACAGCTCCAGCAGGCCTTGCAGGGTGCCGTCCTCTCCCCAGGGGCCGTGCAGCAGCGGGAACACCACGTCGACCTCGCCGAGGGCCTTGGGGGTGCTCCCCGGCTCGCTCAGGACGACCTCCCGGTCGCCCGGGGCGATCGGCAGCGCGACCTGCCCGTCCACGGACTCGGCGACGCCCGGGACGTCCGGCATCCGGCCGTCGGTGATCGCCATCCGGGCGGGCTCGTCGCTGACCAGCGCCCAGCGGCCCTCGGGGGTGATCCCGATCGGGAGCACCTCGTACTTCTCGCGGTCGATCGCCTTGAGCACGCTGCCGGCGGTGACCACCGAGACGCCGTGCTCGGAGCTGCGTCCGCCGAAGACCAGCGCGACGCGCGGCTTCGCAGCGGACGGGTTCGGGGAGGACTGTTCGATGCTCATATCGGGTTTGAGACTACCGTGCGAAGGGTTTCCGGGGCGTCAGCCGCCCCCGACCACCGCCCCGGACCACCGCCTCGCCGTCAGCGCCGCTCGGCACCGCTCGGCACCGCTCGGCACCGCTCGGCACCGCTCAGCGCCGCTCGGCCTTCGCCGAACGGGACATCAGGGCCTGGAGCGCCTCCTGGGTGGGCCGCCCGTTGTGCACGACATCCACCACCGCCTCGACGATCGGCATGTCGACGCCGTTGCGCCGGGCCAGGTCGAGCACCGACTCGCAGGACTTGACGCCCTCCGCGGTCTGCCGGGTCGCCGCGATGGTCTCCGCGAGCGACATGCCCCGGCCCAGGTTCATGCCGAAGGTGTTGTTGCGCGACAGCGGCGAGGAGCAGGTGGCGACCAGGTCGCCCATCCCGGCGAGCCCGGCGAAGGTGTGCGGGTCGGCGCCGAGCACCTCGCCGAGCCGGGTGGTCTCGGCCAGCCCGCGGGTGATCAGCGTCGCCTTGGTGTTGTCGCCGAGCCCCATGCCGGCCGCCATGCCGACCGCCAGGCCGATCACGTTCTTGACCGCCCCGCCGAGCTCGCAGCCCAGCACGTCGGTGTTGGTGTACGGGCGGAAGTACGGCGTGTGGCAGGCCGCCTGGAGCCGCTTGGCGACCGCCTCGTCCGCGCAGGCGACGACGCTGGCGGCGGGCTGCCGGTTGGCGATCTCCCGGGCCAGGTTGGGCCCGCTGACCACCGCGACGCGCTCCGGGCCGACCTTGGTGACCTCGTCGATCACCTCGCTCATCCGCTTGGCCGTGCCGAGTTCGATGCCCTTCATCAGGCTCACCAGCACGGTCTGCGGCTCGATCAGCGGCGTCCAGGCGGCCAGGTTGTCGCGCAGCGTCTGCGAGGGCACCACCAGGACGGCGAAGTCGGCGCCGGCCAGCGCCTCGGCGGCGTCGGTGGTGGCCCGGACGGAGCCCGGCAGCGGCACGCCCGGCAGGTAGTCCGGGTTCTCGTGCGTGGTGTTGATGGCGTCGACGAGTTCCTGGCGGCGGGCCCACAGGACGACGTCGCTGCCCGCGTCGGCCAGCACCATCGCGAAGGCGGTGCCCCAGGAGCCCGTCCCCATCACTGCGCAGCGGGTCACCGGCCGCCCTCCTCGTCGTCGTTGCCGCCCTTGGCGCGCCGGCGTTCGGCGGCGGCCGCGGCGGCGCGGTTCCGGGCGGCCTTGCGCATGTCGTAGCGCTCGGCCGGCGGCTCCTCGCCGCGGACGTCGGCCAGCACGGCGGTGATCGCCGTCATGATGTCCTCGGTGGCGTCGTTGAGCACCTGGGCGGTGAGCTCCTGGCCCCGGTACTTGCTCAGGTCCACCGCGGGCCCCGCCGCCACGGTGACCCGGTGGCGCGGGAAGAGGTTGAACTTGCCCTTCCCGAAGCCCGGACGGCCGTACGGCGGGATGATCTCGTGCGCTCCCCAGTGTGCGACCGGGATGACCGGCGCGCCGGTCATCAGCGCGACCCGGGCGACGCCGCTCTTGCCGGTCATCGGCCACAGGTCCGGGTCCCGGGTGAGCGTGCCCTCCGGGTAGAACTGCACGCACTGGCCGCCGTTGACGGCGTCGATAGCGGCCCGGAAAGCCTGCGCGGCATCGGTGGACTCGCGGAACACCGGAATCTGGCCGGTCTTGCGCAGCATGAATCCGATGAAGGGAATCGAGAACAGCGAGGACTTGCCGAGAATGCGCGGCGGACGGCCGCTGTTGTACTGCCAGTGCGCGTAGATCACCGGGTCGATGATCGAATTGTGGTTCACCGCGGCGATGAAGCCGCCTTCCTTCGGAAGGTGCTCCCAGCCCCGCCAGTCGGGCTTCACCAGCGCGGTCGTCACCGGCTTCACCAGCACGGCCGCGAAGCGGTACCAGATGCCGTAGTCGGCGTTGCCGAACTTGGCGTACGAGCGGCGGGCCACCCCAGGTCCTCCTCATCCGAAGCGGCACGTGGGGTGCCGCGGTCATAACCTCCCGGTGCCGCGCACCGGTACGGGACCGGTGCCCGGGTGACGGGCGCGGAACAGTCTCGCCCGGCTGCTCACCGGCTGTCGAGCGACCGCACCAACCCGCCCGGCAGGCGTGATCAAACGCACGTCCGCACAGATCGGACGGCCTGGCGAGGGCTCCGGGACCGGCGTCACAATGACGCCGATGACCCAGGACACCGTACGCCCCAACGGGCCCGTCGCGCCCCCCGCACCCGCCACCGACTGGTCGCTGGTGCTGCCGCTCAAGCCGCTCGCCCTCGCGAAGAGCCGACTGGCCCCGTACGCCGGGCCGCACCGGGCGGACCTCGCGCTGTCCTTCGCGCTCGACACCGCCACCGCCGCACTGGCCACCCCGGGCGTCGCCCGGGTCCTGGTGGTCACCCGGGACGCGGCGGCCGGCGCCCGGCTGGCGGCACTGGGCGCGGTGGTGGTCGCCGACGAACCCGGCGAGGGCCTCAACGAGGCGCTGGTGCACGGCACGGCGGCCGCCCTGGCGCTCGCCCCGCGCTCGCCGCTGGCCGCCCTCTCGGCGGACCTGCCGGCCCTGCGCCCGGTCGAACTGGCCCGGGTGCTGGGCGCGGTGCCGCCGGACGGCCGGGCCTTCCTGCCGGACTCCCCAGGCCTCGGCACCACGCTGCTCGCCTGTACCCCCGGCCGCCCGCTCTCGCCCGCCTTCGGGGACGGCTCGCGGGCCCGGCACGCGGCCGGCGGAGCACTCGAACTTCGCCTGGCGGACGTGGAGTCGGTGCGCCGGGACGTCGACACCGGCGCGGACCTCGGCGAGGCCGCGGCGCTCGGCCTCGGCCCGTACACCAGCGTCCTGTTCGCCCGGCTGGCGCGGGCCTGACCGGCGCCCCGCGGGACGCCGCCCGGTCGGCCGGGGCCGCTCGCTATGCTGCTGCCATGCAGGCCACCGCGTTCACCTTCGACCCCGCCACCCGGGCCGGCTCCGTGCTGCTCGACGACGGGACCCCGGTGCCGTTCGACGCGGCCGCCTTCGACGCCGGCGGTCTGCGGCTGCTGCGACCGGGCCAGCGGGTGCGGATCCGCACCGAGGGCGCCGGCGAGGCCCGCCGGGTGGTCTTCGTGACGCTGCAGACCTTCCCCGACCCGGCCGCGGGCTGACCGTCCTCCGCTGACCGTCCCCCCGCTGGTCCTCCCCCGCCGTCCGGCACGCCCGCCGCCGCGTTCCGTGCCTGGTCACCGTCGGTCGCAGAATCCTGACTAAGCGCCCGGAAATCGAAAGAGCCGCGGCGACCCGGTCTCCGCAATTCACGGAGGGGGGGTGCCGCGGCTCTCTGCCGAAGGCCGTCCGAGGACCGCTGCGCGGGACTACTTGGCAGAGGTCTTGCGCGCGGTGGTCTTGCGGGTGGCGGTCTTCTTCGCCGGAGCCGTCTTCTTGGCCGTCGCGGTCGCCTTCTTGGCGGTCGCGGTGGTCTTCTTGGCGGCGGCGGTGGTGGTCGCCTTCTTGGCGGCGGCGGCCGTCTTCTTGGTCGCGGTCGCGGTGGTCTTCTTCGCGGCGGCGGTGGTGGTCGCCTTCTTGGTGGCGGTCGCCTTCTTCGCGGCGGCGGTGGTGGTCGCCTTCTTGGCCGCGGCCGTGGTCGCCGTCTTCTTGGCGGCGGCCTTCTTGGCCGGAGCGGCGGCGGCGGCCGTGGCGGCACGCTTGGTGGCGGCGCGCTTGGCGGCCGGGGTGGCGGCGACGCCGCTCTTGCCCGGGGTGAGGGAGCCCTTGGGGGCCTTCTTCACCGAGGGGCCTTCCTTCGGCAGCTTCTTGCTGCCGCTGACCAGGTCCTTGAAGCCCTGGCCGGGACGGAAGCGGGGCACCGAGGTCTTCTTGACCTTGACCTTCTCGCCGGTCTGCGGGTTGCGGGCGAAGCGCGCGGAGCGCTCCACCTTCTCGAAGGTGCCGAAACCAGTGACCGAAACCCGGTCACCGGCCACAACGGCACGGACCATGGTGTCGAGCACTGCGTCGACGGCCTCTGCGGCAGCCTTGCGACCGCCCAGCTGCTCGGCCACCGCTTCGACAAGCTGAGCCTTGTTCACGTCTTCCCCTTCGGAAACGGGCGCCGGATGATTCCATCCGTTCTTTTCGCACGTTAGGTATGTATCTGCGGACTTTCAATTACCAAACGCGCGAATCACCCTAGTGTCGCAATGGATTTGCGCGTCGGCGACCTCAGGCGACGGGCGGGCGCCCCTCGTCGAGGTCATGTACAAAGCGACTCAACCGCCTTGCCGCCTCCGGAAGATCGCGCTTGGCGGTCTCGGTGACGATGAGGAGTTGACGGGAGAGAGCGGTCTTTGCATCGGCAGACACGTTCAGCGCATGCACGCGGGCGTGAGCTTGCTTCAACCGCTCGGCCACAAGCGCGTAGAGCGCTGCGACTTCCTGGTCGTCCGGCCCCTCAGCTGGTGCGGAGGCGACGTCCGGCCGATCGTCAATTCGGCGTTCGGATCCCCGGCCCACGGACTCCGGAGCCGCGGGTTCGCCGCCCGCGTACGGAGGTTCATGGTGCCGGTGCATGTACTGATTGTGCCATCTACCCGCAGTTGTACTTGCGCGGGGCCCTCTCCGGCAAAGCCAAATGGGCAATCCGGGGTGGGCCGCGGCGCTAACTCGTGCTCCGGAACGGCGGATGGCCCGCCCCCCCGAAGGGGAGGCGGGCCATCCGGTGGATCGCCAGAATGCTTGTTCTGAGGGGATCTCAGGCAACCGGCAGAGTACGGGGCTTGAAGGTCGGACGGGTCGCTTCGAAGGCCGCGATGTCGGCCTCGTTCCGCAGGGTGATGCTGATGTCGTCCAGCCCGTTGAGCAGCCGCCACCGGACGTTGTCGTCCAGTTCGAAAGACGCGGTGACGCCCTCGGCCCGGACTTCGCGGGCTTCCAGATCAACGGTGATCTCGGCCGAAGGGTTACTCTCGGTGAGCGCCCAGAGCTGTTCCACGGTCTCTTGCGGCAGGACGACCGTCAGCAGTCCGTTCTTCAGGGAATTCCCACGGAAGATGTCCGCGAAGCGCGACGAGATGACCGCGTGGAAGCCGTAGTTCTGCAGCGCCCAGACGGCGTGCTCGCGGGAGGAGCCGGTGCCGAACTCCGGGCCGGCCACCAGGACCGTGGCGCCCTGCCGCTCGGGCTGGTTGAGGATGAACGACTCGTCCTTGCGCCAGGCCTCGAAAAGGCCGCCCTCGAAACCGGAACGGGTGACCTTCTTGAGCCAGTGGGCCGGGATGATCTGGTCGGTGTCCACGTTCGAGCGCCGCAGCGGAACGGCCCGGCCGGTGTGGGTGGTGAACTTCTCCATGGTTCTCAGGCCTCCACAGCCACGTTGGTGTCCGCCAGGTCGGAGGGCAGATCGGACGGTGCGGCCAGACGGCCCAGGACGGCGGTCGCGGCGGCGACCTGCGGGGACACCAGGTGGGTCCGGCCACCCTTGCCCTGCCGACCCTCGAAGTTGCGGTTCGAGGTGGAGGCGCAGCGCTCCCCGGGGGCGAGCTGGTCGGGGTTCATGCCCAGGCACATCGAGCAGCCCGCGTGGCGCCACTCGGCGCCGGCCGCGGTGAACACCTTGTCCAGGCCCTCCTCCACGGCTTGCAGGGCGACCCGGACGGAGCCGGGGACGACGAGCATCCGTACGCCGTCGGCGATCCGGCGGCCCTCCACGACGGCGGCGGCGGCGCGCAGGTCCTCGATCCGGCCGTTGGTGCAGGAGCCGACGAAGACGGCGTCGACGGTGACCTCGCGCAGCGGGGTGCCGGCCTCCAGGCCCATGTAGGCGAGGGCGTTCTCGGCGGCCGCGCGCTCCTGCGGGTCGGCGAAGGAGGCCGGGTCCGGCACGTCGGAGCCCAGCGGGGCGCCCTGGCCGGGGTTGGTGCCCCAGGTGACGAACGGGGTCAGCGCGGCCGCGTCGACGAAGATCTCGTGGTCGAAGACCGCGTCCTCGTCGGTGCCCAGGGTCGACCAGTACGCGACGGCGGCGTCCCAGTCCTCGCCCTGCGGGGCGTGCGGACGGCCCTTGAGGTAGCCGAAGGTGGTCTCGTCCGGGGCGATCATGCCCGCCCGGGCGCCGGCCTCGATGGACATGTTGCAGATGGTCATCCGGGCCTCCATGGACAGGCCCCGGATCGCCGAACCGCGGTACTCCAGGACGTATCCCTGGCCGCCGCCGGTGCCGATCTTGGCGATCACGGCCAGGATCAGGTCCTTGGCGGTGACGCCCTCGGGCAGCTCGCCCTCGACCGTGACGGCCATAGTCCGGAACGGCGCCAGCGGCAGCGTCTGGGTGGCCAGCACGTGCTCGACCTGGCTGGTGCCGATGCCGAACGCCAGTGCGCCGAAGGCGCCGTGGGTCGAGGTGTGGGAGTCGCCGCAGACCACGGTCATGCCGGGCTGGGTCAGGCCCAGCTGCGGGCCGACCACGTGCACGACGCCCTGCTCGATGTCGCCGAGCGAGTGGATCCGGACACCGAACTCGGCGGCGTTGCGGCGCAGCGTCTCCAGCTGCACCTTGGACACCGGGTCGGCGATCGGCTTGTCGATGTCCACGGTGGGGGTGTTGTGATCCTCGGTGGCGATCGTCAGATCGGTGCGGCGGACCGTCCGGCCGGCCAGCCGCAGCCCGTCGAAGGCCTGCGGGCTGGTCACCTCGTGGAGCAGGTGGAGGTCGATGAAGAGCAGGTCGGGCTCTCCCTCCGCGCGCCGCACGACGTGGTCGTCCCAGACCTTCTCTGCGAGTGTCCGTCCCATCGGATTCCCTCCAGCCGGCCGCGTTGCCGGCCTTCTCGTGTCGTCGAGGTCGGAGCTCCCGCCGCCCTGTGGCGGGCGCGTTCTCGCGACCTGCACGCCGGATCGCTGTCCACGATGCGGACACTCTGGTGAGGTCGCATCCTGGATGCCTCCCGGGCTGCTGCATCCAGAGTGGCGCTTTTCCCGGAAGATTGAACTTGCGTCTCGCGGAATGAGACTGCAGTCTTAGCGCATGGACAACTCTAGCGGCGTCGGCGTTCTCGACAAGGCCGCTCTGGTGCTGAGCGCACTGGAGTCGGGCCCCGCCACGTTGGCGGGGCTGGTCGCCGCCACCGGTCTGGCGCGCCCCACGGCCCACCGGCTCGCCGTCGCACTCGAACACCACCGTCTGGTCACCAGGGACATGCAGGGGCGATTCATCCTCGGCCCCCGTCTGTCCGAACTCTCCGCCGCGGCGGGCGAGGACCGGCTGCTCGCCACCGCGGGCCCGGTTCTGACCCACCTGCGCGACGTCACCGGCGAGAGCGCACAGCTCTACCGCCGCCAGGGCGAGATGCGGATCTGCGTAGCCGCCGCCGAGCGGCTCTCCGGTCTGCGGGACACCGTCCCGGTCGGCAGCACCCTGCCGATGAAGGCCGGCTCGGCCGCCCAGGTCCTGCTGGCCTGGGAGGAGCCCGAGCGGCTGCACCGCGGCCTCCAGGGCGCCCGCTTCACCGCCACCGCGCTCAGCGGCGTCCGCCGCCGCGGCTGGGCCCAGTCGATCGGCGAGCGCGAGCCGGGCGTCGCGTCCGTCTCCGCTCCCGTGCGCGGCCCCTCCAACCGCGTGGTGGCCTCCGTCTCCGTCTCCGGCCCGATCGAGCGGCTGACCCGCCACCCGGGCCGCCTGCACGCCCAGGCCATCATCGAGGCCGCGAACCGGCTCACCGAGGCCCTCCGCCGCGGCTGACCGCCGCACCCGGAAAGGGCCCCGCGCAGCACCACCGCGCGGGGCCCTTCGGAATGCTCCGGGAAATGCAAAAAAGACCCCGGAAACCGGGGCCTTCCAATTTCTGGCTGGGGTACCAGGACTCGAACCTAGACTAAATGAACCAGAATCACTCGTGCTGCCAATTACACCATACCCCAACACAAAGCAAGCGCCGATGGGATAACCCACCGGCTTCATGCTCTGGAGTACCCCCGACCGGATTCGAACCGGCGCTACTGCCGTGAGAGGGCAGCGTGCTAGGCCGCTACACAACGGGGGCTTCCTGGCGATCCCTTGCGGGATCAGTACCCCCGACCGGATTCGAACCGGCGCTACTGCCGTGAGAGGGCAGCGTGCTAGGCCGCTACACAACGGGGGCTTTCCAGGTGATCCCTTGCGGGATCGGTACCCCCGACCGGATTCGAACCGGCGCTACTGCCGTGAGAGGGCAGCGTGCTAGGCCGCTACACAACGGGGGCTTGTTCTTCACTTGTACTGCTGGACTTGCGTACTGCGCTGGGGTACCAGGACTCGAACCTAGACTAAATGAACCAGAATCACTCGTGCTGCCAATTACACCATACCCCACCAGAGTTGAACCCCTGTCGGGGCCTTCTCAGGCGTTGCGCCTCTCGTTCGGGGCCGGGTGGAGGGTTTCGCTCCCTCGTCCGTTCCCTCCCGGGCGGCGCAGAAAGAACATTACCCGACGCCGGCCCCGGCTCCAAAATCGATAACCCCAGGCAGCGGCCGGGCGTCCTGGCAGTGACGTCCGGGCGGTGACGTCCGGGCAGGGGGGGGGGGGGGGGGGGGGGGGGGGGGGGGGGGGGGGGGGGGGGGGGGGGTGCGAGGGGGGGGGGGGGGGGGGGGGTGGGGGTGGAGGGGGG
>NZ_JBWKEQ010000027.1:0-8537 GCF_056435365.1 Kitasatospora sp. NPDC043949 | reverse complement strand
AACCGGGGGGGGGCGGGTTTCTCTCCCCCCCCCCCCCCCCTTCCGCCCCCCCCCCCCCCCCCCCCCCCCCCCCCCCCCCCCCCCCCCCCCGGCCTGCTCAGCGGCCCGCTCAGGCGGCCGGCAGGGCCTCCAGGGCGGAGTTCAGCCGGCGCAGCGTCTCGGGGCGGCCGAGCAGCTCCATCGACTCGAACAGCGGCGGCGAGACCCGGCGGCCGGTGACGGCGACCCGCAGCGGCGTGAACGCGAACTTGGGCTTGATGCCCAGCCCGTCCACCAGCGCCTCGCGCAGCGCGGCCTGGATCGGCTCCGGGCTGAAGTCCGCGAGCGCCTCCAGCGCCTTGACGCTGGCCTCCAGCACCGGGCGGGCGTCGGCGGTCAGCGCCTTGGCGGCGTCGTCCGGGTCGACGGCGAAGTCGGCCGGGTCGACGAACAGGAAGCCGGCCATGTTCACGATCTCGCTCAGCACGACCATCCGCTCCTGGGTGAGCGGCGCGATCCTGGCGAGCAGGTCCAGCTGCTCGGCGGTCGGCTCGGCCGGCAGCAGCCCGGGTGCCTGGAGGTACGGCACCAGGCGGCGGACGAAGTCCTCCGGGGCCAGCTTGCGGACGTGCTCGGCGTTGATCGCCTCGCACTTCTTCAGGTCGAAGCGGGCCGGGTTGGCGTTCACCTTGGCGATGTCGAAGGCGGCGACCATCTCGTCGATGCCGAACAGGTCGCGGTCGTCGGCCAGCGACCAGCCCAGCAGGGAGAGGTAGTTGAGCAGGCCCTCGGGGATGAAGCCGCGCTCGCGGTACAGGTTGAGCGAGGCCTGCGGGTCGCGCTTGGAGAGCTTCTTGTTGCCCTCGCCCATCACGTACGGCAGGTGGCCGAAGCGCGGGGTGGTGCCGTCGCCGACGCCGATCTCGGCGAGCGCGGCGTACAGCGCGATCTGCCGCGGGGTGGAGGAGAGCAGGTCCTCGCCGCGCAGCACGTGGGTGATGCCCATCAGGGCGTCGTCCACCGGGTTGACCAAGGTGTACAGCGGGGCGCCGTTGGCCCGGACGATGCCGTAGTCCGGCACGTTCTCCGGCTCGAAGGTGAGCGTGCCGCGCACCAGGTCGTCGAAGCTGAGGGTGCGGTCGGGCATCCGGAAACGCAGGATCGGCTCGCGCTTCTCCAGCTTGTAGACGGCGACCTGCTCGTCCGTCAGCTCGCGGCAGTGGCCGTCGTAGCCGGAGGGCTTGCCGGCGGCGCGGGCGGCCTCGCGGCGGGCGTCCAGCTCCTCGGTGCTGCAGTAGCAGTGGTAGGCGTGGCCGGCCTCGTGCAGGCGGCGGGCGACGTCGGCGTAGATGTCCATCCGCTGGGACTGGCGGTACGGCTCGTGCGGGCCGCCGACCTCCGGGCCCTCGTCCCAGTCGAAGCCGAGCCAGCGCATCGCGTCGAGCAGCTGGTCGTACGACTCCTCGGAGTCGCGGGCCGAGTCGGTGTCCTCGATCCGGAAGACCAGCGTGCCGCCGTTGTGGCGGGCGTAGGCCCAGTTGAAGAGGGCCGTGCGGACCAGGCCCACGTGCGGGTTCCCGGTCGGGGACGGACAGAAACGAACCCGGACGGCCGGGTTGCCCGCGGCGGAGCCGCTGAGCTTTTCACTAGCCACGCTTGATCACCTTGTTGGTGAGAGTGCCGATGCCTTCGATGGAGACGGCGACCTCGTCGCCGACGTTGAGCGGGCCCACCCCTGCGGGCGTGCCGGTGAGGATGACGTCGCCGGGCAGCAGCGTCATGGCCTCGGAGATGTGGACGATCAGCTCGGCGACCGAGCGGACCATCTGGGAGGTGCGGCCGGCCTGCCGGAGCTCGCCGTTGACCGTGCAGGTGACGGCGAGGTCGGCCGGGTCCAGATCGGTCTCGATCCACGGGCCCAGCGGGCAGGAGGTGTCGAAGCCCTTGGCCCGGGCCCACTGGCCCTCGCGCTTCTGCACGTCCCGGGCGGTGACGTCGTTGGCGCAGGTGTAGCCGAGGATCACCTCGGGCACCCGGTCCAGCGGCACCTCGCGGCACATCCGGCCGATCACCACGGCGAGTTCGGCCTCGTGCTGGACGTCCGAGGAGAACGGCGGGTAGGCGATGTTCTCGGTCGGGCCGATCACCGAGGTGGACGGCTTGAAGAAGGTGAGCGGCACGTCCGGGACGTCGTTGCCCAGCTCGGCGGCGTGCGCCGCGAAGTTGCGGCCGACCGCCACGATCTTGTTGGGGAGCATCGGGCTGAGCAGCCGGACGTCCTGGAAGCGGTAACTCTCGCCGGTCGGCTGGGGCTGGCCGAACGGGTGGCCGGCCAGCGCGTGGACGACCAGCGAGTCGGGCTGGGAAGGGTCGCCCTCCACCACGCCGAAGGAGACGCTGCCGGCGGCAGGGCTCCCCTCCCGGACGGAAAACCTGGCAATGCGCACGGCTGGGATACCCCTCGCTTCGTCGACCGCCCGGGGCGCGCCCGGGCGCTGGTGGGCGCCTCGCCCACGGTGGGCGCGGCCCCGTCAATCGTCGTCCAGGCTATCGCGTGGGGCCCCGGCTGACCGCTTTGCCCCTGTTCAGCGCGGTTGGGCCGCGAGCCCCGGCAACCGCCCGGGAACGCCGCAGGGCGCCGCGACCGCCCTCGGTGGCACGGCCGCGACGCCCGGTCGGAGCGGGGGTCGGGTCAGTCCTGCACGACGACGGGCGCCGGGGCGACCATCAGCTGGGTGCGGCGCGGGTTGGCGGTGCTGGCCGGCAGCTCGGTGCCGTAGGTGACGGCGTCCTCGGGCTTGCGGGCACCCGGGATCGTGCTGAAGTCCGCGACCGAGGCCAGCGTCGTCCGGCGCGGGTTCGCCGTGGAGCGGCAGGGCAGCGTGGACTTGGTGGCCTTCTTCGCCTGGGACATCGAGAGCACCTCGTGGTCGCGGCCGGGCGGATCGCGGCGGATCGTCACCGGCCTGAGTGATTCCGAATGATTCGGAGGGGTTCTGGGCAGGCTGATCGGGGCCGTGCTCCGGAGACAGCCAGGTTACGAGATCTCATTCCACAGGGGCCGTGACCAAAGCTACACATTAGACTGTGATTTTGCTCACAAATTCATGAGCGAATTGCAGATATCCGGCATATCGCCGCAACGGGATTTTCCGGCATATCTCCGATAACGGTCATTCCGGAAGGTCCGCGACTCTTTTCGATCTCGGGCCGGGTTGGCATGTATCCGGCGAGTGTCCGAAAAATGCGGTATTCCGGTCCTGTTACGGCACAGTCAGTGAAGTCACGCACGCGTTCGGTAGCGCCGCGCGGCGTGTCCTGGCGGCCCTTGTTGGGATTCCCCGGCTGTGCTGGAATGCCACGGACCGTGGGTAGGGAGAAGTCCACCCCGGCGACGCGCTCACCCGGACCAGCCGGGGAGCGGAAGGAAACTCGACACCGTCCGGTCCGCGGCGACGCGGCGGGACGCCCGGTCCAGAGGTTGCGACGCCAGTGCAGGGACGTTTCAAAAGGGGTAGCGGCGGCGCGGGTAACCCGGAGTCGCACGAGCCCGTGGCAGCCCCCCAGCAGGCGGCGGCCCCCGGCGGCCCGCCCGAGCCGGTGATCCCCGAGGCCCCCGGCCACCCGGAGGACGACGGCCAGGAACGGAAGTCCGCCCGGGACAAGCTCCGGACCACCCTGACCAGGCGGCGGGCCACCGGTCTGAGCCGGCTCGCGATGCGCAACTGGCGCATCCGGACCCGACTGATCGCCCTGCTCGCCCTGCCCGTCCTGGTCTCCCTGGTCCTCGGTGGCCTGCGGATCCAGGCCTCGATGCAGAACTCGCAGCAGCTCTCCCAGATGGCCAACCTGTCCGACCTGGCCAAGAAGGCGACCAACCTCGCGGACGCCCTGCAGACCGAGCGCGACATCAGCGCCGGCTACATCACCGCGCGCCCCAACGACCCGCTCGACGACGACATCGCCACCGCCCGCAGGGCCACCGACGACCTGAGCCGCACCTTCACCGCGTCCTCGGACAAGTTCGAGAACCTCGAGCTCTCGGGCGGGAAGGCGCTGCTGTTCCAGATCCGCAGGGACCTGAACTCGATCTCGGACGCGCGCAACACGCCGTACCAGAACAACCAGAACATTCAGTCGACGATCACCGCCTACGACGTGATCATCCGCGACCTGCTGGCCATCACCCAGGACATCGCGCTCGCGTCGAACAACAAGGACCTGCTCGTCGCGACCCGCTCGCTGCAGCAGTTCTCGCTGGCCAAGAACGCCACCTCGCAGCAGCGCGCCCTGATCGGCGCCGCACTCGCCAACCCCAAGGGCCCCGACCTCAGCCCCAGCGACGAGTCCTTCGGCATCCGCCTGCGCACCTCGTACGACAACTCGCTCACCAGCTTCAACAACATCTACACCGCGCACGACCTGGACAACCTGCGCGGCCAGCTCAGCTACAACTCGGTGATCGCCGACGCCGACCGGTACGCGCGCTCGATCCTCCAGCCGAGCGGCATCCACCAGACCGACCCGGTGACCTACAAGGACTGGTACGAGAAGGCCAGCGCCAAGATCACCGCCGAGCGCCGGATCGAGTCCAAGCTCATCGAGGACCTCGACGGCAAGGCCCAGGACCTCCAGTCCCAGGCCGACACCGAGGCCATCATCATCGGTGCCGCCATCGCCCTGGTGCTGCTCGTCGCCCTCGGTGGCGCCGGTCTGATCGCCCGCTCGATGGTGCGCTCGCTGACCCGTCTGCAGGCCGCGGCCGAGGACGTCGCCGAGCGCCGCCTGCCCGAGCTGGTCAAGACCCTCTCCGAGAGCGACCCGCACGACGTCGACACGACGGTCGAACCGGTGGCCGTCGACTCCACCGACGAGATCGGCCACGTGGCGCACGCCTTCGACATGGTGCACAGCGAGGCCGTCCGCCTCGCCGCCGAGCAGGCCCTCCTGCGCGGCAACATCAACGCGATGTTCACCAACCTCTCGCGCCGCAGCCAGGGCCTCATCCAGCGCCAGCTGTCGCTCATCTCCGAACTGGAGAGCCGCGAGGCCGACCCGGACCAGCTGGCCAACCTCTTCAAGCTGGACCACCTCGCGACCCGCATGCGCCGCAACGGCGAGAACCTCCTCGTCCTCGCCGGTGAGGACCCGGGCCGCCGCTGGACCAGGCCCGTCCCGCTGGTCGACGTGCTCCGCGCCGCCGCCTCCGAGGTGGAGCAGTACGAGCGCATCGAACTCGCCGCCGTGCCGTCGGCCGAGGTCGCCGGCCGCGTCGTCAACGACCTCGTCCACCTGCTCGCCGAGCTGCTGGAGAACGCCACCTCGTTCTCCAGCCCGCAGACCCGCGTCCGGGTCACCGGCCACGCGCTGCCCGACGGCCGCGTCCTCGTCGAGATCCACGACACCGGCATCGGCCTGAGCCCCGACGACCTCGCCGACATCAACGAGCGCCTCGCCAACCCGCCGACGGTGGACGTCTCGGTCTCCCGCCGCATGGGCCTCTTCGTGGTCGGCCGCCTGTCCCTGCGACACGGCATCCGCATCCAGCTGCGCCCCAGCGACTCCGGCGGCACCACCGCGCTGGTCATGCTCCCGGTGGACGTCACCAACTCCGCCGACCGCCGCGGCGCCGGCCGGCCCGGCCCGGCCCAGGCCAAGCAGCAGCGCGGAGTCGCCCCGACGCCGCGCCAGCAGCGCCAGGTGCCGCCCGGCCAGGGCGGCCCGGCCGCGCTCGGCCAGGGCCCGGCCGGCGGTGCCCCGCAGGGCGGCCGCCCGCAGCTCGGCCAGGGCGGCCCCGGTGCTCCGACCGGACCGAACGCTCCGGGTGCTCCGGGTGCTCCGGGTGCTCCGGGTGCTCCGGGTGCTCCGGGTGCTCCGGGTGCTCCGGGTGCTCCGACCGGACCGGGTGCGCCTGCCGCGCCCGGCGGCCGGGCCGGAGGCCTGCCGACCCGCCAGGTCGGCCAGTCGCTGCGCGAGAACCCCGGCCAGCCGGGCCAGCCAGGCCCGGGCCAGCAGCCCCAGGGACCCCAGGGACCGGGCCGGCAAGCCCCGCAGCCCCAGGGCCAGAAGCCGGCCCAGCAGTCCCCGCAGCCCCAGCAGTCCCCGCAGCCCCAGCAGTCCCCGCAGGGCGGCCTGCCGCAGCGCGGCCCGAACCGGCCGGGCCCGGCGCAGGGCGGCCTCGGCGGCCTGCCCCGCCGCGGCCAGCAGCAGCCCGCCCAGGGCCGCCCCGGTCAGCAGCAGCCCGCTCAGGGCCGCCCCGGCCAGGAACGGCCGCGCCCGGGTGGCGAGTTCGACGGCGGTCCGGGCCCCCGGACCGGCGAGCAGCCGCAGCACGGTCGGCCGGGCCGGCCGGGCGGCGCTCCGCAGCAGCAGGGCGGCGGCGCCCGCCCGGGCAACCGCCCGCAGGAGGGCCTGCCGCAGCGCCGGCCGGCCCCGCAGGGCCAGGGCGGCCCCGGTCAGGGCGGCCCGCAGGGCCAGCCCGGCCCGCAGGGCCAGCGCCGTCCGCAGCGCCCCGGCCCGGACGCGCCGCAGCGCGACCGCCAGCCGCAACTGCCGCCGCAGCAGCAGGCCCAGCCGCTGCCGTCGGCCGAGCCGGCACCGGTGGAGAGCACCCAGCAGTTCGCCCGGCCGCGCTTCGAGGCCAGTCAGATCGACCCGCGTGACCCGCTGGGCCTCGGTCTGGTGGAGCCGGTGCTGCCGAGCGTGCCGAACCCGGCGCGTCCGGAGCCGGTCCGTCAGGAGCAGGCCCGGCCCGAGCCGGTGCGCCAGGAGCAGGCCCGGCCGGAGCCGATGGCGCTGCCGACCGGCCCGTCCGGGGGTGCGGCCGAGCAGCCGTGGTACCCGCAGGAGGGCGGGCAGGAGGCGCGGCCGCGGACGTACCAGCCGCGCCGGCCCGGCACCTCGGCGCCGGAGTTCCAGCCGTCCGACCCGCAGGGCCGACAGGGCCGGCCGGCCCAGGCCCCGCAGCCCCAGGCTCCGCAGCAGGCCGCGCAGGCTCAGGCCCCCCAGGCCCCGCAGTCCCAGGCCCCGCAGCAGGGTCAGCAGCAGCCGCGGCAGGGCCAGCAGCCGCAGCCCGGCCCCGGGGACGCCCCGTGGCGCCCGTCCGCGAACGACGAGCGCTGGCGCCGCGCCGAGCAGGTCCGCGAGCCCTCGACCAGCGGCGTCACGATGTCCGGTCTCCCCCGGCGGACCCCGCAGGCCAACCTGGTCTCCGGCACCGCCGAGGCCTCGCCGCTGACCGGTCCGCAGGTCTCCCGGGCCCCCGAAGAGGTCCGCGGCCGGCTGACCAACCTGCGCCGCGGCATCCAGCAGGGCCGCCGGGCCGGAGCCGAACAGGCCAACCAGCCGGGCTCCCAGCATGGTGCCCAGCAGCCCGGATTCGATAGTTTCGGTGGCCGGACCGACGGCAACGGCGCAGATCACCAGGAGCGTTGAGTTGAATCAGATGAGCCAGGCCGCACAGAACCTGAACTGGCTGATCACCAATTTCGTGGACAACACCCCCGGGGTGTCCCACACCGTGGTGGTCTCCGCCGACGGCCTCCTGCTGTGCATGTCCGAGGGCTTCCCCCGCGACCGCGCCGACCAGCTCGCAGCCGTCGCCTCCGGCCTCACCTCCCTCACCTCCGGCGCCAGCCGGATCTTCGAAGGAGGCGAGGTCAACCAGACCGTCGTCGAGATGGAACGAGGCTTCCTCTTCCTCATGGCCGTCAGCGACGGCTCCGCCCTCGCCGTACTCGCCTCCCCCGACTCCGACATCGGCCTCGTCGGCTACGAGATGGCCCTCCTCGTCGACCGCGCCGGCGCCGTCCTCACCCCCGCACTCCGCGCGGAACTCCAGGGCAGTCTCCTGCACTGACCGGAGTCCGAGCGGGATACGTCCACCGTCCCACCTCCCCCGCCGGGTCCGACCCGACCGGCCCCGGCGTCTCACCCTCAGCTACCCTCAGGCAGCTGATCCCGCCTCAGCTGGCACCGCCCCAGCTGGAACCGGCTGCCCAAGGCTGCAGCACAAGGAGGACCCATGACCCCGCCCTCGACACCCGCCGGCTCATACGGCAACGGGTACGGCAGCGGCTACGGCGGGCAGCAGTCCGACGGCTACGAGCAGCAGCCGCTGGTCCGCCCGTACGCGATGACCGGTGGCCGCACCCGGCCCCGGTACCAGCTCGCCATCGAGGCCCTGATCTCGACCACCGGCAACGCCGAACGGACCGGCGGCCTGCTGCCCGAGCACGCCCGGATCGTGAACCTCTGCCGTGAGGTCAAGTCCATCGCGGAGATCTCCGCACTGGCCGGCGTCCCGCTCGGTGTGGCCCGCATCCTCGTGGCCGACCTGGCCGAGGCCGGCCTCGTCGCCATCCACCAGCCCGCCGCCGCGGGCGAGTCGGGCGGAACGCCCGATGTCACGCTGCTCGAAAGGGTCCTCAGTGGACTTCGCAAGCTCTAACGCGGCCGCTCCCTCCCGCGCCACCACCTCCGCGAAGATCGTCGTCGCGGGCGGCTTCGGCGTCGGCAAGACCACGCTCGTCGGCGCCGTCTCCGAGATCAACCCCCTG
>NZ_JBWKEQ010000026.1:0-111721 GCF_056435365.1 Kitasatospora sp. NPDC043949 | reverse complement strand
CCCCCCCCCCCCCCCCCCCCCCCCCCCCCCCCCCCCCCCCCCCCCCCCCCCCCCCCCCCCCCCCCCCCCCCCCCCCCCCCCCCCCCCCCCGGGCCTGAACCGCCCTACGGCCTGCGCGCCTCGATCAGGAAGCGCGCGGAGTGGGCGACGAACGGCCCCTCCGCCCGGATCAGGGCGTCCAGTTCGCGCAGCCGGTCCCGGTAGGCCGCCACGGTGAAGCCCGGAACCATCCAGATCACCTTCCGCAGGATATGGCGGGACTGACGTTTCCGCCCAGCTCAGGGGCATGATCGACCATCCGGAGTCAGCAAAAGGTCAGCAAGACTCCCGGAGGTTCCAACCACCATCGCGACCACAGGCCTCACCCGCGGCATGGGCAGCTTCTGCAAGGAGTGCGAGCACCCCGAGTCCCGCTGGAGCAAGTACCCGCACGAGTACAAGATCAGGTACCGCAACGCGGCAGGACGCCAGACGGAGGAATCCGGCTTCGCCACTCAGGACAAGGCCAAGCGAGGAGGCCGTCCGCAACAGCTGGAACACCGCGGCCGCCGGGGGCTCCTACGTCGTCTCCGCCGCACCTTCCACCTGGTACACAGACTTCCGCGCCGACATCGCACGCATCGACGTACCGGTCCCGATCCTGCACGGCACCGGCGACCGCATCCTGCCCGTCGACAACACCGGACGGCCCTTCCGCCGGGCACTGCCGTCCGCCGAGTACGTCGAGGCGGCCGGCCCGGGGGCATCCCCGGGCCGGCCGGCCTGCTGGTGCGGAGCGTCGTGGTGCGGTGCGTCCGGACCCGGCCCGGTCGGGTCGGGTCGGGTCGGGTCCGGACGCGGGCTCAGTACCTGGTCTTGATCTCGCTCCGAGGGTACGGCAGCGTCCAGTAGTGCTTCTGCCAGATGCCGAGGGTGAGGATCACCCCCTTGCTGCCCCGGCGGTTGTTGGCCTCCGCGATCCCCTTGCCCATGCTCTTGACCAGGAAGCCGAGTGCCTTGAGGATGCCGCCGATGATCTTCGCCACGAAGTGCGGGAAGAGTCCGACGATCAGGCCGATGATGCTGCTGATCGAGCCGGTGTTCTTCAGCAGCTTGGCGACGCGGGCGGCGCCCGCCTTGCTCATGGTGGCGCTCCAACTCTTCAGCCAGCGCAGACCGTCGAGGTCGGCCATGGTGATCGGGTCGACCGGGTAGCCGTAGGCGTTCGGCGAGCCCTCCAGGACCGGGTCGGTCTGGAGGAAGCGGCCGGTGGCCGGGTCGTAGACCCGGACCCCCATGAGGATCAGGCCGCTGAGCGAGTCGCTGGCCCGCAGTTCCCCGCCGTGCCAGCCGTACTCGGTGGTGCCGGTGGCGTCGGCGACGTTGCCGTACTCGTCGTAGTGGTAGACGGCGAGGTCCTGGGTGCCGTCGGGCGACATCTGGACCGAGGCGTCGCCGTGCAGGTTGGTGAGGACCAGGACCGCGCCGCCGTCGGTACCTGTGGCGGCCACGAGCTGACCGCCGAGGTCCGTGACGTTGCGGGTGAGCTTGCCGTTGACCTCGCTGGTCCAGGTCGGCTTGTCGTCGGTGCCGTCGTAGTGGTGGGTGGCCCGGGCCGTGACGGTCCAGGTGCCGTCCTCGCCCCTGGTCTCCGTGGTGGCCGTCGCGAGGCGGCCCGCGGCGTCCAGGTCCCAGGTCTTGCGGGTTCCGCCGAGCGTCTCGCTGCGGATCAGGTCGGTGGCGTGGTAGCTCAGCTGGGTGCCCCGGGGCAGCGTGGTGGTGCGGCCGAAGGCGTCGTACGCGTAACCGGGGTCGGTGATCCGGTCCGCGGCGTCGTAGCCGTGGTTCTCGGCGGTGGTGACGGCGTCGGCGGTGGCCGGGTCGCAGTCGTCGCCGACCGTGGTGCGCTTGGTGCGGTTGCTGCTCCGGTCGAATGCGTAGCTGCGGGTGGCGCAGTCCAGGCCGTTGCCGGAGACGGCCTTCAACAGGCGGCCGGCGGCGTCGTAGGTGTAGTCCTCGCTGGTGCTGTTGCCGTCGGTCTGGGTGCGTCCGGCCTGCTGCCCGTGGACGGTGAAGCCGGCGGTGTCGGCGAGCAGGACGGTCCCGGCCTGGGTGGCGTAGGTCTTGCCGGTCTGGATGCCCCGGCTGTCGTAGGAGCTGGTGAGGGTGTTGCCGCCGGGCAGCGTCTGGGAGACCAGGCGGCCCTCGACGTCGTAGCCGGCGGTGAAGGTGCCCGCGACCGAATCGGTCATGCTGGTGGGCAGGCCGCGCGGGTCCTTGGCGGTGTCGTAGCCGTAGGTGACGGTGGAGGGCACCGAGTCGGACTTCTTCACCACCCGGTCGAGCCGGTCGTACTCGGTGGTGGTGACGCTCCCGGCGCCGTCGTCGTAGGAGACGGGGCGGCCGAGCCGGTCGTAGCCCTGGGTGACGGTCGCCGTCCCGTTGCCGGTGGTCGACGGCTGGCCGGTGGCCTGGTCGTAGCCGTACACGGTGTCGGGCACGGCGGTGCCGGTGCCGCCCGTCACGGAGACCTTGGTCGGGCGACCGGCGCCGTCGTAGGTCCGGGTGGTGGTGCGGGTGACGCCGTTGGCGGACTCGGTGAGGACGGTGACGTTGCCCCAGCGGTCGTACTGGTACGTCTTGGTCGGCAGCTGCGCGGGGGCGCTGCCTCCGGTGACCGCCGCGGCCGGGGCGGTGGAGCAGACCAGCCCGGCCCATTCCGGGCGACCCGCGCACGAGCCGGTGGCGCCGGTGCCGTAGTAGGTGGTGACGGTGGTGCCCGCGTCCGAGCCGTCGGAGTTCGGGCGGGACTGCGAGACCACGCGGCCGCTCGCGTCGTAGCCGGTGGCGGTGGTGATCTTCAGACCCATCGGGTCCTGGACGGACCGGGTGGGCAGGCCCTGGGCCCAGTCGTAGCCGGTGGCGGTGGTGCGCACGTCCGCGTCGGCGGCGTAGCCCTCGATCCTGGCGCCGACCGCGACCGAGGTCTCCCGGTCACTGACCGCGGCGTTCGCCGGGCGGTTCTCGTCGTGGGTGGTGACGGTGTGGGCGCGGGCCGGGACCTCGTCGCCCGCAACCAGGGCGGGGCTGGTGCCGGAGGCCGCCAGGTCGTGCTCCAGGGTGACGAGCTGCAGCGGGTCGTACTGCTCGACCAGTCGCTTGCCGTCCGCCGAGTACACCGACAGGGCGGACAGCATCTGGGCGCGGTCGGCGGTGGAGCGGCCGGCGATGCCGAGGGCGCGCAGTTTGCCCAGGCCCTCACCGGTGGCGGCCAGGGCCAGGATGCGGTTCTCGGCCGAGAGGGTTCGCACCGGGCTGCCGTGGGCGTTGTACTCGGTGGTGACGATTCCGCCGCCGGGGGTAGCGATGTTGACCTCGCGCCCGGAGGCGTTGGTGTAGGTCACCGAGGCGCGGGCGTAGGCGGCGGTGCCGAGGGCCTTGCCGTCGTGGCCCGCCGGTACGGCGTCGGGCGGCAGTACGGCGGTGGCGTCGGTCGGGGCGTCGCTCTGGCCCCAGGCGGCGACGTCGGAGGGGCCCAGCGGGTACGGGGCGTTGGCGCCCGACAGCGGCACGTCGTACACCATCGAGGTGGTCGCGGTGCCGTCGGTGACGTCCTTGCTGCCCTGCTTGAGGGTCGCCCGGGAGGCGGCCAGCAGCATGCCCTCGCCTGCGGTGGCGGCGTTGCCGGCCTTGCCGTACTCCAGCGTCCAGGGCAACTCTCCGGGCTGGGCCTCGGTGGCGACCCGGCCGGCGGCGTCGTAGGTGTAGACGGTCTTCAGCGCGGGACTGATCAGCGGGTCCCAGACCTCGCGCAGGAGGCCCTGCTCGTCGTAGGCGTACTGGGAGACGGCCACGGGGGTGGCGCTGCTCGCGGCGGGCTCGGTGGACCACAGCCGGATCTGCTTCACTTGGCCGGCCACGTCGCCCAGGGCGGCCGGGGTGGCGGTGGTGGCGGTGGCGTAGACGTACTCCAGGACGCGGCAGCCAGCGGTGGCGGGCGCGGCGGCGCAGTCGGCGGAGGCGGTCCCGGCGGTCGGCGCGATGACGTACTTGGGGCGGGCCAGCGTCCGGCCGCCGGCCACGACCTTCTCCGAGACCACGGAGGTGGTGGAGTCGGCGCTGGGCAGCGAGGAGCCGGTGGCCTGCCAGGTGGTGGCCGCCGGGTCGACCTTGCCGAAGGTGACGGTGGTACCGGCGGTGTCCTTCAGCGTGAAGGCGCCGGTGAACGCACCGCTCAGGGTGAGGTCCGCCGCGCCCGGCTCCGGCTTCCAGCCGCCCGCGCCGGTCGCGGTGAAGCCGATCTCACCGCCGGCCGAGGAGACCACCGACACCGAGGTCGGAGAGGTCTGGCGGACGTAGGAGTAGGCGGTCTCGGTGAGTTCGGCGGTGGTGCCGGAGCTCCACTGCGGGCCGAAGATCGCCGCCTGGCCCTCCTGGGCCGAGCCGTTGAGCGGCCGGCGGGAGGAGAACGAGCGCTCGGCGCTCAGGCCGAAGCCCTGGGCGTCGGTGGCCGAGAGCGTGAGGTCACCGGTGAGGGTGTTGACCTGGCCGGGGCCGACCGGGGTCTCGGGGGCGTCGCCGGCGTGCCGGTCGACCGTGACGGTGGTCGGCTCGGTGGCGTCGGTGGCGGTGCCGTCGGTGAACACTGCGCGCACGTCCACCGGGCCGTTCTCGGCCAGGGTGTCGGTGATGTTCCAGGTCAGCGCGGCCGGCTTGCCGGCGGAGGCGGCGAACGGCCAGGCGGCCACCGGCTTGCCGTCGGTGGTGGCTACGTTGGCGACCGGCACGTCCTTCCAGGCGTCGGTCTCACCGCGGCGGTACTGGTAGCGCACGCCGGTGTAGGTGCTGTTGCCCTCCGCCTGGAGCGAGGTGCGGCGGGCCGGGCGCTCGCCGGGGCCCGGGGCCACCAGGGCGGAGCCCTTGCCCGCGTAGAAGGCGTGGGTCTTGTCGGCGGAGACGTTGCCCGCCGCGTCGCGGGTGTGCGCGGTGACCTTGTGCGCCCCGGCCTTGAAGGTGAGCTTGGCCGAGACCGGCGCGCCGGTGGTCGCCACCGTCGCCCAGGCGCCGCCGTCCAGCCGGTACTGGACGTCCTTCACGTCGCTGGTCGGCGGGGTGAAGGTGAAGGTGCCGCTGTAGTCGCCGTTCGCGTCCGGGGAGCCCGCCCACTGGCCGGCCGGGAAGTCCGTGGAGGAGACGGTGGTGGCGCCCGGCGCCGTGGTGTCCACGGTGAAGGTGCGGAAGCCCGACCACGCGCTGTTGGCGGTGCCGTCCCAGGACCGCGAGCGCCACTTGTAGGCGCCCGGCACCAGCGCGGTGCCCGGCGTCCAGGTGAAGGTCGAGCCGGAGGCGGCGAGGCCGGTCCGGCCGGACTGGAGCGCCGCGGTGCCGGTGGACGTCCAGACCTCGAAGTCCAGGGCGATGTTCCCGCCGTCCGGGTCGGTCGCCTTGGCGGACAGCGTCGGCCTGGCCTCGTTGGTCAGCGCGGCGTTCGCCGGGGAGACCAGGGTGGAGACCGCCGGCGGGGTGTTGTACGTCACCGACAGGTACGGGGTGTTGGACGACGCGTTGCCGGAGTTGAACTTCTTCCAGCCGTACGGGTCGGCCTCGTCGGTGGCCCGGATGCCCAGGGTGTTGTTGGCGTTGCCGTTCCCGGCCCAGGCCTTGACCAGGGCGGTGATGTCCTGGTTCACCCAGCCGTCGTTGCAGGAGCTTGAGTAGCCCTTGGTCGCGGTGGAGGTGGCCCACTTGCGGTTCCAGTTGGGCTGCGCCGTCCAGCGGGTGGCGGTGGTGGCGCTGCCGGTGTCCCAGACCTCCCAGCTCTTCGCCGTGCAGGACCAGCTGTGGAAGTTCCACAGGTTGAGCTTGCCGCCGGTGATCTGCTTCCCGCTGATCTTCGCCATCGGGAACTGCAGGAAGGAGCGGGCCACCTGGCCGGAGCCGTTGTTGCCCAGCTTCAGCTCGGTCTGCGCGGAGACGTCGGTGCCGTAACCCTGCTGCACGAAGGTGTCGAAGCCGACGCCGATGTTGACCGCGGGGTCGACGGTCACCGGGTAGACGGTCCTCGGGTCGGTCAGGAAGGCGGCGTCCGGGGTGAGCGTCAGATCGATCGCGTCGCCGTCCTGGGTGACCTTCAGCCCGACCGGCGCGGTGCGGGTGTGCTCGCCGCTGCGCTCGTCGACCTGCGCGTCCCACATCACCGGCGCCGGGAGCTGGCCGGCCTCCTGGCCGGTCTTCGGGTCGAGGAACGACACCGAGCCGTCCGGGTTCTGCCGGGCCCGGAGGCCGTCCGCGTCGAGGGTGAGCGTGACGCTGCCGTTGGCGGCCACCGCCGAGCGGTCCTTGAGCTCCAGGAACTGCTCGAAGCCGGTGCGGGTGGACTCGATGACGAGGTCGGTGGCGGTGAGCGCGTCCGCGTACCGGGCGCGGGCGCCGTCCAGCGTGGGGGCGGGCAGGGCGCCGCGCCAGGACAGCGACATGGCGGTGCCGTTGCCGTTGTCCAGCGACACCAGCGGGGTGCTCGGGGCCTTCTGGTCCCCGGCCTGGGCACCGGCGGCCTTGAACGCCGACACGGCGGCGGGCGGGGTGGCGCCGGCCAGGGCGAGGTTGAGCGGGTGGCCCTTGGCCTTGACGCTGCCGTCAGGCTGGCGGGCGAGGTCGACGTCGATCGGCTGCAGGCGACCGGCCGCGTCCTGGTAGCGGACCGGCCCGGAGGCGACGTCCAGGGTGGTGGTGCCGTCCGGGTTGATCCAGGTGGTGGTGGACTCGGTACGCTCGTCGACCACCTCGATCCGACGGTCCTCCAGCCGGGCCTTGAGGTGGGCGGTGGCGAGGTCCTTGGCCTCGGCCGGGCCCAGGGACCGGGTGGGCCGCGGGGCCTGCTCCGTGGTGACGGCGACGGCCTGACCGGTCGTCATGATGACGACGGCCGACTCGGCGGCGAGCACCACGGCCAGGGCGACGGCGGTGTTGCGCAGCGCGGTACGGCGGCGGGTCGGCAAGGGGGACGGCGCGCCGGTTGCGGCCCGGTGCCGTGGCGGTTCGCCCGTGGGGCGTGGCATGGAACTCCTCGATGGTCTGTGTGGGTGACGGTTCTTTGTGGTGTCGACGGTTCGTCGGGTGAGGGCCGGCGGTTCGGGAGGGCCGGTCGTTGGAGGAGAGAGGAAGGATCGACATGACGAGCCCATGAGAGTCATGGCGAAGCAAAGCAATCGCAATGAATCAGCCAAATTGCCAGGCGGTCGAAATCGATCGAAAACCGTCCGGAAGATTGGAAACCATTCGAGCCCGGCTACCGCGGATCGAACGGATGCCGACCCCTGGCGGCCCGTGCCCGGGCCACCAGCGCCCACGCCCTCGAACGGGCCGCCGTCCCGTCAAGAGCGCGGACGTGGAGCACCAGGCCTGCGCCGACGACGACGGCGCAGGCGCGCGTGCTCCAGGCCGCCGCCGGGACCGGCACACGACCACAGGGCGGCCTGGACCTTCGCGGCGACCGCATCGCCCGACGGCCAGGCGGAACCGGCCGACAGGGCCAGGTGGACCGGTAACACCGAGGTCAGGACCGCCCGGAGGCCTCGGCGGCAGGCGGGGCGTCCCAACCGATCGACCTGGCGGAGGGGCCGTCCCAGCCGATCCCGCCGCCCGCACCCCCGGCGGCGAGGGCCAAGGCGGCGGAGGCGGCGAGGGTGGCGAGAGCGGGGACGACCGGGGCGGCGAGGGCGAGGGACACGAGGACGGTGGCGAGCGGGCGGACGGACACGACGGAGTCCTGTTCTGTGCGGGAACCAGGGCGAGGGCGCCGGAATTCTGGGTGTCCGGGCTTTGGCGAGAGAGCGCGCACGGCGAATCCTCCCCTCCACGAACCGTCACGGGAAGCGGATCCGGCAGGCAGGATCAGGCCAGGCAGCTTGCTGCAAAGAGGCCCGGACGACCTGGGCGGGGGCGTTGACCGGATCATGCCTTGCAAGGGTGTCCACCCGGCGGAAAGATCGACAACGGGCCGATCGGGAATACCGAATCGACCACGGGGATCGGGGGCGCGGAATGCTGGAACTGCTGGGGTTGGACACCACCGCGGAAGCGGTCTACCGGGAAATGCTCACCGACCCCGACGGAGGGATCGCCGAAATCTGCGACCGGCTCGCGCTTCCCGAGGCCGCCGTGCACACCGCCCTCGACCGGCTCGCGGACCTCACCCTGCTCCGGGCCTCCCGCGATCGGCCCGGCGCGCTGCGACCGGTCAGCCCGGAACGCGGGCTCGACCTCCTGCTGCGCCGACAGGAAGAGGAACTCGCCTGCCGTCAGCAGGAGTTTGCCGCCTCCAAGGCGGCCGTCGCACGCGCCCTGGCGGCGTACGCGACGCTGCGCACCGACACCCCGGTCGGCGTCCGCGAACGGCTCGTCGGGCTGGACGCCATCCAGGAGAAGCTGGAGATGCTGAGCGCCCGGCTGACCACCGAGGCCCTGGCGGTGATGCCCGGCGGCGCCCAGTCCGCGGCCAGCCTGGCCGCCTCCCGCCCCCTGGACGAGGAGGCCCTGCTGCGCGGGGTCGGCCTGCGCACCATCTACCAGGACAGCGTCCACGACGATCCGGCGACCCTCGGCTACGCCCGCTGGCTGGTCGGCCTCGGCGGCGAGGTGCGGACCGCTCCCGTCCTGCCGCCGCGGATGCTGGTCTTCGACCGGAGCACCGCGGTGGTACCGATCGACCCGCAGAACACCCGGGCCGGCGCCCTGTGCACCAGGGAGCCGGGGATCGTCGCCCCACTGGTCGCCCTGTTCGAACGGACCTGGGAGGCCGCCGTCCCGATCGCCGACGACCGCGCCGGTGGGGAGCCGGTGGGCCTCAGCCCCGGCGAGCGCGAGGTCCTGCGCCTCCTCTCCACCGGACTCACCGACGAAGCGGTGGCCAAGCGGCTCGGCGTCTCGGTCCGCACCGTCCGGCGCCAGATGGCGGCCCTGATGGAACGCCTCGAAGCCGCCAGCCGCTTCGAGGCCGGGCTGAAGTCCGCCCGGCGCGGCTGGCTCTGACCGGGCCGAAGGCGCGGAGGCCGGTCACGGAGAGGCTTCCGAAACGAGAACCGCTTCCGGGAGCAGCTGCACATCGGCGACCACCACACCCCGTACAACGCCGCCCCGAAGGCACCGGCCACGAGGTAGCCCGCACCCCGTGCCTCGGCGGCGGCCCGGAGGCGGACCGCCCTCGGCGCTGGACCGGCTCGGCCGCGAAGCACCGTCCGTCCGCGCACGGGCGGCGCCTTCTCACGTCGGGCCCTGATCGGGAAGGCCCGGGTCGGACGTCCGAACGGTCAGCCGCCGAGAGGGCCCGACACGTCCGCCACGGTGGGTGTACGCCTGCGACCTGCCCTGCGGCGCGGCTGCCACACTGCAGCCATGACAGAGGAAGGGACGGAGCAGGATCGGCCCCGCCGCCGTTCGCCCACCGCCCGCCCACCGGCCCGCACCGGTCGCGCGTCCAGTCCGGTCGGCCATCGCGGCAGCAGATCCGAGGTGACGCGATGACCTCCGCGGATCTGGCGATCATCACCGGGCTGGTCTTCGTCTGGGGGATGCTCTCGGCACGACTGGAACGCTTGGACATGACCGCGCCCATCGTGTTCACCTCAGCCGGCGTCCTGCTGACCCACGGCCCGCTGACGCCGCTCGGGATCACCCCCAGCCCGGAAATAGTGAAGGTCCTGGCCGAGGCGACTCTGGCGCTGGTGCTGTTCTCCGACGCCTCCCGGGTCGGGCTGCGCCAGCTACGCCCGGATCTGGGGCTGTGCCTGCGTTTGCTGCTCCTCGGGCTGCCGCTGTCCATCGGACTGGGCACACTTGCCGCCTTCGCCCTGCCCCGGGGTGGGGACCGTCTGGCTCGCCCTGCTCGTCGGCTCGGCGCTGGCGCCCACCGACGCGGCTTCAGGAACGCGCCGGCAGCCGCCACCAGCGCCGTCACGCCGACGACCCGGATGCCTGCGCGCAGGAAGCGGATCAGTGCGTCGTAGATCGCGCCGGCGGCGGCCTGGGATGCCCCCGGCGGCAGGTGATCGAGGTAGAACGACCGGAAGACCGTCAGCACGGCTCCCAGCAGGAGCATGGCGACGGCCACCCCGAGGGCGGCACCGATCAGGCCGCGACGCCGGTTCACGGCGGTGAACACGCCGGCCGCGGCGATCAGCACCGCGATGACCGGGAGCCAGGACCCCATGATCTCCAGAAGCCGGAAGTAGCTCTTGACCTTGCCGATGTCCTTCGAGGCGAACACCACGAAGCTGGTGTGCACCTCCGGAATCTTCGCGGCGGGTCCGAAGCCGGAGCTCACCAACTGGTCCTTGACCTTGGCGACGATCGGCCCGATATCGATGGCGACCTGGTTGTTCTCCAGCGAGACCGCTCCCCCGCCCTTGCCCGTCAGCGCCTTGTCCAGCGAGGAGTGCACCACCCGGTTCGCGTCGACCCACAGGGTCGCGAACTGATCGCTGGTCACCACCTTGTTCACGGTGGTGCTGACCAACTGCGTGAGGCCGCTGGTGATCGGCCCGCTCAGGCCGCCGATCAGCTTGCCGAGCTCGGGTGGCGCACCCTGCTGGACGGCTGCCTGGGACAGCTCGTTCACCACGGCCTTCACGTCGATCTGGGCCAGGACCTCCGACGTGACCCGATCGGTGAGCGCGGCCTGGACATCCGGATTGCCGGCCAGCGGCGCGACCGTGGCGACGTACCGGTCGGTGTCGCCGACGATCGAGTTCGTCCAGACCGCGATGACCGAGAGCAGCGCCAGTAGAGAGGAGATGACGATCAGGACGACCGCGCCCGACGTACGAAGCCGGTGGTGCCGGTCCCCTGACGGCTGTGCGGACGCCTCCAGGGCGCTGAGACGGTGCCGCAGCTGGTCCAGCTCACTGCGTTCGCCCGTCGAGAGCTCGGCCGGCTCGGGCCGCCCGCCGTGAGCCGACCGCTCGCCCTTGCCGTCCGGCGGCCGCGCGTCCCCCGATCCCCCCCGGATCCGGCCCTGACGCATCGGCGGGCATCACATACTCCCTGGGTCAACTGTCCTGGACGAGATGGTTGACGATCGGCTCGCCCCCTCCAGGAAATGCCCGACGTGCCGGGACCGCCACCGGGAGCGCTCACGCAGGTGACCAGCGCAGCCTGCAGCCCAACCAAGACCATCGGCGCCGGGACTTCCGCCGGTCCCGCACTCGACGGGTCCACGTTCTCGGATCGATGTCACCGGCTGCTTCCACCGTGCCGGTTGTGACCCGAATCCGCGGCGTGGCCCGATGAAGAGCTCATCGCGAGGATCCGTGAGTGGTGCTTGTGGAAGCGTCACTCGACTTCGGTGACGGAGCCGTGCACCGCCAGGCCTCGGGTACGGGCGCGATGCGGTGTCCTCTCGAACCCCTCGACGCCCGTGTCGGCCGACTCACCGGGCTGGCCGACACGGCCCCCGGCAGAACGATCCGGGCCTCGCCTCCACCGTCTTCAACCAGGCCGCGCTCCTCGCCTCCGACCTCGCCCTGCCCGACTACGCCCGCGACCTGTGCCACCGCCACGCCGCCCTCTACCTCACCCGCGGCCCGCTCCCCTCGACGAGCGCCATCCGCGGCCTGGAGCCGATCGTCAACCTCGCCCGCCTCCACATCCGCGCCGGCCACCACCGCCGCGGCCGCCAACTCCTCCTCGGCCTCTACCGCGCCGTCACCACCGCCACCAAGTCCTCCCTTGACGGCATCACCGTCCCCGCCCACCTCACCGAGACCGGAGAGCAGCGCAGTGAAGTCCGCCAGTGGCTGTGGCGGGTCATCATCGCCGACGGAACCCGCGCCCTCACCTCCACCGGCCGCTGGACGGACGCCTTGCACCACATCGAGGAACACCCCGGCATCGGCCAACGCATCTTCGACGGCCGCCAGGTCGCCATCCTCGCCGCGCCACCACCGCCGGCCTGCCCGGCCTGTTGTGAGCCACAGCGCATATCTGATGGTTCATCAGATATGGTCAGCAAGAGGTCAGCATAGGTACGAGCAGACCCTGCCCAACAAGCCCGGACGCGAGACTCGGCCACTGTCAGCACCCTTACCCGCGGAGGCCCCCAGCTGGAGGCCCATGGGTCCCATCGCACTGGCTGAGCAGGCCGCCCAACACCTATCGAATCGCTCTCGACGCGGGACTGCACGGGACATCTCTCCAGTTCAGAGCACTTTTCGAGCTGTCTCCCGGACAAACGGTGCTCACACTGGCAGGGGCGGCCAGCCGGACCTTCCAGACTTCCCTCGACTCTTCCATATCTGTACGATGCGGACACCGGATCAGTCGATCTACCTGCGCGCCTCCATCAGGAAACGCGCCGAGTGGGCCACGAACGGGCCCTCGGCTCGGATCCGGGCGTCCAGCTCGCGCAGCCGGTCCCGGTAGGCGTCGACGGTGAAGCCCGGGACCATCCAGATCACCTTGCGCAGGAAGTACACCACCGCGCCGATGTCGAGGAACTCCATCCGGAGCCGCTCGGAGCGCAGGTCCACCACCTCCAGCCCGGCGTCGCGCGCGGCGGCGCTCTCGTCCTCCGGGCGGCGGGCCCGGCGTGCCTCGGGCTGCGGGCCGAGGAAGTACTCAACCAGTTCGAAGCCGGACGCCGGCCCCACGTGCTGGGCGCAGTAGGTACCGCCGGGCCGCAGCACCCGGGCGATCTCCGACCACCAGGCCTTCACCGGATGACGGCTGGTGACCAGGTCGAAGGCCCCGTCGCCGAACGGCAGCGGCGGCTCGTCCGGGTCCGCGACTACCACCACGCCCAGCGGGTGCAGCAGGCCGGTGGCGCGCGCGACGTTCGGCGGCCAGGACTCGGTGGCCGCCATGGTGGCCGGAAGCGCTCCGCGCTGCGCGGGGGCGGGCGCGCCGGGGGCGGACTTTCCTGCGACGGGCTGTCCTGCGACGGGCTTCGCGGCGGCGAGCCGGGCCGCGCCGGCCAGCACCTCGCCGCCGCCCGTCTGGATGTCCAAGGCCGCCGAGGCCCGGCCCAGCTGCTCGGCCAGCAGCCGCTGGTAGCCCCAGGACGGCCGTTCCTCGGTGGCGCGGCCGGAAAGCCAGGAGAAGTCCCAGCCGTCCACGGACACCGCCTCGGCCTCGGCGATCAGCTCTTCGAAGGTGCGCATACCGGCATCATCCCCGTGGCCCGCCCGCCCGGCGAACCGTTTCACCCTCCGGGTCATCCCCTCGTACCGCAGGGCGGTTCCCCGGACCACTCGCAGACCGCCTGCCGCGATCAGCCCGGTCACCGGCTCCGAACCTCCGCCGTCCGCCTCGAAGGCGGCCAGCACAGCCGGCACCTCCCCGCACTGCCGCTCGACGCATCCCGTCCCGCCCGACGGATACTCGTTCGGCACTCGTTCCACCGTGCCGCCCCATCGTTCCCCGCCCTCGGAAAACCGGTGTCCGCCCCCGGTACGACTGGGCGAGGATGACGGCGTGACGAACGGGCAGGCGAGGGCCCCGCCTACCACCTCGCCCACGTCAACGCCCGTCGTGCCCGCTCTTCACCCCTCTCTCCACCGTGGAGCCTCCGACGCCATGACCCCCTCCCCACAGTCCCCCGTCGGCCGCTTCTACGACGAGTTCGCGGCCGGGTACCACCTCCTCTACCCCGACTGGGACGCCTCCGTCGCCCGCCAGGGCGCCAGCCTCGACGCCCTGATCCGCGCCGGCCTCGGCGATCGCCCGGTCGACGTCCTGGACTGCGCGTGCGGCATCGGCACCCAGTCCCTCGGCCTCGCCGCCCTCGGCCACCGCGTCACCGGCACCGACCTCAGCCCGGCGTCCGCCGCCCGGGCCGCCGCCGAAGCCGCCCGACGGGGCCTCCGTCTCCCCACCGCGGCCGCCGACATGCGCCGGCTCCCCTTCGCCGACGCCCGGTTCGACGTCGTCGTCTGCGCCGACAACGCGCTCCCCCACCTGCTCACCCCCGAGGACGTCCGCACCGCCCTCACCGAGATGCGCCGCGTGCTGCGCCCCTGCGGTCTGCTCCTGCTCACCACCCGCCCCTACGACGACCTGCGCCGCTCCCGCCCGGCCTCCACCCCGCCCCAGACCAGCGAACGCGACGGCCTGCGGTCCGTCATCTTCCAGCTCTGGCACTGGCACGAGGACGGCGAGCGCTACGACCTGGAGCTCTTCCGCCTCACCCCGGATGCCACCGGCCACTGGCAGACCGACATCCGTCGCTCCACCTACTGGGCGCTCACCCAGTCCCAGCTCACCACCCTCGCCTCCGAGGCCGGCTTCACCGCCTCCCGCTGGCAACCACCCGCCCGAACGGGCTTCTTCCAACCCGTGCTCATCGCCCGCGCCCCCTGATCCCGGCCGACCCCGACGACTGCGCGATCCGCACCGGCCGGGACAATTCCGGGGTGCTGTTGACATGGATCGCCGAAATAGCGGACGAACCGCTGGTACTGGAGCCGAGCGACCGGCGGGTCGAGTGGCGGACCAACACCTGGTACCTGAGCGCGGAGGACGAGGACAAGCGATCCTTGTCCGTGACCGAGGTCGTCGCCGCCTTCGAACGGACCGCTCAGGCCATCCGGCTCCGTATCCATGCGCTGGGCTTCGCCGGGGTGGCGACCTTCTACGTGTGGCACGACGAACAGGTCGATCAACTCCGCTGCTCCACCGGATCGGTGGCCGTCGATGAACTGCCGTTCGGCGGCACCTACCTGACCTCCGACGACCTCGCTCCGGTCGTCGAGAGCTTCCTGAACGACCGACGGCCAGCCGGGACCAACCCGTCGGACCAGACCGCGCCCAACGCCATGACGCCCTTCCCCGTCTGGGTCCGCAACGTCGGACCGACCCCACCCTGACCTGTCCCGCAGCCCGCCGAGGGCGGCGGCGGGAGCGGCCGGCCGAGATTCGCAGCTCAGCGGCCTGCGCCGGGGGCCGGGCCGGTCAGGTCTCGCGCTGCGGGTGGTACTCGGACTCGGGTATGCCGAAGGTCCAGGCGACCCCGGCGCGGGCGGTGCGGGTGCTCGGCGGGACGCGCAGCCAGTAGGTGCGGAAGGTGCCGTCGGGCTCGGCGGTCGAGTTGACGACCTCGACCATGACCACCGGTTCGTCGTCGGGCAGGGTGATCCGCCAGAGCACGCCGGTCTCGTCGCGGTGGATGGGCTCGGCCCCGGAGTCGGCCAGGTAGCGCTCGTAGCCGTAGTGCTCCAGCAGGACGCGGCGCAGTTCGGCGTTCGCCTCGGTGCGGATCCGCTCGACGGTGACGTCGGCCAGCCCGGCCAGGAACTCGGCGGGCACGGGCATGCCGCGCCAGGCGTGCAGGGCGAAGCCGTCGGCGTACTCCAGGGCGGGGCCGTCCGCCCGGTCGAGCCGCCCGGCCTCGTCGCGGTGCAGCGCGACGGGGCGCTCGCTGACCAGCGCGACGTCCTGGTACGGCCACCACCAGCCGGCCTCGCGGGCCACCCCGGCGAGCGGCGCGACGGCCTCGGCGCTGCCCCCGGCCGCGTCGGAGGCGGCCTCGAAGGCGGCGAACCAGGGAGCGTCGTGCTGGCCGCGCACGGCGTCGAGCAGGGCGAGCCGTACGGTGGTGCGCCGGGCGCGGGCGGCGGCGGCCACGTCGTCCGAGGCCTCCTCACGGTCGACCTCGGGGGCGAGCCGGTCGAGGACCGCCGTGCGGATGCGGTCGGCGAACGGGGTGGTGACCGGGCCGAGCTCGCCACCGGTGAGTGCCCAGTGCGCCGCCCACCCGGCCGCGCCGACCTCCTCGACGGCCCGCCGCCGGGCCTGTTCCCAGGGCCCGGTGCGCACGGCCTCGCGCACGCTCACCGCGCCGGCGGCCCGCAGTTGCAACGCCGCCTCGGCGGCGGCGAACGGCGAGCCGAACCAGCGGACGGCCGTGGGCTCGGGCAGCCCGGCCGCCCGGTAGGCGGCCCGGACCGCGTGCTCGGCCGCCGACCGGTCGGCCGGACCGGTGGCCGCCGCAGCGGCCCGCCAGCGGGCCGTCACCTCGGCGGGCCCGGCCGTCACCGCGCCCGCCGGGCGGTCGGGAATCGTCGTCTCCATCGTCTGCTCCGTTCCCGGCCGGGCTCCCCGCCCGGCCGCCTGCTTCCGTTCCGTTCGGCACTGCGCGTTCCACGCTGCACGTTCCGCGTTGCACGCCGCGCCCGCCCACCCGTCTGCGCGCCGCCTGCCGTCGCCCGACGCCCGGTCACCCGCCCATCAGCCACCGGTCCGCTCGTCGGGCCCCGCGTCAGTCCGCGACCACCCGCACTGCGCCCGGGGTGTACTCGCGCTGGCGCACCACCCGGTACCAGCTCTTCGGCAGCGGTATCGCCGCATGCTCCTCGTGCACCACCCGGCCGCCCTCGGGCAGGTGCAGCCAGCCCGCGCCGAACGGGCCGGCCTCCCGGCGCAGTTCCCCGGGACCGACCACGGCGTGCGCGTGGCCGGTGACCTCCCCGAGGGCCAGCACCATCCGGCCCCGGCCGTCCCGGGGCTGGACGGCCAGCGCGGCCACCCGGGGCGGCACGGCGCCCTCCTCGACCGGCACGATCAGCACATCGCCCTGGCGGTACATCAGTCCTCCCTCGCCGTACGGCCGGACCCCGGCGGCTGCCGGAATCCCGGGCTCCGCCGCGCTGTTCGCGGTCACGTTCCGGAGCCACGACCAGAACGTAGGGCATGGGTCTGACAACGCGCCCGGCCCGCCACCCGGCCACCGGATTGTCGGACCCGACTGGTAGACACGTGTTCGGCCCCGACCCCTGAGGAGCAGCGCATGACCGTCAACCACCACATCGAGCAGTTCCACGGTCTCCCGGTCTTCGACTTCGTCCAGGCCCTGGACGAGGCCGCCGACGGCGGCGACGCGGCAGCCGTGACCCTGCCGGAGCCGGCGTCGGCCGCCTGGCGGATCGGCCTGCACTACGACTCCGAGGAGGCCTTCACCGAGCGCTGGCGGCAGTTCCTCGACACGGTCGACACCGAGCGCGTGACGGCCGTGGTGATCGGCCCGTGGTTCTCCGACGAGCCGGAGCAACTCGACGCCGCCCTGGCCGCGATCGTCGAGGCGGCGGGCCGGCTGCCCGCGCTGCGAGGGCTCTTCGTCGGCGACGTCACGTACGAGGAGAGCGAGATCTCCTGGTTGGAGATGTGCAACGTCACCCCGCTGCTGACGGCCTACCCCGAGCTGGCCGAGCTGGTGGTGCGCGGCGGCAACAACCTGGAGCTGACACCCGTGCGCCACGAGGCGCTGCGAGCCCTGCGCTTCGAGGCCGGCGGCCTGCCGGCCCGGGTGGTGCGGGCGGTGGCCGGCTGCGACTTCCCCGCCCTGGAGCGGCTCGAACTCTGGCTCGGCGTCGACAACTACGGCGGCGACGCCACGCTGGACGACCTCGCCCCCTTCCTGGACGGCACACGCTTCCCCGCGGTGCGCCATCTGGGCCTGCAGAACAGCGAGTTCGAGGACGACATCGCGGCCGCCGTGGCGCACGCGCCGGTGGTGGCCCGGCTGGAGTCGCTCAGCCTCGCCATGGGCGTGCTGACCGACCAGGGCGCCACCGCCCTGCTGGAGGGCCAGCCCCTCACCCACCTGCGCGCCCTCGACCTGCACCACCACTTCCTCACCGGGGAGGTGCAGCAGCGCCTCACCGAGGCCCTGCCGGGCGTCGAGATCGACCTCTCCGAGGCCGGAAAGCCCGACGACCGGTGGCGCTACGTCGCCGTGGCCGAGTAGCCGTCACCGACCGCGCGCGCCCGACGCCGCCGCACCGCCGCACCGACCAGCCCACCACGCCCATCCGTCTGGAACCGACATGACCGTCTCCCTCCACCCCGACCGCTTCCACGACCTGCCGATCCACGACTTCACCCCCGACGACGGCACCCGCACGCCGCCCGCCGCCGGCTCGGTCGCCTGGCGGCTCGCCCTGGACTACGACGCGAAGCACGACTTCGCGCAGCTCTGGCAGACCTTCCTCGACACCGTCGACCCTGCCGGAGTCCGCGCCCTGGTGATCGGCCCCTGGTGGCGCGGCGACTACGTCTCCGTGGCCGCCACCGTCGCCGCCATCACCGCGGAAGCGGAGCGCCTGCCCGCCCTGGAAGCGCTCTTCCTCGGGGACGTGACCTACGACGAGTGCGAGATCTCCTGGATGGAGATGGGCGACGTCACCCCCCTGCTGACGGCCTTCCCCGGGCTGACCGAGCTGACCGTCCGCGGCGGCACGGACCTGAGCCTCCAGCCCGTGCGGCACGACCGGCTGGCCGCGCTGCGCTTCGAGGCCGGCGGCCTGCCGGCCCGGGTGGTGCGGGCGGTGGCGGGTTCCGAGCTGCCGGCACTGGAGCGCCTGACGCTCTGGCTCGGCGTGGACGAGTACGGCGGTGACGCCACGATCGACGACCTCGCCCCCTTCCTGGACGGCGCCCGCCTCCCGAGCTTGCGCCACCTCGGGCTGGCCAACAGCGAGTTCCAGGACGAGATCGCCTCGGCCGTCGCGCACGCGCCCGTGGTGGCCCGGCTGGAGTCGCTCGACCTGTCCATGGGCGTGCTCTCCGACGACGGCGCCGCCGCCCTGCTGGAGGGCCAGCCGCTCACCCACCTGCGCGCCCTCGACCTGCACCACCACTACGTCGGCGAGGAGATGCAGCAGCGCCTCACCGAGGCCCTGCCCGGGGTCGCGCTCGACCTCTCCGAGGCCGAGGACCCCGACGAGGACGAGGACGACGGGGACCGCTACGTCGCGGTCGCCGAGTAGGCGGGTGACGGCACGATGACACCGCGGCTGACCGTCCTCGGCAATCCCGGGCACCGGCGGGTGACGCTGTTCGCCGCCGCCGCCCGGGCCGCCGGGCTGCCCGAGCCCGCCGTCCTGCCCTGGCTGGACGTGCTGCGCGGCGACTACCGGCTGCCCGAGGACGGCCTGCTGCGGATCGAGTCGCCCGGCGAGGAGGCCCTGGTCGACGAACTGCTGCGCGGCCCGGCGCTCGGCCCGTCCTACGCACCGACCCGGGTCGAGGGCACGGCCGCCTGGTACGCAGGGGTGACGGCCGCGCTGCGCGAGCTGGCCGGGCGCCCCGGCGTACGGCTGCTGGGCGATCCGGAGGAGATCGCCGTGATGTTCGACAAACGGCGGGCACACGCGCTCCTCGCCGCCGCCGGGGTGCCGGTACCCCGGGCGCTGGGCGGCGAGGTCACCGGCTGGGAGCAGTTGCGCGGGCGGCTGGCCACGGCCGGCCTGCGACGGGTCTTCGTCAAGCCCGCACACGGCTCCTCCGCCTCCGGGGTGACGGCCCTGCAGTTCGGGCCGCGCGGGCAGGTCCTGGCCACCACTTCGGTCGAGCTGGCCGACGGGCTGCTGCACAACTCGCTGCGGGTCCGCCAGTACCGCGGCGAGCGGGAGGTGGCCGAGATCATCGACCGGCTGGCACCGGACGGGCTGCACGTCGAGCAGTGGATCCCGAAGGCCGCGCAGTCCGGCCGCTCGGCCGACCTGCGCGTGGTGGTGGTCGCCGGCCGGGCCACCCACGCGGTGGTGCGCACGAGCGCGCAACCGATGACCAACCTGCACCTCGGCGGCGCCCGGGGCAGCCTCGACCTGGCCCGGGAGGCCGCCGGGCCCGCATGGCCTGCCCTGCTGGAGACAGCCGAGCGCGCGGCGGCCTGCTTCCCCGGCTCGTTGATGGTCGGGGTCGACGTCCTGCCCACGGCCGGCTGGCGGCGCGCCCTGGTCGGCGAGGTCAACGCCTTCGGCGACCTGCTCCCCAACCTCACCGGCCTGCCCGGCGGCCCCGCCGAGGGCCTCGACACCTACGGCGCCCAGCTCGCCGCCCTCACCGGGGCCACCGGCCGCACCACCGGAACGCCCCTCCCCACCCCGACGGACCACCAGATCACGGAACCCTCCCGATGAACCACCAGACCTCCCCCCACACCCAGGCTCCCGCTCCGACCCCCGACATGAACGCGGTCGTCGGCACGCACGACCTGCTGCTCGTCACGCTCGACACGCTCCGCTTCGACGTCGCCGAGGAGCTGGCCGCCGCAGGCCGGATCCCGCACCTCGCCGCCTTCCTCCCCGGCGGCCGCTGGGAGCGCCGGCACGCGCCCGGCAGCTTCACCTACGCCTCCCACCAGGCGATCCTGGCCGGTTTCCTGCCCACCCCGGCCTCCCCCGACGGCCCCCACCCGCGCCTGTTCGCGGCCCGCTTCGCCGGCTCCGAGAGCACCGCCCCGCGCACCTGGGTGTTCGACGCACCGGATCTGCCGACCGCCCTCGCCGCCGCCGGGTACCGGACGGTCTGCATCGGCGGCGTGGGCTTCTTCAACAAGCAGGGCCCGCTCGGCTCGGTACTGCCCGGCCTGTTCCAGGAGAGCCACTGGGATCCCGGGATGGGCGTGCCGTCCCCGACGTCCTTCGAGGAGCAGGTCGCCCGGGCGGAGCGGGTCGCCGCCGAACAGCCCGTCGGGCAACCGCTGTTCCTGTTCCTGAACGTCTCGGCGCTGCACCAGCCCAACTGGTTCCACCTGCCCGGCGCCACCCGTGAGCACGGCGACTCCCGGGCCAGCCACGCCGCCGCCCTGGAGTACGTGGACGCCCACATCGGCCGGCTCTTCGCGGCGATGAGCTCCCGCCGCCCCTGCTTCGCGATCGTCTGCTCCGACCACGGCACGGCGTACGGCGAGGACGGCTACACCGGGCACCGGATCGGCCACGAGGTGGTCTGGACCGTCCCGTACGCCCACTTCACCATCCCCGCGGCCGTCCCCGATGCCGACCCCGCCGACCCCGCCGACCCCGCCGCCCCCGCAGCTCCCGCAGCTCCCGCAGCTCCTGCAGCTCCTGCGGCCAGCCCAGCCGCCGCTGCCGTCCCTGCCACCGCCACCACCGCCACCACCACCACCGAGGAGCGCGCATGACCACCGCACCCCCGCGCCCCGACTCGCCCTACCAGTCCTACGTCTACGCCTACCCGCACAAGACCGCCTACCGCCCGCTGCCCGAGCGCCCGGGGCTGCGCGAGCTGTGGGCCGGCGAGGCGCAGGACGCGCTCTCGCTCTACCTGCACATCCCGTTCTGCGAGGTCCGCTGCGGCTTCTGCAACCTGTTCACCAGGATCGGCAGCCCCGAGGGCCTGACCACCGCGTACCTGGACGCCCTGGAGCGCCAGGCGGTGGCCGTCCGCACCGCGCTGGACGAAGGCGCGCGCTTCGCGCTGGCCGCCTTCGGCGGCGGCACACCCACCTACCTGACGGCCCGCGAGCTGGAGCGGCTGTGCGACATCGCCGAGCGGCGGATGGGCGCCGACCTGCGGGCGATACCGCTCTCGGTGGAGGCCTCCCCCGCCACCTCGACCGCCGACCGGCTGGAGGTCCTGGCCGCCCGGGGCACCACCCGGCTGAGCCTGGGCGTACAGTCCTTCGTCGACGCCGAGGCCCGCTCCGCCGTGCGCCCGCAGAAGCGGGCCGAGGTGGAGGCCGCCCTCGACCGGATCCGTGCCGCCGGGTTCCCGGTGCTCAACATCGACCTCATCTACGGCATCGACGGCCAGTCCGAGGCCAGCTGGCTGCACTCGCTGGACGCCGCGCTCGCCTGGCAGCCCGAGGAGCTGTACCTCTACCCGCTCTACGTGCGCCCGCTCACCGGCCTGGCCCGGCGCGGCGAGCAGGAGAGCCACTCCGCCTGGGACACCCGCCGGCTCGCGCTCTACCGCACCGGCCGCGACCACCTGCTGGCCCAGGGCTATCAGCAGGTGTCGATGCGGATGTTCCGCCGCGCCGCTTCCCCGCAGGCCGGGGCGAGCGAGTACGCCTGCCAGACGGACGGCATGGTCGGCCTGGGCTGCGGCGCCCGCTCCTACACCTCGCGGCTGCACTACTCCTTCGACTACGCGGTGAACGCCACCGAGGTGCGCGGAATCATCGACGACTTCGTCGCCACCGAGGACTTCCACCACGCCGAGGTGGGGCACCGGATGAGCGGCGGGGAACCACGCCGGCGGCACCTGGTGCAGTCGCTGCTCCAGGCCGAGGGCATGCCGTTGGCCGACTACCGGGCCCGGTTCGGCAGCACACCGGCCGCCGACTTCCCGGCGGAACTGGCCGAGTTCACCGCGCGCGGCTGGCTCGCCGATGACCGGGACCGCCTGGTGCTCAGCCCGGAGGGCCTGGCGCACTCGGACGCGGCCGGGCCGATGCTGTTCTCGCCCGAGGTCCGGGCCCTGATGACGGCCTACGAGGCGAAATGACCTTCCTCGGCCTGCCGTCCACCACCCCGCCCGCACCGCGCACACCGAGCGCCGAGAGCGCACCGACCGACGCGGCCGACCGCGGGCGCGACCTCACCCTGCTCTACCGTGGCCCGCTCGCCTCCTGCGACTACGACTGCCCCTACTGCCCGTTCGCCAAGCGCCGCGACACACCCGATCAACTGCGCGCCGACCGCGCGGCCTTGGAGCGGTTCACCGGCTGGGCGGCCGGCCGGGCGGGCAGCGGTGACACCCTCGCCCTGCTGTTCACGCCCTGGGGCGAGGGCCTGGTGCGGTCCTGGTACCGACGGGCGCTGGTCGAGCTGAGTCGGCTCCCGCACGTACGCCGGGTGGCGATCCAGACCAACCTCAGCTGCCGGACCGACTGGCTCGCCGACGCCGATCCCGACACCCTCGCGCTCTGGGTGACGTACCACCCCGGCCAGGTCACCCGGGAGCGTTTCCTCGCCAAGTGCCGGGAGCTGGACGCCATGGGCGTGTGCTACAGCGTCGGCGTGGTCGGCCAGCCCGAGCACCTGGCCGAGGCCCGCCGGCTGCGCGCCGAGCTCGCCGCAGGCGTCTACCTCTGGGTCAACGCCGCCGAGGGCCGCACCTACACCGACGCCGAGGCCGCAGACTGGGCGGCCGTCGACCCGCACTTCGCCTACAGCCGGCACGCCCACCCCAGCGCCGACCGCCCCTGCCGAACCGGTGAGTCCGTGCTCTCCGTGGACGGCGACGGCACCGTCCGCCGCTGCCACTTCGTCCGGGACGTCCTCGGCAACCTGTACGACGGCTCCTACCGCACCCAGCTGCGGGCGCGCGGCTGCCCGTTGCCGGTCTGCGACTGCCACATCGGCTACGTCCACCTGGAGACCCTGCCGCTGTACGAGCTGTTCGGCGCCGGCGTGCTGGAGCGGGTGCCACACGACTGGCCACAGCGCGGCTGAGACCGGGCGGCGGGACGCGACAACCCGATTGCCGGACGGGGCCGCCACCCGCGAAAGCACACGAACGACCGTGCAGGACCCTCCGCGCCCCGCTCGTCCCGCTCGACCGCACCTCTCCGAGCGCGGCGACACCCGGCGACCGCCCGCACACGCCCCGGCTCCGCCGACTCCAGCCCGCCCCGCCGCCGCCCACCACTTCCCATCGCCGCCCCCGCCCCCGTGGGCGCCCGCCCGCCAACGTCCCTAGCCTGGAAGCAGGAGGAGGCGAAGCACCATGCTTGGAGACGCACCACTGCAGGCCGTCATCCCCGCCGCCGACCTCGCCCGCGCGAGGAGTTTCTACACCGACACCCTCGGCCTCAAGCTCGCCGAGGAGACCGACGAGGAACTGGTCTGCGACTGCGGCGGCACCCAGTTCACGATCTACCACACCCCCAGCGGCGGACAGGCCGCCCACACCCTCGCCAGCTTCAAGGTCGCCGACCTCGACGGCGCGATGTCGGCCCTGCGTGAGCGCGGCATCACGTTCGAGGAGTACGACTTCCCCGGGCTGAAGACCGTCAACGGCATCGCCGAACGCGACAACCTCCGCGCCGCCTGGTTCAAGGACAGCGAGGGCAACATCCTCTGCCTGGCCCAGTCCGTCAGCCGGTAGCGCAACCCCCCAATCCCCACCCCCCGGGCCGAATCCGCTGCCCCGCCCGCTCACCACGAGCGGGCGGGGCAGCAGCCTCGCGACCGCCGGACGACCGGCCCTCACCGCAACGGCTGGGCCAGCACAACCGGTTCTGCTCCTGCCCGGCCCGGACAGGGGTCAGCGCATGCCCTCGTGCCGGGGAACCCCGTGCCGCAGCCGGTGCTCCGCGAGGCGCTTCCGGTCGACGACGTGATCCGCCGCCTCTCGCAGCCGGCCCAGCACGGAGCTGTCGTCGCGGCTCACCACCGTGAGGTCGTCGTTGACGATCAGCATGCCGAAGTCGAACAGCACGTGGTGGTTGGCACACAGGCAGAGAACGTTGTCGACGGTGTCCGACCCGTGGTGCGGTCTCCCCAGGGGCGTGATGTGTGCGGCCTCGGCGTAGGCGCCGCCCGGGACCACCATGCGGACACCGCACACCTGGCAGGTGTAGTCGTGCGCACGTTTCACGTGGGTGGCGATCGCGGTGTTCCGGACGACGCGCTCGATCGATGTCGCGGATCGGACCGGCCCCGCCTCCCGGCCGTCCTCATCCGTCGGAGCCGTCACCCGATCCGATACCCGATCCGTCACCGGAGCCGCTACCTGAGCCGTCACCCGATCCGATACCCGGGCGACTGCCGCAGCCTGTTCGGCCGGGGGAAGGGCGACCAGGCGGAACCGCCACACGAGGAAACCGTCGGAGGAGGTCTCGGACCAGAGGTCCTCGACCCGGAAGAGCCCGTCGTAGCGGTAGAAGGAGCGGGTCGCGGTGGTGACTCCCCGGACCACGCGAACCGGGGCCCCGGTCGCCGCGCTCGTCGCCAGGGCCGCGTTGCCGCGCGTCAGCTGCTGGTTCCGGGCCGGCTGCCCCGTCTGCGGGCTTCGCCCGCCCTCCCCGGTGTAGAGGATCACATCACCGAGGTCCTCGCCCTCCTCGTACCCACCGGAGACCACGATCGATTCCGCGCCGAGCTCTCGCAGACCGCAGATACCGGCCTGGAGCGGCCGGTGCACACCGGCCAGCGAGAGCGTCCGCCGGTTGTCGAACTCCTGGCCCAGTCGTACGCCCGGCACCGGCCCGATGCCGTCGGGGAACGGGCCGAACTCGACGGGAGCCTGCCCTTCCGGGAGGGCCGTGGCCAGTTCCCTGACCCTCGCCCGCTCCTCCTGCCGCGCCGTCTGGGCGCGGAAGAGCACCTCCCCGATGAAGGTGTCCCGGGTGGCCGCCAGCCAGGCGCTGTCATCGGCGCGCAGCGCGGACAGCCCGTCGAAGAGTTCGCGAAGCCGCGACTCCGTCGGAATGGTCCGTCCGTCCAGGTAGGAGTCGAGGGTTCGCGCGCTCAGGTCGCAGTGGCGCGCCACCCGTTCGGTCGACGGGTCGCCGACCTTGCTCCACAGTCCGCGCAGCGCGCGAGTGAAGTCCTCCTCCTCGGGTGTGCGGCCGGCCGTCGCCGCGCCCTGCCGCCGGGCCGCCTCCGCGAGGCCTTCCTCGGCGGAACGTCGCCGGTCGCGCCACTGCCGCCGTTCGAGCTCGCTGCCGCTGCCCCACGCCTCGACCATGGCGTCCAGGTTCTTGGCGCTCGGCAGGCGGGATCCGTTCAGGGCGGCGTAGACCGCCGTCCGCGAGGCGCCTCGCGCGACGACCGTCTCGACCGTGCCCCGGGAGCGTTCCTTGAGTTCGCGGAGCTCGCGGGCGAAGGAGACCAGCGGGCCCGTTCCACTCAGCGGGAGCCTGCGCGCCATATCCCCACCGTGAGATTCCTCACAGTTCCTCTCCCATTTCCTGTGATGTGAGTCACATCGATGACGCCAGTGCGCCTCTGACCTGGACCAACATCAACTTTCTCAAGTCCCGCGATGTTTTCTGCGGTTTTTTGGCCTTCCACGGCTCTGTCATCGTAGCCACTGTCGGTACGAGCCGTACGCCCCACAACGGAGCGACGGCTCCCTGCGTCAACAGGAAGCCGTCATCACTCGTAGCCCCATCAACACCCGGAGAACTACATGCACGAGGGTACGGGGATTCCCGCGTCGGGCGGAAGCGTCCAGGCCACGGGCACCGCACCGCCCGCACCGGGCCCCCGCTGGCTCGCTCCGGCCGGAGTCGCCGCGACCGGCGCAGGCCCGGTCGCGGCCGGATTCCAGAGCAACAACACCATCGCGATCATCTCGGCGACCCCGAGCCTCGTCGTGGTGCTGCTGTTCTTCTTCGGGGTCGTCTGCCCGGCGGTCCGGTCGCGCAAGGCCCAGCGCAAGAAGGCGGCCCTCAACGTGCTCAACACGCTCATCGGGCGGAGTCCCACGAGCCCCATGAGCCCGCCGCCCCGACGGTAGACCCACGACCACACCACACCACACCCGTTCCCCGTCCCCGTTCCCCGTCCCCGATCCCCACACCCGATGCCGCCGCCCGACGCCGCCCACCCGCCTGCGGACGGACACCTCCGGTGGCGGGACGGGCCGGGCTGGCCTTGACTGGGGCGGATCGTTGCCCCGCTGCGGGAGGACCGAGGGATGAGGTCGGTGAGGGAGGCCGCCGGCCGTTGGGGGGAGCGGCTGGCCCGGGGCCGCGGGCAGTGGGAGCGGGCACGGGTCGAGGCCGAGCGGCGCTTCCCGGTGATCACCGAGCTGACGGCCCGGCTGCTCTCCCCCGGACTGCTGGACGCCGCCACCCGGATGGCCTCCCAGATCTTCCTGACCTCCGTACCACTGCTGTTCGCGGTGGCCGCGTTCGCCCCGCCCGATGTGCGGGACCAGCTGGTGGCCTCGCTCCGCGCGCTGTTCGGCGTCTCCGGCGCCTCGGATCAGGAGCTGCGCCAGGCGCTGTACGGCACCGGGGACCTGCGAGGCACCACCGGAATCATCGGCGTGCTGATGGCACTGCTGTCGGCGACCAGTTGCAGCCGCGCGGTGGCCCGGGTCTGCGAGCACGCCTGGCGGCTGCCGAAGGCCGGTACCCGGGCGGCGGCCTGGCGGTGGCTGCTGTGGATCGTGGCCTGGCTGACGGTGCTGCTCTTCCAGGGCTCGTTGCGGGACGGTTTCGGTGTCGGCTTCTGGCTGGGCCTGCCGCTCACCTTCGCGGCGTCCTTGGTGGTCTGGTGGTGGACCACCCACCTGCTGTTGAGCGCCCGGGTCGGCTGGCTGCCGCTGCTGCCCGGCGCGCTGCTGACGGCCGCCGCGGCCACCGCGATGTCACTGACCGCCCGGGTCTACATGCCGGGCGCGCTGAACCGCAGTCTGGCCCAGTACGGTTCGCTGGGGCTGGTGCTGATACTGCTGTCCTGGCTGATCGCGCTCTGCGCCGCCGTCACCTTCTCCGTCACGGCGGGGGCGGTGCTGGCCCAGGGGCCCCCGCTGAACGTCTACCTGGGCACGCCCGCCCCGGACCCCCCGCGCACCGGCTGATCCGTCGACGCCGCCACCACCACGGAGCAGCCACCAAGCACCACCGCCGCCACCACCACCACCGTCAACGCCGGCGCAGCCGCCGTCGGACGAGCCGGCCCGTGGCAACCGGGTCCCAGGAGCCCGGGCGGTCCCGGGTCAGCGGGTAGCAGGCCAGGCCGATCAGCACGGCGCTGAAGTGGCCGATGCTGGTGTAGTCCCGGCTCTGCGCGACGCCCAGGCCGTAGAAGACCAGCACGCCGGCCACGTACAGGTACCGCCAGGGCCGCACGATCAGATAGGTGAGCACCGCGACCACCCCGGCGAGCGCGTAGCTGACGCCGTAGTCGAGGGTGTAGACGGCCCTCGGCGGGGCGATGCCGCGGTGGATCGCCCACCCGAGCAGGCCCTCGCTGAGGTAGGTCGCGCCGACGTGCGCGATCATCGCCACCGAGATCCAGCGCAGGGTGCCGAGCCAGCGTTCGGCGGGTACGTGGAAGAGGTTGTAGAGCAGGAAGTAGCTCAGCCAGCCGCCGCCCGCGATCCACAGCGCACTGGTGATCAGCACGCGCACCGGTGAGACCTGGAGGTGGTGCAGGTTGGTCGAGCGCCGTTCCAGGATCCGGTCGGCGGTCGCGCTGTCGACGTGGCGGATCACCTGTGTGGTGGCGAGCAGGATCGCCAGCCAGACGTAGGTGCCCGGGGCCCGGCGGACGTAGGTCCGGACCGCGTGCGCGAGGCGTGCCCACCAGGGGCGCCGGTGTCCGGGCGCGTTGGTGGTGCCACCGGTCATCGGCGCCTCCTCGACGGTTCCCTTCACCCTCACCCGGGGCGGCCCCCGGCGCGTCTACGCGGTGCGCCCTTCGAGTGACCGGGTCTCGCGGACGGTCTACGCACCGGCCGCCGGGGCCCAGCAACCCCCGGCGCACGTCCCGACCCAGGCCGACCCGGCGCACGGCGCCAGCCCATTCGCGGCGACCAGCACGGGCGCGGTGATCCGGCGGATCGTGGACACCGGGCCCGAGCCCGCCGCGCCGGCCGCCGTCCACGCCCTGGACCCGGCGCCGGCCGCCGTGGTGGTCCGCGCGCTGAACGCCGACCCGGCCGGGCGCCCGGCGGACGGCGCGGCGCTGCTGGAGCTGCTGACGGCCGCTCCGGCCCCGGGCGTCCCGGCACCGAACGCGAGTTCGGTCCGCGAGGAGATCACCCGGGGCTGGCGTACGCTGGCGCTCTGACCGCCCGGAACGGGCCGCCGGGGGCTGCCGGGCGGCACCACCGGGACCGCACAGCGAGGGCGACGGGCACGATGAGCGAGCGCGGCACGACGACCGCACCTGCGGGTATCGACGCCGGTCCCGGAGCTCGGCACCCGGCGCTGCGCGTGGCGGACCGACTGCGGCTGACCACGGTGTACGTGCTGCTGCTGACCGCGACGGCCTGCTGGCTGGCCGGCCAGAGCCACGGCGCCCGGGCCCGGTTCGTCCGGCACAACAGCAGCAACGTCCACCACATGGAGGTCGGCAAGTGGTGGACGATGTTCACCAGCGGGCTGGTGGTCGACGGGGTGCCCGCCTGGGCGGGCATCGCGGCGGTGGCCGTGGTGCTGGGCCTGGCCGAGTGGCGCTGGGGCCCGGCCCGGGCCGGCGCGGTCTTCGTCTTCGGCCACCTGGGCGCCACCCTGCTCACCGAGGGCGCCATGTGGGTGATGCTCACCGCCCGGATCCCGGGGGCGCTGTCCCGGGCGCGTGACGTCGGGATCAGCTACGGGCTGGTCGGCACCGCCGGCTGCCTGCTGGCCCTGGGCCCGGCCCCGCTGCGCCGGTTCGGGCTGCCCGCGCTCGGGCTGGGGCTGGCCGTGACCTGGGCGCTGGACCAGCAACTGGCCGACGCCGGGCACCTGGTGGCGCTAGGCCTCGGCGCACTGGCCGCCCGGACGCCCTGGCTGCGCATCCGGGCCCGGGCCCGGATGCCGGTCTCCGCCGCACGCTGACGGCCCTCCGACACTCCCCCCGGCGCTCCTCCCCGGGGTCTTGCGATCACCCCCACCCCGAGTAATGCTGATTACATGATTACAACCTCACCCGAAGAGCTCCGGGGGTGGTTCACCGGCCGCCTCCCCGCCGACCTGTTCACCGATCTCGTCGAGATCACCGCGGACCGCGAGGAGATCACCGTCGTCGGCCGCATCACCGAGCCCACCCTCGACCGGACGGCCTCGGACGCCGAGCGCGAAGCGGCGTCCGAGGGCCGGATCGCCGAGTTCCGCGACCGGACCAGGGACGCCCGGATCGCCGTCGCCCGGGAGGCCGAGCGCCGCTACGGCCGCAAGGTCTCCTGGGGCGCCGAGTGCGGCGACCTGAGGGGCATGTTCACCACCGTCTCCGCCCCCGTCATGACCCGGCTGCGCCAGCCCGAACGGCAGGTGCTCGACACCCTGGTGGAGGCGGGCGTCGCCCGCAGCCGCAGCGAGGCGCTCGCCTGGTGCGTCCGCCTGGTGCAGCGCCACTCCGACACCTGGCTCACCGAACTGCGCGAGTCGCTGGAGAACGTCCGCCGCCTGCGCGCCCAGGGGCCGGACGCCGACAGCGCCTCCTGACTCCTCTCCCCGGCGTCCGGCCACCCAACGCGCCTGGGAGAAAGCCGGGTTGAGGCCAGGCGACCACCGATCGGCCACGGCGAGGGGCGGCAACAGGAGCGGCCACCCCTCGCCGAGCCGATCGTATGCTCTTGCGATACTCTGCAAACCTATGCCAGAGTGCGGGCATCGGATACGCCGAATCCCCTCACACGTCGCTAAGTCAGGAGCCCGCGCCTCGCGGGTCAAGGGTGCATGCATGTCGAAGGTCTTGAGCAAGCTGCCGGTCGGTGAACGGATCGGCATCGCATTCTCCGGTGGATTGGACACCTCCGTCGCCGTCGCGTGGATGCGCGAGCACGGCGCCGTCCCCTACGCCTACACGGCCGACATCGGCCAGTACGACGAGCCGAACCTCGCCGACGTCCCGGCCCGCGGTCGCGCCTACGGCGCCGAGCAGGCCCGGCTGGTCGACTGCCGGGCGGCGCTGGTCGAGGAGGGCCTGGCCGCCCTCGCCTGCGGTGCCTTCCACATCCGCTCCGCCGGGCAGACGTACTTCAACACCACCCCGCTCGGCCGCGCCGTGACCGGCACCCTGCTGGTCCGCGCGATGCGCGAGGACGAGGTCTCCATCTGGGGCGACGGCTCCACCTACAAGGGCAACGACATCGAGCGGTTCTACCGCTACGGCCTGCTCGCCAACCCCAGCCTGCGGATCTACAAGCCGTGGCTGGACCAGCGGTTCGTCACCGAACTCGGCGGCCGCAAGGAGATGTCCGCCTGGCTCTCCGAGCGCGACCTGCCGTACCGCGACTCCGCCGAGAAGGCCTACTCCACCGACGCCAACATCTGGGGCGCCACCCACGAGGCCAAGCGGCTGGAGTACCTGGACACCTCGATGGAGATCGTCAGCCCGATCATGGGCGTGGCCTTCTGGGACCCGGCGGTCGAGATCCAGACCGAGGACGTGACGATCGAGTTCGAGTTCGGCCGTCCGGTCCGCATCAACGGCCGGGCGTTCGCCGACGCCGTCGAGCTGGTGCACGAGGCCAACCGGATCGGCGGGCGCCACGGCCTGGGCATGTCGGACCAGATCGAGAACCGCATCATCGAGGCCAAGAGTCGCGGCATCTACGAGGCCCCCGGCATGGCGCTGCTGCACACCGCCTACGAGCGGCTGCTCAACGCGATCCACAACGAGGACACCGTCGCCACCTACCACACCCAGGGCCGTCGGCTCGGGCGGCTGCTGTACGAGGGCCGCTGGTTCGACCCGCAGTCGCTGATGCTCCGCGACAGCCTCCAGCGCTGGGTCGGCCAGCCGGTCACCGGCAGCGTCACGCTGCGACTGCGCCGCGGCCAGGACTACTCGGTGCTCGACACCCAGGGCCCGAACCTCAGCTACCACCCCGAGAAGCTGTCCATGGAGCGCAGCGTCGACGCCGCGTTCGTCCCGGACGACCGCATCGGCCAGCTGACCATGCGCAACCTCGACATCGCCGACTCGCGCAGCAAGCTGGAGCAGTACGCGGTGCACGGCCAGCTGGCGCCGTGGAGCGGCCTGATCGGCGAGCTGGCGCCCGGCGGGGCGGCACCGATCGCCGCCGCCGGCCCCGACGCCGAGGCGCTGGCGGCCAAGTCCACCGCGCTCGACAGCGCTGCGATCGAGTCGGGCAACGACTGATCCGCTGCCGTGACCACGTCCGAGGGCCGCCGCACCACACCGGTGCGGCGGCCCTCGGCGGTTCCGGGCGAGCTGCGGCCGTTCCGGGCCTGAGCCCTCCGGGCCTCACCCGCACAGCGGCCCCGGCCGTGCACGGCGGCCCCGGGCGTAGCTGAATGGGGCAGACGTGTGCCCGGCGGGAGCAGGGCCCGGGCGACGGCTTCACCGGACGCCCCGGGCAGCGGCTCCACCGGAGGCGGGCCCGGACGGCGGCCCCGCCGGGCGAGCCCGGGCGACGGCGAGGAGGCGGGAGCGGGATGGGCGAGGCGGTCGGTTCGATGCTGGCGTCGGCGGTGGGCATCGCGATCAGCCCGCCGGCGCTGGTCGCGGTGGTCCTGATGCTGGCCGCACCGCGCGGGCGGACCATCGGGCTCGCCTTCGCGGCCGGCTGGGCGGCCGGCCTGGCGGCGGTGGTGGCGGTCGTGGTGGCGGCGGGCAGAGCACTGGGTTCGGGTGGCGGCCGGCCGGACTGGCCGTACTGGCTGGAGCTCGCGCTGGGCGTCCTGTTCGTCCTGATGACCTGGAAGCGGTGGCGCGACCGGCCCCGCGCGGGGCACGTCACCGCGCCGCCGAGGTGGATGCGGGAGGTGGGCCGCTTCAGCGCGGGCCGGTCGGCCGGTCTCGCGGTGGCCCTGGTCACGACCGGCCCGAAGAACCTGGCACTGGCCGTCGGCGGCGCGGCCTCGATCGCCGCCAGTACGGCCGGGATCGGCGGCACGGTGGTGGCCGCCGCGCTGATGGTGCTGATCGGCTCGCTGTGCACGCTGCTTCCGCTCGGGGTCCACCTGCTCCGCGGGGACCGCTCGGCGCGGACCCTCGGGGAGTGGAAGGCCTGGCTGGCCACCCACAGCACGGCGATCACGACCACCGTGCTGGCCGTGATCGGGGCCGAGTACGTCGGCGACGCCATCACCGGGCTCGCGTGAGCCCGCCCTCATCACCGGGCTCGCGTGAGCCGCCCCTCGGCGGCCGGCCCGCTGTCAGAGCCGCCGGGCCCCACACCACCACAGCCCTCCACCCACCAGCGCCCGGCTCACCGGATGCGCACCACCCCTCTCCCCCGCACCGACCGCAGGCCCAGCCGTCCGCCGTCCGCCCCCGGGCGCACCGCCAACACGTCCCTGAGCGTCAGCAGGATCTCGCCGTCGTAGCGCTCGGCCAGCTCCCGCGCCAGCTGCGCGGCACCGCCCGGCCCGGCGTCCGGGGCCAGGGCGGGCAGGTGGCCGGGGGCGCTGAGGTCCTCGGCCTGGGCGGCCCAGCGGGCCGCGTCCCGGGTCTCGCCCTCGGCCGCATAGTGGACGGCCAGGCAGTGCACGGCCAGCCGGTCGCCGTACTGCGTCGCGATCCGCCACCAGAAGACGCCGTCCGCGGTGCGGCCCATCCCGTAGAGCAGGCAGCCGAGGGTGCGGAAGGCCGTCTTCTCGGCGAGTTCGAGGTCCAGCGCCAGTTCGCCCGGTTCCACCGCGCCCGCCACGGTGGCGCACAGGTGCCGCAGGTCGCGTCGGAGCTCCGTCCGGCCGCCGGCCCACGGGGGCTCGCCGAAGGCGTGCGGCGGCCGGGCGTTCGCGGGCGGGCGGGCCGGGCGTTCGCGGGCAGGCGGCGCGGGCCGGCGGGCGGCGGCGAGCCGCTCGGCCAGCCGACGGGTGAAGGCGGCCGGGTCGTGGTCGCGGAACTCGCGTTCCAGCAGGGCGGCGTCCGCCCGCAGCAGTTCGGTGACCTTCACGGCGCCTGCCCGTCGTCCGGCTGCTCCAGCAGGTACTCCAGGTGGCGTCGCCCGAGGCTGTAGTAGGTGCGGGCGGTGGTGTGCGCGATGCCGAGGCTGCGGCCGATGTCCGGGTAGGACAGGCCCGCCTGGCGCAGCCGGACGACGTCGGCCTGGACCGGGGCGGCGCGCGCGAGTTCCTCCATCGCCCAGTCCAGCGCATCGAGTTCGGCGAGCTGGTCCAGTTCGTCCTGGCTGGTGTCGGGCCGGCGCTGCGCGATGACGCGCAGCCGTTTGCGTTCGGCGCGGCGGCGCTCGCGCAGGAGGTCCACCACCGCGTCCTTGACGACCTTGAAGGCGAAGGCCTGCGGGTCGGCGCTGGCCAGGGCGCGGCGCCAGTTCTTGTAGAGCGTGGCGCCCGCGTTCTGGACGGCGTCCTGCGCGTCCTCGCGATGTCGCAGGCGCTGCTGGGCGTACCGGAGGTAGCCCGGGTGCTCGCGGGTGAAGAAGGCCTCGAAGTCGGCCGGCAGCGCGCCGAGCGGGTCCGCCCGCAGGTCCCGCTTCTCGCCCGGCCCGGGGGTGTTCAGCACACGCGCCCCCCTTTCGTGGGTCAGCTGGCCGGCCCACCGGGTGGCACGCCGACGGCCCCTGGGGGCTCGTGGTGTAACCGTCCGGGCGGCCCGGGTTGTTGACCGGATCGGGCGGACAATTGGCGACCGTTTCCGTTCACTTTCGAACACCGGCGCTGACCTGCCGGTTCGGCCCCGACAGGAGCCCGGGACCCAGGCGCACGTGACCCACGTCACAGGCTGCGGGCCGTCCGACTTGACAGGGCGAATGCCGCGACTACGGCGCCGGCTCCACCACCGCCGAGTCGAGCGCGGCGGTCACCCGCTCCAGCAGTACGCGCAGCGCGGCCAGGTCCTCGACCGGCAGCCCGGTCGCGTCGAACAGCCGGCGCGGCACCTGTCCGGCCCGCTCGCGCAGGGCGGAGCCCTCGGCGGTGAGGCTGACGGTGACCGACCGCTCGTCCTCCGGGCTGCGCTCGCGCCGCACCAGTCCGGCCGCCTCCAGCCGCTTGAGCAGCGGGGAGAGCGTGCCGGAGTCGAGCCGCAGGCGCTCGCCGATCCGCTTGACGGGCAGGTCGCCGTCCTCCCAGAGCACGAGCAGGACGAGGTACTGGGGGTAGGTGAGCCCGAGGTCACGCAGCAGCACCCGGTAGACGCCACCGAAGGCCCGGGAGGCCGCGTTCAGCGAGAAGCAGATCTGCTGGTCGAGGCGGAGCAGTTCCTCGTCCGCCATGCCGGGGAGCGTGGTCATGGCTCCATGGTACCGATCACCCTCACGCCATTTAGTTGTGCGCAATTGAATTGCGTGCTCTACTTATCTCCAGAGGGCGGCCCGGGCGGCCGCCGGAACACACGAAGGGAACCGACCATGGACGCGCTCTACACCGCAGCCGCCACCGCCAACGGCCGGGAGGGCCGCGCCGTCAGCTCCGACGGGCAGCTGGACCTCGCGCTGGCGATGCCGCCCGCTCTCGGCGGCAGCGGCCAGGGCACCAACCCGGAGCAGCTGTTCGCGGCCGGCTACGCGGCCTGCTTCGCCAGCGCCCTCGGCCTGGTCGGCCGCCAGGCCCGGGTCGACACCAGCGAGGTCTCGGTCACCGCCGAGGTGTCCATCGGCAAGGACGGCGCCGGTTTCGGCCTGGCCGTCGTGCTGCGCGTCGAACTGCCCGAGGCGCTCGCGGACGGGACCGGCGAGCAGCTGGTCAAGCAGGCGCACGACGTCTGCCCGTACTCGCGCGCCACCCGCGGCAACATCCCGGTCGAGCTGGTCGTCGAATAGGCCCAGCAGGCCACGCACGCCGAGTAGGCCGAACGGGCTACGCAAACGCCGGCCAGGCCGCCACCACAGACGGGCCCGCCACACGTACCACCGTGTGGCGGGCCCGCCCGCGCCCCGGCTCAGCCGTCACCCGGCCCGTTCACCGAGCGCAGCGTGTCGAGCCTGTGCCGGTACTCCTCGGTGTCGATCTCGCCACGCGCGAACCGCTCCGCGAGCAGTTGCTCGGGCGTCGGCCCGGCCACCGCGCCGTGCGGCGCGCCCCACCCCGGCCCCGCCGCACCCGAAGCCGCCGCACCCGGACCCGCCGGGCCGTGCGGCAGCGGCCGGCGCGACCGCGACACGTACCGGAACAGGGCGATGGCGGCGAGCACCAGGACCAGCAGGACCAGCAGAGTCAAGATCGCCATCACGCCGATGCCCCAGCCACCCAGAACGTGGCCGTGTCCGTGCCAGTACCTCATCGGGACCTCCTCCTCCGGCCCCGTAGCCGGGGCCCGCCGAGGTGACCAGCGCCTCACCACCATCGTGCGCCCGCACCGGACCGAAGCGCCCTGAAGAAAGCCTGAGAAAACGTTCCGGCGCTCAGCGCCCGGCCCACCGGGGTAGCGTTGCCGCCCATGAACCACCACCCGCCGGCCGACGACCGCTCGCCCGAGCAGCTCGTCGCGGCCGGGGTGCTGCGGCGCCACGGGGACCACCGCCCCCACCCCGCGCTCGGCCACTCCCCGATCAGCTACGTCTCCACCGCGCTCTGGGCCGAACTCACCGTGCTCGCCATCGCACCGCCCGCGGCCGAAGCGACCGCCACCGCCCTGTTGCGCGCCATCGCCGCACGCGCCGTGGACGCGGCCCTGGCCCCCGGCAACGAACGCGCCCCGCGCGACGACCTGTACGTGGCCCACCCCGCGCACATCGGTGCGCACCGCCGGACGGTCTGGTTCCAGCGCTCCGGCCCGCGCGGCCCGGTCACCGCCACCTTCGCCCCGTGAGACGGGACGCTCAGCGCTCGACCTGAAGGCTGTGGCAGACCCAGCTGAGCCGGTCCGGCCCCTGCAGCGGCGGCCGGTCGTGGTACGTGCCGTCCGCGACCGACAGGTTGACGATCAGGTACGCCTGCCAGGCGGGACCGACCCCGTGCAGGTCCGCGTAGACCAGCTCGTCCCCGACGTACCAGTCCACCGAGTTCGCGCCGAGCACGACCCGCAGGTCGAAGGTCGCCCCGGGTGCGATCCCCGAGCCGGCGCCGTGCCAGTACCGGTACCCGCCCCGGACGTGGTTGGAGAACTCCAACAGGTCCGGATGGTCGGGGTGGTACTCGAAGAGGTCGACCTCGTTGCCGCCGCCCCGCCAGGTCCAGACGGCCGGCCAGGCACCCAGCCCGACGGGCAGCGTGATGCGTGCCGACAGTTGGTCGCCGGTGCGGGCCTGGAAGCCGTCCGGACTGCCCTCGGTGGTGAGCAGGTTGCACGTCCAGAGCCCGCCGACGAGCCGCCGGGTGGCGCTGAACACGCCGCCCGGGCAGTAGCCGCGGCCGAGATAGTCGAGCTTGTGGTCGCTCCGGTTGGTCGGCCCCATCCGGGGGTAGGCACTGCTGCGCCCGGCGGTCCACTGTCTGGCCGAAGTGAAGTCCGCGTCGAACACGACCGCCACGGCCGCCTCCCCTGTGCTCCGGCGCCCCGGCAGTTCGACCCGCCAGGCACACAGGGTGAGTTACCCGATACGCTCCGCAGTATGCGGAGCGGAAAGCCTGGGCCGGAGCAGCGCGCAGCGGTCGGATCGCAGGATCTCGGGATCGACGGATCGACGGATCGACGGATCAGCCCACCGGAGCGGCCGTCCCGCCCGCACCGAGCCGGTCGGTGACCGAGACCACGCCGTCGACCGAGCGGCACAGGTTGAGCACGATCGGGACCAGGTACGGCTCGGGCACCGTACCGCTGAGCACCACCCGGCCCTGATCGACCTCGACGCCGATCTCCGCCGGGCTCACCCCGTCGATCCGGCCGAGCACCTCCTCGACGATCTCCCGCCGGATCACCACGTCCTCGCGTAGGAAGACCCGCAGCAGGTCCCCGCGGCTGACCATGCCGGTCACCCGCCCGTCCTCGTCCAGCACCGGCAGCCGCTTCAGCCCGTGCCGGCTCATCAACCGGGCCGCCGCGACCACGCTGGTCCCGGGGGTCGTGCAGACCGGCTGCCCGGTCATCAGGTCGGCCGCGGTCACGGCACCGCCCGGGCCGGCCTGCGCCGCCTCGGGGGCTGGCAACAGAGCGCCCGGATCCTCCTGCGCGGCCAGCGTGCGCAGCAGGTCGGCCTCGGAGACGATCCCGAGCGGCCGCCCCTCCGCGTCCACCACCGGCACCCCGGTGATGTCGTACTCGGTCAGCAGCGCGACGATCTCCCGGAAGCCGGTCTCGGGCGCAACCCGGACCACGGGGCTGGTCATCACAGATTCGACGGTGGCATGCCGCACGCCGGTTCACCTCGTCCACGACACTCTTGCGGCCGGGCGCGGATCGTCCCGACCGGTACCGGCAGCATCGCGCCCGGTGGCACGGGCCGCCAGGGGCCAAGGGGCTGAACGGGTGGGACCTTGGGCCCGCCCGCCGAACGCGGATCCGACACCGTGCCGAACCACCGCCTGCCCGGCGCCTCGCCGAAACCACCGACCCTGCGATCCGGCGACCCGGTGACCCGGACGGCGCAACCATCACATGATCGACTCGTTGGACCGTCCACCACGACAGCACGAACGGCATCCGGGGAGGGCACGTTGGCAGGACGGACGATGGGCGCGGCATCGTCGGCGCAGGGCGCCGCGGCGCGCCCGGTGGCCCAGGCCGAAGCCGCGCTGGTGCGCCACTACCGCCGGCTGGCCCGGCTGGCGTACCTCGCGCTGCCCGCCGACCGGGACCGGCACAGCCGGGTGCTGGCCGCGCACGCGACCGTCCAGCGCGCCCTGCCCTCCCGCTGGACCCGCCCGGCCGGTCCGCCGGCGGCGGACGAGGACCCGGTGTACGCCGCACTGCGCCTGCGGGTGCTGCGCGCCGCGCTGCGGCCGCACCCCGCGCGGCGGCTGCCCGCTCCCCGGATCTGGGGACTGCGGCTGTTCACCCCGCACGGCGGCGAGGAGGACGCGGCGCTGGACCGCGCACTCGCGGCCCTCGACGCCCCCGCCCGGGCGGCCTTCGCCCTACGCGCGGTGGAGGGGCTGACGCCGGAGCAGACGGCCGGGGCGCTGCGACGGGCCGGGGTCGAGCACCCCGAGGAGGCCGTCGCGGCGGCGGCCGGCGTGACCGCCGGGGCGGACCCGGAGCCCCCCGCCTTCGACCCGTGCGCGGTGCGGGTCCAGCCCACCGACCTGCTGCGCCGCCGCCGGACGTGGAGCGCCGCGCTGCTGGTCGGCCTGCTCGGACTCAGCACGACGGCGGCCGTGGTGGCCGACTCCGGGCCGGCCGCGCCCGTGGCCCGCCCCGCGCCCGCCCCGTCCGGCACCGCGGCCGACCCGGCCCGCCTGACCCGGGTCGAGCCGGACCGGTGGCAGCACACCGCGCGGGTCGACTTCACCGCCTGGCCCGCCCGCGGCGACCGCCGCGACGACGGCGCGCTGCTCGGCCGCGCCCTGGCCGCCTGGGAGCGGCCCGGCCCGCAGACCCGCGGCGAGCCGGGCGTGGACGCCACGCCGCCCGTCGCCCCGCCGGCCCTGCTGTTCGCCGGGACGGTCGACGGCACCGCCCTGGTGGTGCTGTTCGACGGCCGGCGGCTCGCCCGCTACGCCGACGGGCGCGACGGCGGCCTGGACCTCGCCCGGGCCGACGACTCGGACGTGACCACGGCGGGCGCGGTGGTGCTGCGTCGCCAGGGCACCGCCGTGCGCTATCTGCTGGCCCCCTGGGTGGACGCCGCCGAGACCCGCCGGATCGACCAACCCGACTCCCCCGCGCGGCCGTTGGACCACCCTGACGGGGTCACGGCGGCGGTCCCGGGCGGCGGGCTCGCGGACTGCCACGGCGCCACGGTTCTCCAGCTGCACTCCTCCCCCGCCATCGCCGAGAAGCACGCCTTCCTGCTGACCGACCTCGGCGGGCTCGTCCCCGCGCACCTCACCTACTCCCCGCCGCCGGACCGCGCCCAGCCGGCCCGCGAGCCGCGCGAGGCCACCGGCCAGGACGCGCTGCTGGCCTGGGCCCGCGCGGGCTGCGCCGTCCCGGACGGCACGCCGGGCGTCAAGCAGCTCAACCTGTGGGCCTTCGCGGTGCAGCCGCTGCCGCAGAACGCGGGCTCGGCGTCCTGGGTCTGCCTGCGCGCCGACCGCTGGACCGGTGAGGGCAGCGCCGCCACCGCCGTCCTGCTGCCGACCGCCCGCGGCCCGCAGCGCACCGGCGGCGGCCCGGGGCGGGCGTGCAGCCGGTTCGAGCAGGACGTCGTCGGCTGGGCCTGGTGGCGCTCCCCGCAGGGAGCGGAGTTCCTGCTCGCGGCGGGCAGCCGGCGGGTCACCCGGCTCGCCGTCAAGGGCCCGGACTGGTCCGCCGACCGGCCCGTCCCGGACCACACGCTGGCCGTCGAGCGCCCGGCCCGGGCGACCGTCCAGGTGGAGGCGGCCCTGGACGGCGGCACCCGGATCAGCCCGCCGCGCTGAACCGGCCGGCCGACTCGCGCGCGTACTCCGGCAGCTCGTCGCCCGGCAGCTCGCTCTTCGGCAGCTCGTCGCACGGCAGCTCGCTCTTCGGCAGCTCGTAGTCCGGCAGCTCGACGCTGGAGACCTGCTTGCCGAGCTCCAGCATCCGGTTCAGCACCCAGCGCCGGTTCAGCAGCCCGTTGCGCACGCGCAGGCCGGTGGCGGTGCGCGGCGCCAGGAACGGTCCGGTGCGGTCCCCGCCCTTCTGGCAGCCCTCGGCGTAGCCGCGCAGCAGCCGCTCGTACCGGGCGAAGGCGGTGCGGTGGTCGCCGCGGGCCCGGGCCAGTTCGCCGGCCAGGACGTACGCGGCCACCACGGCGGTGCCGGTGCCCATGCCGCCGATGGTGGCGCCGCAGGCCGCGTCGCCGAGCAGGGCGATCCGGCCGCTGGACCAGGTGGGGACGTCGGTGCGGCTGATCGAGTCGAAGTAGAGCTCGGGGGCGTGCCGCAGGCTCTCCAGCAGGCGCGGCACCTCCCAGCCGAGGCCCGCGAAGGCGTCCCGCACCAGGGCCTTCTGCTGCTCCGGGCCATGGCGGTCGTAGCGCAGTTCGGGCGAGGCGAAGAGGCAGAAGGCGCCCGCGCGGGCCGGGTCGCGGTGGTCGGCGCCGATCGAGGCGAGCCGGCCGGGGACGTTGAGGCCGACCGAACCGGGCGCCAGGCCGAGGTCGTTGGGGAACTGCCAGGTGGCCGCGTAGTAGCCGAGGTGTCGGACGTAGCGCTGCTCGGGGCCGAAGGCGAGCCGGCGGACGTTGGAGTGCAGCCCGTCGGCGCCGATCACCAGGTCGAACTCGCGCGGCGCGCCGTGCCGGAAGGCGGCCCGCACACCGCTCGGGGTCTCCTCCAGGGCGGTGATGGAGTCGCCGAAGACGTACTCGGCGCGGGCGCGGCTGTGCCGGTACAGCAGCTGGGCGAGTTCGCCGCGCGGGATCTCCAGCTCGCCGCCCGCGAACTCGGCGGGCAGGTGCAGGAGTCGACGGCCGTCTGCGCCGAGGAAGGTCATCGGGCTGCCGCCGGTGTCGAGCGCGCGCAGTTCGTCGAGGACGCCCATCCGCTCCAGCACCGTCAGGTGGGTGCGGCCGCGGAAGTCGACGTTCTGGCCGCCGCCGCGCAGCGCCGGGGCGAGTTCGACGACGGTGACCTCGAAGCCGTACCGGCCGAGCCAGTGGGCCAGGGCGGGGCCGGCGATGCTCGCGCCCGAGATCAGGACCTTGGTGCTCATGGGAACCACTCCGTCCGAGAGGGTCGAGAAACTGTGTCCGGTGGATACCGTTTTCTGCTGTGTACGGTAGACGCAGTTAGGTCGGACGAGCAACCCCCAGAACGGGAGCGGACTGTGAGCGAGGCGGCGAACGACATGGTGCGGCTGCTCTGGGGCCCCCCGGCCAAGCCCACCCGCGGGCCGAAACCGGCCCTCAGCCTGGAGCGGATCGCGGCGGCGGGCGTCGAGATCGCGGACGCCGAAGGCCTGGGCGCGGTCTCGATGCAGAAGGTCGCCGGGCTGCTCGACTTCACCAAGATGTCGCTCTACCGCTACGTGCCCGGCAAGGCCGAACTCGTCGCCCTGATGGTCGAGGCCGCCGTCGGCGAGCCCCCGCAGGGCCGGCACGCCCACGACTGGCGGGCCCAACTCGCCGCCTGGGCACACCACTTGACCGAGTCGTTCGGCCGCCACCCGTGGCTGCTCGATGCCACCGTCGGCCCCCGGGTGATGGGCCCGAAGGAACTCACCTGGCTGGAACGGGTGGTGACCGCCCTCGACGGCCACGGACTGACCGGCCCCGAGCGGATGGACGCCGCCGTCCTGCTCGCCGGACACGTCCGCAGCATCGCCCAGCAGTCCCGCGCCGCCGGGCCCGACGGCTCCCCCGAAGCCGAACTCCTCACCGCCCTCGGCACACTGGTGCACCAGCACGCCGACCGCTACCCCGCCCTGGCCGCCGCCATGACCGGGGAGGACGGGCGCGACCAGGCCCTGGACTTCGGCCTGGACCGCATCCTGGACGGCCTCGCCGCCCTGATCACCCGCCGAACGGGCACCGCCTGACGCCACCTGCCCCGCCGCGCCTCGCGAGGAAATCCGATGGGCCTGCGTTCGGTCAGCCGCTAGCATCCCGGACCATGGCGATGTTCGTGCACCTGACCACCGCGGCGAACGCGCCGCGGATCCGCCGTGCCGGGATCCGGGCCGACAGCCGGGGGCAGGGCGGGGTGCGCGGGCTGTACTGCTTCCCGGTACTGCCCTCGTACCCGCTGACCCACCAGTGGCTGCGCGAACTGGCCCGGTTCGGCACCGGGGGCTCGCTGGTCGCGGTGCACCTCCGGCTGGACGACGCACAGCAGGTGCTGACCGGGCACTACCGGGACCGCGCGAGGGGCGCCCAGCAGTGGGTGCCCGCCGCCGAGGCGGTGCGGCGGGTCGCCGAACTGGCGGACCCGCGCGGCTGGGAGGTGTTCGTGCCGCGCGCGGTGGGCGCCCGCGAGGTCCACCGGATCCGCGGCGTGCCGCAGGTCGCCGGCTGGCGCTACCAGCCGAACGCCCACGGCACCCGGCCGTGCCCCTGCATGGGCTGCCAGCCCGTCGGCGGGTACGGCAGCCGTCGGCTGCGCGAGCGCCACCAGCACCCGCTGGACGCCCCGCCGCCGCCCGTGCCCGTCCTGCTCGCCCGGATCGAGGCCGCCGGCGAGCCGGGCGACCCCGCCGAACTGCTCGCCGCCCTGCAGAGCTTCGGGCGCCGCCGCCGCGGCCCACTGGACCGCCTCGCCCGGTTGGCCGCCCACCCGGACCCGGCCGTGCGCGAGGAACTGGTGTGGGCCGTCGCCGGCTGGTCCACCCCGGGCGTCGCCGCCCTGCTCGACGGCCTCGCGAACGACCCGCACCCGGACGTCCGCGAGGCCGTCGAGGCGGCGCTGGAGCGCTGAGGGCCGGCCGTCAGGAGACGCGCTTCGCTGCCAGGAGTCGTCGGTGAAGCTCGGGACCGAGCAGGCGCGGCCGGAGCCGTAGAAGCTCCCGACGTGCCCGTTCGGCCGATCCGGGCGATCATGGGACGAACCGCGTCTCGGCGATTCGGCGCACCGGTGTCAGTCCGGCCGCGCCCGGAAGGTGGACTGCGATGTTCCAGCTCCTGTGGATTCTGCTCATCGGCTTCGTGCTGGGCGTACTGGCCAAGCTGATCCTGCGCGGGCCGCAGTCGATCCCCTGGTGGCTGACGATGCTGCTCGGCGCCGCCGGTGCCTGGCTCGGCAACGCCGTCTCCGGATGGATCGGCGTCCGCCACACCTCGGGCATCGACTGGATCCGGCACCTACTCCAACTCGGCTTCGCCGTCGCCCTGGTGGCCTTCGTCGCCCCGGCCTGGAGCAAGTCCCACCCGAGCCGCTGACCCGGACGGCCCAGGCTGCCGCCGCCCCGGACCGCCGGTGGCAGGAGGCGGAGGCGGCCGACCCGTTCGGCGGGGAGGCGCCGTCAGCCGACGTGGACGGCCGGGCGGCGGCTGCGGTCCGGTTCGGCCTCGCGCAGGACTTCGCGGGTGACGGGGGCGATCTCGCCCTGGCCGAAGAGGAAGAACCTGAGGAACTGGGCGAAGGGGTTGCCCTCGGTCCACTCGAAGTAGATGTGCGGCTGCTGCCCGGTGAGGTCCCGCACCCGCAGCAGCAGGGCGGCCAGCGCGTTCGGCACGCTGGAGCTCTGCAGCGTCAGCACCCGGTAGCGGTCGTGCAGCACCTCGCCGCGCACGGTCAGTTCGGCCTCGAAGTCGGACGGGTCGAGCACGGTGACCTCGACGAAGACCAGGTCGTCCTCGGTCGGGATGTCGTTGTCGGCGCGGATCTGGCGGATCTTGTCGCGGTACTCGGCGAGGTCCCGGCTGTTCGGCTCGTTGGCGATCAGCCGCAGCGGGCGGTACGTGTAGTCCCGGACGAAGCGTTCGGCGACGACATCGAGCACCACGTCGGTGACGCGCAGTTCGAAGGCCCGCTTGAGCCGGGAGAGGAAGGAGACCAGCATGATGCCGGCGATGAAGCAGCCGCCGATCTTGACGCCGTCCGGCCGCTCGGCGATGTTCACGGCCGTGGTGTAGAGGAAGACCCCGGCGATCGCGGCGAAGCCGACCGTCCTGCGGCGCTGCCCCGACTTGTGGGCGGCGATGGTGACGGCGATGGCGGCCGAGCTGATCAGCACCAGCACGCCGGTCGCGTACGCGCCGCCCTGGGCGTCCACGTTGGCGTCGAACAGCCAGGTGACCAGGAAGGCGATCAGGGTGAGGACGATCACGGTGGGCCGCACCGCGCGGGCCCAGTGCGGGGCCATGCCGTAGCGGGGCAGGTAGCGCGGCATCAGGTTGAGCAGTCCGGCCATCGCGGAGGCGCCGGCGAACCAGAGGATGGCGATCGTGGACAGGTCGTAGACGCTGCCGAAGGTGTTGCCGAGGTTCTGGTGGGCGAGGTAGGCGAGCGCCCGCCCGTTGGCCTGCCCGCCGGCCTTGAAGGCGTCCGCGGGGATCAGCAGGGTGGTGATGAGGCTGGTGGTGATCAGGAAGCAGCTCATGATCGCGGCCGCGGTGGTGAGCAGCTTGCGGGCGCCGCGGATCCTGCCGGTGGGCTTCTCCTCGGTGTCGTCCGGGTCGCCCTCGATGTGCGGCATCACGGCGACGCCGGTCTCGAAGCCGGACAGGCCGAGCGCCAGCTTCGGGAAGACGATCAGCGCGACGCCGATCATCGCGATCACGTTGCCGTGCTCCGCGGTGAGCGCGTCGGTCCAGTCGCCGACGACGTGCGGGGCCTTCAGCACGTGCCAGAGTCCGTTGGTCACCACCACGACGTTCAGCGCGAGGTAGACCGCGACCAGGACGACGGCGATGCCGATCGCCTCGCTGAAGCCCTTGAGGAAGACCCCGCCGAGCAGGGCCACCATGATGAGGGTGATCGTCACCTGCTTGCCGGTCAGCAGGCTGTGCAGATGCGGGTTCTCCACCAGGTGCGCGGTCGCGTCGGCGGCCGACAGGGTGATGGTGATCATGAAGTCGGTGGCCGCGAAGCCGAGCAGCGTGAGCACGAAGAGCTTGCCCTGCCAGAACGACAGCAGCCGCTCCAGCATGGCGATCGAGCCCTGGCCGTGCGGGCTCTCCTGGGCGACCCGCCGGTAGACGGGCAGGGCGCCGAGCAGCGTGACGATCACCAGCACGATGGTCGCCAGCGGCGAGAGCAGGCCGGCGGCGAGGGCGGCGATGCCGGGCTGGTAGCCGAGCGTGGAGAAGTAGTCCAGGCCGGTCAGACACATCACCCGCCACCAGCGCTGGCCCTTGACGTGCGGCGCCTCGGCGTGCGGGCCGGGGTGCTGCTTGGCCATGTCCGACAGGCCTTCCAGCATCCACGCCCGGAACCTCGCGCCGCGGGTCGCGGGTGCCACCCCCGGATCGGCCGAACCCGACGACACCACGTGCACCCCTGTCCACCAGTCGGCCGGCCGCGCTCGGCTCCGGCCCCCCAAAGGCCGCCGGACGGCGGGCCTGGTCAGGCTAGGGGACCGGACCGGTGCCGCCGGGGAGCAGCGCGTCCGGACACGCCAGGGGTGCCCCGGACGGCCCTCAGCGGTGGCGGACGGCGCCCCGTCGTGCCGGCCGTCCCGGCGCGGCGGGCCGCACGCACTGCCCGGAACGGGCGAGGATATCCGCGCGATCGACGGATGCGTGCAGGTTTGCCGAGAACGGACACCAGGGAGGCAGCGGTGGCGGAACCGAGTCGGCGGGGCATTCTGGGCCTGGGCCTGCTGGCGGCGGCCACCGCCTCCTGCGGCACCCACCGCCCGGACCCCGCCCCGCACTCCTCGTCCGACGGTCCCGCCCCGCGCCCCTCCCCCGACGACGCCGCCCCGACCGCCGCCGCCCAGCACGTGGGCGTCCCGCCGGAGCAGTCCCTACCCGGCGCGCCCGACTGGGAGATCACCGACCCCGGCCCCGCCGACGCCATCGAGGGCTTCGCCGACCGGGTCAGCGTGCTGCCCGGTGAGCAGTTCGGCCTGCACGTCTCCACCCCGGCCGCCGCCTTCACCGTCTCCGCCTACCGCACCGGCTGGTACGACGGCGCCCGCGCCCGCCTGGTCTGGCGCCGCGAGCACGTCCCGGGCGGCCGGCAGCCCGCCCCGCGCGTGGACCCCGCGACCAGGACTGTGCTGACCGGCTGGCAGCGCACCCTCGCCGTGGACACCACCGGCTGGCCCGAGGGCGCCTACCTGCTGCGCCTGGACGCCGAGGACGGCTCCGGCCAGCGCTACGTCCCGCTCACCGTCCGCTCCGCCGCCACCGCCGGGCGGACGGTCGTGATGAGCGCCCCCGCCACCTGGCAGGCGTACAACGAGTGGGGCGGGTACAGCCTCTACAACGGCCCCACCGGCGGTCTGGCCACCCGCTCGCTGCGGGTGGTCTTCGACCGGCCCTACGACTACGACCACGGCGCCGGGCTGTTCCTGGTGTACGAGGCGCCGCTGGTCGCGCTCGCCGAGCGGCTCGGGCTGCCGCTCGCCTACACCACCGGGATCGACGTGGCCCGGGAGCCCGGGCTGCTGCACGGCGCGAGTGCCGTCCTCTCCCTCGGCCACGACGAGTACTGGTCCCCCGAGCAGCGCGCCCAGGTGGTCGCGGCCCGGGACGCCGGCACCAACCTGGCTGTCCTGGGGGCCAATTGCTGCTTCCGCCGGGTCCGCTTCGAGCCCTCGGAGCTGGGCCCGGACCGGACGGTGGTCTGCTACAAGGACGCGTGGGCGCAGGACCCGGGCCACCAGGCCGGCGCCCCGGCGACCACCGACTTCCGGGCCGGCCCGGGCGCCGACCCGGAGAGCTCGATGCTCGGCGTGATCTACGACGGCTACCCGGTGGACGCCCCGTACGTGGTCGGCTCGCCGGAGCACTGGGCGTTCGAGGGCACCGGCGTCGCCGCCGGGGCGTCGTTCCCGCACCTGGTCGGCGTCGAGTACGACCGGGTGGACACCGCCTTCCCCACCCCGCGTCCGATCGAGGTGATCGCGCACTCCCCCGTGGTCTGCGAGGGCCGCCGCTCGCATTCCGACACCGCGTACTACACCGTGCCGGGCGGCGCCGGGGTGTTCGCCTCCGGGACGATGCGCTGGGTGGAGGCCCTGGACGCGCACGGGCCCGGGGGCGGCAGCGCCGACCACGGGATCGACGCCCGGACCGGGGACCTGGTCCGCCGGGTCACCGAGAACGTCCTGCGCACCTTCGCCGCCGGCCCGGCCGGCCTGACCCACCCGGCCCGGGACAACCTCGCGACCGTCTACGACGGGGCGTAGCCCGTCGGGGGCTGCGAGGGACCGTCTGCGAGGGGCCGTCGCAGAAATTTCCCGGAACGACGGATCGGGGCGGTGCCGCGGCGCCCCGGGCACGCATCGCGGTCGAACGGATTTCCGGGCCGTGGCCGGCCGTGCCCAGCCCGTCACCCGGGGCGAGGAACCGTCCGCCGCACCGATACACTCACACGGTCTCATCCACAGCAGGTCGTCAAGGACAACCGTCCGGCGTGGCACGGGTGCCGGCCGGAAAGGGCACGAGGGAAACAGAACATGGTCGAGGCCTCCCCGAAGGTCGTTGTCGTCGTCCCCACGTACAACGAGCGGGAGAACCTTCCGGTCCTCGCGGGTCTTCTCGCGGACCTCCCGGTACCGGGCCTGCACCTGCTGGTGGTCGACGACAACTCGCCGGACGGCACCGGCGAGATCGCGGACAAGCTCGCCGCGGAGTCCGGCGGCACCGTCGGCGTGCTGCACCGCACCGAGAAGGACGGCCTCGGCCGCGCCTACCTGGCCGGCATGGCCCGGGCCCTGGACGAGGACGCCGACGTCGTGGTCCAGATGGACGCCGACCTCTCGCACCCGGCCTCGGCGATACCCGCGATGGTCCAGGCCCTGCTGGCCGACGACACCGCCGTGGTGCTCGGCTCCCGCTACGTGCCCGGCGGTTCGACCGCCGCGGAGTGGCCCTGGCACCGCAAGGCCCTCTCCGCCTGGGCCAACCTCTACGTCAACACCATCCTCGGCCTGGGCGTCCGGGACGCCACCGCCGGTTTCAAGGCCTGGCGGGCGAGCACCCTGCGGGCGATCGACCTGCCGACCGTGCAGAGCAGCGGGTACTCGTTCCAGGTCGAGATGAACTACCGGGTCGTCCAGCGCGGCCTGACGATCCGCGAGGTGCCGATCCGCTTCGAGGAGCGGATCGAGGGCGCGTCGAAGATGAGCATCGGGGTGCAGGTCGAGTCGGCGCTGGCGCCCTGGAAGCTGCGGCTGAACCGCCAGGACCCGCGGTAGGCCGTAGCCCGCCGGGCCGTGACCCTCACCCGGGTCAGAGCCAGGGCCCGGGCATACGGGTGCCGGTCGGACGGCTCGGCGGTGTGAAGGGCGACCACGGGGAAAGAAGGGCGACATGGCCCTTCTCCCGGAGTCCCTCACGGCCCTGATCCGCCGCGGTGCCCGAGAACCCTTCGTCGTCCAGACCGTGCGGGCCACCGTGGCCGCCACCCTCGCCTTCGCGGTGGCCACCCGGCTCAGCAGCGAGCCGGCCCCGCTGACGGCCCCGCTGACCGCGCTGCTGGTGGTGCAGGTCACCGTCTACTCGACGCTCAAGACCAGCATCCGCCGGGTCAACTCGGTGGTGGTCGGCGTGCTGATCGCGACCGGCTTCAGCGCCGTGGTGGGGCTCTCCTGGTGGAGCCTCGGGCTGATCATCCTGGCCTCGCTGGTCGTCGGCCGGTTCGTCCGGGTCGAGGAGTTCGTCCAGGAGGTCGCGATCAGCGCCATGCTGATCCTCGGCGTCAGCGGGCTCGCCTCGCAGGCCTGGGACCGGGTGCTGGAGACACTGATCGGCGCCGCCGTCGGCCTGCTGTTCAACCTGCTGTTCGCCCCGCCGGTCTGGGTGGACACCGCCGGGGAATCGATCGAGGACCTCGCCCGGCGGGCCCGCCAGCTGCTGCTGGACATCGCCGAGCAGTTGGGCCGTCCGACCCCGGTCGCCCGGGCCGCCGAGCAGCTGCACGAGGCCCGCCGGCTCGACCACGCCATCGCCGACGTGGACGTGGCACTGCGCCAGGCGGAGGACAGCCTGCGGCTCAATCCGCGGATCAACGACGGGCTGCTGTCCCGGCTGGTGCTGCGCACCGGGCTGGACACCCTGGAGATCTGCGTGGTGGTGATCCGGGTGCTGGCGCGCTCGCTGACCGACCTGGCCAAGCGGCGCGCGCCCGGCGAGCGGCTGTTCCCGCCGGACGTCGCGGTGGGCCTGGAGGAACTGCTGGCGCACGTCGGCGGGGCCATGGTCAGCTTCGCGGTGCTGGTCACCACCCAGGTGAGCCGCAGCGCCGAGGAGGCGGAGCGGCGGCTGACCGCCGAGCTGGCCGCGGCCTGGACCTGCCGGGAGAACGTCGCCCAGGTGCTGCTGCAGAAGGTGCGGGAGCACCCCGAGGCGTGGCAGTTGCACGGTTCGATACTGGCCGAGGTGGACCGGATCCTGGACGAACTGGACCTGGAGCACCGCAGCCGGCGGCTGATGGAGGAGCTGGACCGGGCCTCGGTGGCGAGCCGGGAGCGGTTCTCGCGGTTCGCCGGGCTGCGCCGGTTCGTCCGGGGCGAGCGGGCGCGCCCGGCGGTGCGGGCCGGGCGCTGAGCCCGCGTCGGACTCCGGGGGGCGGGGGCTTGGGGGGCTTGGGGGCTCAGGGCATCGACCAGGGTTCCTGCGGGAGCGGGTGGCCGGTCTCCAGGTAGGTCTTCAGGTTGGACAGCACCGCCGACCAGCCCCGCTCGACGTCCGCCCGCTCGGCCTCGTCGGCCAGCTGGTCGTGGGTGACGGTGAGCCGGGTGAGGTCGTGCCAGCCCCGGAGTTCGAAGGTGACCTTGGAGGGACCGCCCGGGCGCCGCTCCCCGGGCGCCGCCCAGGTGGTGACCAGCCGGTGCGGGCGGTCGGCGGCCTCGACGACGCCGATCGCGTCGGCCGTCCCGGAGCCGTCGGCGCGCTGGTGCTCCCAGGGCGCGCCGGGCAGCCAGGTGGAGACGTTGCGGTGGCCCCAGTAGAGGCCGGACTCGTCGGCGTTGGTGAGGGCGTGCCAGACCCGCTCGGGGGTGGCGCGCAGGTAGAGGGTGCTGCGGAGGGCGGGCGCGGCCATCGCGTCAGCCCCTGGCCGCGTCGAGCAGCGGCTGGACCTCGATCTTCTGCATCCGCATCATCGTCGCCATCACCCGGCCGGCCTTGGCCCGGTCCTCGTCGGCGATCAGGTCGAGCAGGACGCGCGGGGTGATCTGCCAGGAGAGGCCGAAGCGGTCCTTGAGCCAGCCGCACGGGCCCGCCTGGCCGCCGTCGGCGGTGAGCTTGGCCCAGAGCTCGTCGACCTCCTGCTGGCCGTCGCACTCCACCTGCAGCGACATGGCCTCGGTGAAGTGGAACTCGGGGCCGCCGTTGAGGGCCGCGTACTCCCGCCCGGCGAGTTCGAAGGCGACGGTCATGACCGAGCCTGCTCCGCCGGGGCCGGTCTCGGGGTAGCGGGTGACCTGCGTGATGCGGGAGTTGGGGAAGAGCGAGGTGTAGAAGGTGGCGGCCGCTTCGGCCTGGTCGTCGAACCAGAGGAAGGTGGTGATCTTCTGCATGCGCCCGACGGTAGCCCCGGGCCCCGCCCGGACGGCCGAGCCACGGCCGGGGGTCACCGGTTCGGCGCCCCCGGCCCGCGGCCCGCCCGCCACCGGGTCAGTGCACCCAGCCCGCGTAGCGCTGTACGAAGCGCAGGCCGGTGTGGGCGGTGACGACGACGTCGTAGCGGCCCTGCTTGTCCAGCGGCCAGGACAGGTTCGCCTGCTGCCCGGGCTTGACCCGGACGGTCTGCGCGGTGCCGGCGAAGTCGTTGGGCGCGGCGGTGAAGGAGACGTCGGTCATGCCGTCGTTGGCCACCTGCAAGGTGAGCCGCACGCTGCCGTGCAGGTCGGCGGTGACGATCGGTACGCCGATGTCGTTCTGGCCGTCCTGCCCGTCCCGGACCACGGTGCCGGCGAAGCGGCGGACGAAGCCGTCCGGGCCGTGGACGGTGAAGTCGTAGCGGCCGTTGGTGGCGGCGGCGTCCCAGACGTACCGGGCGGTGGCGCCGGGGGCGACGGTGTACGGGGTGCCCGCGAAGGGCAGCGCGATGTTCGGGTAGACGGTGTACGGGAAGGCCACCGAACCGTCGTTGCTCATCGTGCAGGTGACCTTGCCGGTCTTGCGGTCCACCTCCACGTCGGCCCACGGCTGGTAGGGCAGCGGGCGGTGCGGGCGCTCGCCGCGCTCCTGGACGGGCATCGCCTGGGCTCCGACCGCCGGGAGGGCGACGCCGGGCAGCTTGGTGCCCGCGTCGGCCCTGGCCATCAGGGCCGTGGTGTCGGGCAGCGACGGGACGGACGGGTTCGGCGCGGCGAAGTCGAAGCAGCTGGTGAGGTCACCGCAGACGGACCGGCGCCAGGCCGAGATGTTCGGCTCGGCGACGCCCGTGACCAGCTCCATGAAGCGCAGCACGGAAGTGTGGTCGAAGACCTGGGAGTTGACCCAACCGCCGCGCGACCAGGGCGAGACGACCCACAGCGGGACGCGGTTGCCGAGGCCGATGGCGCGGCCCTGGGTGAACTCCTCGGGGGTGCCGGGCTCGGGGGTGGGCGGGACCATGTGGTCGAAGTAGCCGTCGTTCTCGTCGTACATGACCAGGAAGACGGTGTGCTGCCACACGGCCGGGTTGGACATCAGCGACTGGAGGGCCTGGTCGACCCAGTGCGCCCCGTACGCCGGGCCGGCCTCCGGGTGCTCGGAGAAGAGGTAGGGGGCGACCAGCCAGGAGATGGTCGGCAGGGTGCCGTCCTTGCAGTGGCGGTCGAAGGCGGCCGGGTCGAACTTGGTCATCGCGTTGATGTAACGCGGGTCGGTGGGAGGGAAGTTGTGGAACTGCTTGAAGTAGGAGAGGGCGTTGTCGTCGTAGTCGCCGGTGCGGTCGTCCTTGCTGGGGTTGTGGTAGACCCGCCAGCTGACGCCGGCCTGTTCCAGGCGCTCGGCGTAGGTGGTCCAGTCGGCGACGGGGTTGTCGGTGACCGGGGTGTTGTCGATCCAGGGCCCGGTGGTGCCGTCGCAGCCGGGACCGGAGGTGCCCGTCCAGAGGTAGAGCCGGTTGGGGTCGGTCGGGCCGGCGAGGGAGGTGAAGTAGGCGTCGCAGAGGGTGAACGCGTCGGCCAGGGCGTACTGGTAGGGGATGTCGTCCCGGGTGAAGTAGCCCATGGTGCGCTCGCCCTTGGCGGCGATCCACTTGTTCATCGCGCCGTTGTTGATCGCCTGGTGGCCGGTCGCCCAGTCGTGGGGCAGGCCGCCGGCGTTCTGCGCGTTGTACTTCGAGGTGTCCATCCGGTACGGCAGCATGGCGCCGCCGTCGCTGCGACGGCTGTCCGGCTGGCGGAACACGTCGGCGCCGTCCGGGAATTGGAGCGCCTGCTTGTCGCCGAAGCCGCGGACGCCGCTGAGCGTGCCGAAGTAGTGGTCGAAGCTGCGGTTCTCCTGCATCAGCACGACGACGTGCTTGACGTCCTTGATGGTGCCCGTCAGCCGGCCGGAGGCGGCGGGGGCTGCCTCGGCGGGGGCGGCGCCCAATCCGGTCAGGGCGGTGGCGCCGACGGCCGCGGTGGCGCCGACGAAGGTGCGGCGGGAGAGCTCGGACATCACGAACTGGCCTCTCAGAGCTGGAAAGTGGCGACGGCGGCGGCGGTGTCGGAGGGCCACTCGTTGGCGGCGGTGTTCGGCTCGGGCTGCGGCCAGTCGGCGACCAGGGTGTGCGCCTCGACCAGCTTCAGCGAGCCGGCGTACTGGACGTAGTCGATGCGGTCCTGCGGCTCGGGCTTGGCGCCGCGCTGCTTGCGGGTGGGCGACCAGGTCGCGCCCGGGAACCTGACCGGGTCGCGGTGCTCCTCGCGGAAGGTGTCGGTCAGCCCCGCGCCCTGAAGGGCCACACTGACGGGCCAGTTGAGCACCCCGACGCCGCCGTGCGCGGCGGCGGTGGCGGCCGTCCAGTCCAGGTGGGACGGCGAGGAGAGGGCGCCGGCGAGCACCACCGGGGTGCGCCGGGCGATGTCCGCGCGCACCGCGGCGGCCAGGGCCTTGGCCTGCTTCAGGCGGAGCGAGGCGGTCTCGGCGGCCTCCGCCTGGGCGGCCGTCCGACCGTCCTGGAGCGCGTACGGGCCGTAGCCGGCCTCGTCGAGGTGCGCGGTCCAGAAGCGGACGGCCCGGCCGCCGGGGAGCTGCACGGTGGCCCCGGCGGCGGGCAGGTCGGCGGTCGGCGGGGTGACGTCGGCGAGCGGGTAGCGGCTCAGGATGCCGACGCTGCCGGGGCTCTGGTAGGCGTACCAGCCGAGCGCGTCGGCCAGGGTCTTCGCCCGCTCACCGGCGGTCTCCTGGAGGGCGAGGACGTCCAGGCCCTGGGTGAGGACGACCCGCAGCTGCTTCTCCAGGGCGTCGGTGTACCCGGCGCCGGCGTCGTGCAGGTTCCAGCTGGCGGCCTTGAGGCGCGGCGGCGCGGCGGGGTCGACCACGGGGATGAGGACGGTGACGGTGTCGACGGCACCCGCGCTGTCCTTGACGCCGACGACGGCCAGCTCGGGGCTCTTGCCCGCCGCGGGCGCGGTGCCGGTGAGCGTGCCGTCGGCGGTGACGTTCAGCCAGGACGGCCCGCTGACCTTGCGGAAGACGGCGGTCCCCGCCGGGTTGCCGACCGGGCGGGACCAAAGGCCGCCGAGCTTGACGGAGACCGCCGCGCCGGGGGCGACGGGCGCGGTGGTGAGGGCGTCCACGGCGCTGTGCGGGCGGACGACGGCCGGCTTGGCGCGGAAGCTGAACGGGGCCGTCCGGGCGAGGACGCCGTAGCCGTCCTTGGCGAGCAGGTAGGCGGTGTAGGGGCCGCCGGTCAGCGCGGAGGTGTCGAGCTGGAGGTCACCGGAGGTGCCCGGGACGTACTTCCAGAGGAGGGAGCCGCCGTTGCCGGGCTGGCGGTCGCCGTCGTACACGCCGACCCAGTTCTTGGCGTCGGGGGCGTCGGTCGTCCAGTGGAAGGTGAGCCGGTCGCCTTCGGTGGGGTTGGCGGAGGAGGTGAGGGTCAGGGCGCTGCCTGCGGCCACGGTTGTCCTGTCCGCCGCCCGGGGCCCGGTCCGCCGGGGGTCGGCGCCGGGTCCGCGCGCGGCTGGTCACGGAGGCTGGGGAAGGGAGGGCCCGGCAGTTGGCTGTACAACTGTGGGCGGCCCTCATTCATCCGAAAGTCAGCGACCGGGACGTGAACGGCGTGTGACGGCCCATCGGGCGGTTCGGGAACTCCATGGCGGGCGGCGGGAATTCTCGGCGGAGACGCCGGGGGGCCGGGGGCCGGGGGCCGGAAGAGCCGGGAGGGGGGGGGGGGGGGGCGCCGCCCCCCCCCCCCCCCCTCCGGCGCTGCTGCGCCTCTCGGCTTCTGCGCTTCTCGGCTTCTTGACTTCTTGGCTTATGCCAGGGCGAGGAACAGCTTCTCCAGCTCGGCCTCGCTCATCGGCGGGGTGTCCTCGTCGGAGGCGGCCATGCACTGGCGCATGCCGCTGGCCACGATCTTGAACCCGGCCCGGTCCAGGGCGCGCGAGACCGCCGCGAGCTGGGTGACCACGTCCTTGCAGTCACGGCCCGCCTCGATCATCGCGATCACCCCGGCCAGCTGGCCCTGGGCACGGCGCAGCCGGTTCAGGACCGCGCCGACCGACTCCTCGTCCACCTGCATGTCCGGGCCGCCTTTCGCATCGACTGTCGACTGACAACTGTACCCGGTGGGGTATCCATTCCCGGGCGGGGCGATGCGGGCGGGGGCACTGGGGTGTTCGGCGGTTCAGCGACGGTGTTCAGCCGCTTTGCTCGGCGGCTGTGCTCAGCGGCGGGCGAGGCGGCGCTCGCCACCGGCGCCGGTCTCGTACGGGAGCCCGTAGTGCGCGAACACGGTCGGTTCGTCCTCGGCGGGCAGGACGTCGTCGGTGCCGATCGACGGCGCCTGCTTGACCTGGTTCTTCGGGAACGCCACCTGGACGTAGTCCGGCCCGACGACCGCCCCGTCGAGCGGGACGAACACCAGGCGGCGCCTGGTCACCAGGCCGACCGCGACGGTGGCGAAGAACGGCTGGTCGGTGGCCGTCTCCACGTAGACGGACTCCAGCGAGCCGATGCGGTGGCTCTTCTCGTCGACCACGGCGTGGCCGCGCCATTCGCGGATGTCTGCCATAGCGATCACCACAGCGTCGGACCTCCTGTTCCCCGGTCTTTCCGCTTCCGTCGCCCGACAACGGTTCGCCGCCGGGACCTCCCATCCTCCGCCGGGACGACCAGGGGCGCGCGATGGGCGACGAAAACGGACATACAGGGGTGACCTGACCAACCGCCACCAGGGCCGTGACCTGGGCTTTAGGCTGTCCGCCGAGGGAGTTGCAAGCAGATCACCCGATCGTCAACAGACGGAGGCAGCGGCCGTGGGACACGACGACCTGTGGGAGTCCGGCGAGGCCGGAACCCCGGCCGACCTGCGGCCCGACATCCCGCACCCGGCCCGGATGTACGACTACTACCTCGGGGGAAAGGACAACTTCCCCGCCGATCGGGCCGCCGCCGAGAAGGCGCTCGCCGCCAATCCGGAGTTCCGCTCCACCGCGCGGGCCAACCGGGGCTTCCTCACCCGCGCGGTGCGCTGCGTCGCCGGCCTCGGCATCGACCAGTTCCTCGACGTCGGCACCGGCATCCCCACCGCCGGCAACACCCACGAGATCGCCCAGGCCGCCGATCCCGGGGCGCAGGTCGTCTACGTCGACAACGACCCGATCGTGCTCAGCCACGCCCGCGCCCTGATGTCCGGCACGGGCCCGGGGCGGACCGCCGTCCTCCAGGCCGACCTGCGCGAGCCGTCCGCCGTACTCGCCGTCGTCGAGGCCGCGGGGCTCCTCGACTTCTCCCGACCGGTCGGCCTCGTCCTGGCCGCCGTCCTGCACTTCCTGCGCGACGAGGACAAGCCCCATCAGGCGGTCGACACACTGATGGACGCGCTCCCCTCCGGCAGCCACCTCGTCCTCTCGCACGGCACTGCCGACTTCATCCCCGCCGAGGTCCGCGACCGCGTCACCGGCATCTACGACAAGGCCACCGCCCCCCTCGTCGGCCGCACCCGGGACGAGGTCCGCGCCTTCTTCGACGGCCTCGACCTCCTCGACCCCGGCATCACCACCGTCCCCCTCTGGCGCCCCGACACCGCCCCCGCCTCCGGCGCCGACCGCGTCAGCATCTACGGCGCGGTGGGTCGCAAGCCCTGACAGCTCCCCGGAACGAATATACCGACCGGTCTACAGATTCATCCCGGGGCGACGGCGGGGGCGACGGCGGGCGCGGGTAGGCCCAGGTGGGGGTGGGTGGAGCGGCGCCGGGGGGCTGGCTGGAGTCGCTTTAGGGGGGTTAATACCACCGACCGGGGCCACCACGTGCGGTTACTGTCGTCGGGACGGCTCCGGACGGGGGCGGTCATCAGGGGCTATCGCGCAACAAGCAGCGCAGGACACATGGGGGACGAACATGGGCAGGTACCACCGTTTCGCGGGGGCTCTCGTGGTCGCCGGGCTCTCCGCCGGGGTGCTCAGCGCCTGCAACCCGATCGGGACCAACTTCACCGACGACGCCACCGTCACGGACAAGATCACCGGCATCCGCCTGGACAGCGACGCCGGGGAGGTGACCGTGCGCGGCAAGGCCGGCGCCACCCAGGCCGCCGTCCACCGCAACATCACGTACCGGAGCGGCAAGCCGGGCGCGAGCACCCGGGTGGACGGCGGCCTACTGGTGCTCGGCGGCTGCGGACGCAACTGCTCGGTGGACTACACCGTCGAGCTGCCGCCGGGGCTGCCGATCACCGGGGGGACGTCGGCGGGCGGGATCAAGCTCACCCAGGTCGGCGACGTCTCGGTGCACACCAGCTCCGGCGACATCACGCTCGACGACGTGGCCGGGCCGGTCGACGTGCGCACCGACAACGGTGAGATCAAGGGCACCTCACTCAAGGGTGACCGGGTCAGCGCCAAGACCGACAACGGCGGGATCAAGCTCACCCCCGGCAAGGCCCAGAACATCACGGCGAAGACCTCCAACGGCGAGATCAACGTGACCGTGCCGACCGCCTCCTACCACGTCACCGCCTCGACCGACCTGGGCGAGAAGCACATCGGCGTCCAGAACGACCCGAACGGCCAGTACAAGCTGGACCTCGGGACGAACATCGGCGAGATCACCGTCAAGACGGGCTGACCGCCCCGGCCCCGCCGGGGGGCGTAGCGGGGCCGGGGGCAGGGGTGGTCAGAGACCGACCTGGACCTCGGCGCGGTGCCGGATGTACTCGTCGGGGTGCGCCCTCGCGATGGCCACCGCGGCCTCCACCAGGGCGTGCAGCCGCGACGGGTAGGCACGCGGCACCAGGGGCAGCCCGGGGAGGATGCAGCGCCGCACGTCCAGGTCCTCGTTGGCGACGAACTCCCGCAGCGCGGCCTCGTACCAGGCGTCCCGCACGGTCGACCCCTCGTCGGCGGCGGCCGTGCTGCGGCCGTCCCCGACCGACAGGGACGTCCAGTACCAGGCCCGGGCGGCGCCGGCGCGCTCGGCGTCGGTGCCGGTGTGCAGGTAGCCGAGCAGGGTCAGCCGTACCCGGCGCTGGCCGAAAGCGAGCAGGGCCGGCTCGACGAAGCGCCGGTTGAAGCTCGGGTTGGGGTCGTAGACCGCCGCCTCCAGCAGTGCCTCGAAGTACTCCTCGGGCAGGTCGGTACGCCCGGAAAGCGCCTTGTGGACCTCCCACCGGGCCGCGCTCGGGAAGTCCGCCCCGTGCGCGGCCTCAGCCCCGAGCAGGCGGAGCAAACGCGTCAACCGCAGGTCGAACTCCTGCGATCCGTCCGCCGTGCGCCCGGGCAACGGCTGGAGAATCCGCACCTCGCCTGCCGTGTCCTTGGTTTCCACGAACACCCTCCTCATCCTGAGTCATCGGCAGACTACTCGCTGATACACCAGTTCGGAGGTCGTTTTCGGGCAGGCTGGAATTCAGATCACCGACATATGGCCGGAGTTTGACGGTCGATCAGTCCTGCTACCGCCGCAAACCAGGCGAGTTGGACGGACGGATCGGCAGGCGGGCCGGCGGACGGGTCGGCGGGCGGGCCTTCGCCGGTCAGGCCGGACGGCCCGGCGGGACCAGGCCGGACTGGTAGGCGATCGCGACGAGTTGGGCCCGGTCCCGGGCGTCCAGCTTGGCCATCGCGCGGTGGACGTGGGTGCGGACGGTGAACGGGCTGACGAACATCCGCTCGGCGATCTCCTCGTTGGTGAGGCCGGTGGCGGCCATCGACATCACCTCGCGCTCGCGCGCGGTGAGCACGGACAGCCGCTCGGCGGTGCCGCCGGCCGCCGGATCGGGCTGGGCGAGGAGTTGGTCGATGACGGCCCGGGTGGCGGCGGGCGAGAGCAGGGCGTCCCCGGCGGCGACGGCGCGGACGGCCGCGAGCAGTTCCGCCGGGTCCGCGCCCTTGCCGAGGAAGCCGCCGGCGCCGGCCCGCAGCGCCTGGGCCACGTACTCGTCGATCTCGAAGGTGGTGAGGATCAGGACCCGGGTGCCGGCCAGTTCCTCGTCGCCGCAGATGGCGGCCGTCGCGCCGAGGCCGTCGGCGCCGGGCATGCGGATGTCCATCAGGACGATGTCGGGGCGGGTGGCGCGGGCGAGTTCGACGGCCTGGTGGCCGTCGGCGGCCTCGCCGACCACCTCCATGTCGTCCTCGGCGTCGATCAGCACCCGGAACGCACCGCGCAGCAGCGCCTGGTCGTCCGCGAGCAGTACCCGGATGGTCATGCGTGGTCCTTGTCTACTCGAACGGCACGGTCTTCCCGGCCGGCCCGGTCCGCCCGTACGGCACAGCCACCGCGACCGGCGCCGTCGTCCCGGGCGCCGGTGCGCAGCGGAAGTTCGGCGGTGACCAGGAAGCCGCCGTCGGGCCGGCTGTCGGCGGTGAGGCGGCCGCCGACCGCGCCGGCCCGTTCGCGCATGCCGATCAGTCCGAAGCCGCCCTCGCCGGGGGCCGGGTGGGGCAGCAGGGCCTGCCGGGGGCGGGCGCTGGTCGGCGGGCGTCCGTTGGCGACGCTGACGGCGACCCGGCTGCCGCTGTAGGCGAGGGTGATCTCGGCGCCGGCGCCCTGGGCGTGCTTGGCGACGTTGGTCAGGGACTCCTGGACGATCCGGTAGGCGGTGAGGTCCACGCCGGGCGAGAGCGCGCGAGCCTCGCCCTCGACGGTGAGCCGCACCGGCAGGCCGGTGCGTTCGAAGGCGTTGATCAGCTCGGGAAGCCGGTCGAGGCCGGGGGCCGGTTCGAGTGGCGCGGGCTCCTCGGCTCGGCGCAGCAGGCCGACGGTGGCGCGCAGCTCCTGGAGCGCGGAGCCGGTGGCGTCGGTGATGTGGCTGAGCACCTCGCGCGCCTGGGTGGGGTGGCGGTCCATGAGGTAGACGGCGATGCCGGCCTGGGCATTGGCGAGGGCGATGTGGTGGGCGACGACGTCGTGCAGGTCGCGGGCGATCCGGATCCGCTCGTCCGCGACCCGGCGGCGGGCCTCCTCCTCGCGGGTGCGTTCGGCGCGTTCGGCGCGTTCCTCGATGGCGGCGAGGTGGGCGCGGCGGTTGCGGATGGAGTCGCCGAGGGCGCCGGGCAGCAGGGCCCAGGCGAGGACACCGATCCGTTGGCCGATCGGGCCGCCGCCGTCGCCGATCAGCGACGTGCCGGTGAGCAGGACGGCGGAGGCGATCGAGGCGCGCAGGGCGGTGGCGCGGTCGGTCCGGACGGCGAGGAAGTAGAGGGCGAGCAGCAGCGGGGTGGCCAGCCCGGGGGTGAGGCGGGGGGTGGTGAGGATGAGGGCCATCGTGCAGATCAGCGTGATGACGACCACTGCCCGCGGGTGCCGGCGGTGGGCGAACACGGTGACGGCGGAGACCAGCGCGATGGTGGCGCTGAGCGGCCTGAAGGAGATGACGTGGCCGGTCTGGTCGACGGTGACGCCGATGCCGGTCATCGCGATCAGCACGGCGCCGCCGACGGCGTCGAGCAGCCGGGGGTGGTCGCGGCGCAGCCGCTGCCAGGTGTCGCTCATCGTGGTGCTCTCCGGGTCGGGGGTGCCCTGGCGGCACCCTCGCCGGGTTCTGCCAGTTCGTGCCGAACCGCGCCCTGCCGGGCGGGGTGGGCCGGGTCGGGGGCCGCCGTGTGCGTGGCGGACCCCGACAGCAACGGTAACGGTAGGGATCGAACCATTGTCCGGGCCGGGGCCCGCCCCGTGGATCGGGACGGGCCCCGGCTGGTCCGCGGGGGGTCGGCCCTAGACGCCGACGGACTCCCGGACCGGGGCCGGTTCGGGGGCAGCGGTCTGCAGCTTGCTGCCCTCGACGTCGATGTCCGGCATGAGCCGGTCCAGCCAGCGCGGCAGCCACCAGGCGTGGCGGCCGAGCAGGGCCAGGACGGCCGGGACGATGGTCATCCGGACCACGAAGGCGTCGAAGGCGACGGCCGCGGCGAGGCCCAGACCCATCATCTTGATCATCGGTTCGCCCATGCCGATGAAGCCCGCGAAGACGGCGATCATGATGAACGCGGCGGCGGTGACCACCCGGGCGTTGTGCCGGAAGCCGGTGACGATGGCCTCGTCGGGCTGCTCGCCGTGGACGAAGCCCTCGCGGATCCGGGTGACCAGGAACACCTCGTAGTCCATGGCGAGGCCGAAGACCACGCCGACCATGAAGATCGGCATCATGCTCATCACCGGGCCGGTCTGTTCGACGCCGATCAGGTTGGCCAGCCAGCCCCACTGGAAGACCGCGACGACCGCGCCGAGCGCGGCGGCCACCGAGAGCAGGAAGCCGAGCGCCGCCTTCAGCGGGACGAGCACCGAGCGGAACACCACCAGCAGCAGGACGACGGCGAGGCCGACGACCACCGCGAGGTAGGGCACCAGCGCGTCGGTGAGCTTCTGCGAGACGTCGATGTTCATCGCCGTCGTGCCGCTCACCAGGACCGTCGCCCCGGTGGCCGTCTTGAGGCCGGCGGCGTGGCCGCGGATGGCCTGGACCAGGTCCTTGGTCTCCGCGGCGCTCGGGCCGGTGGACGGGACGGCGTTCAGCAGGGCGGTGTCCCCCGCCTTGTTGAACATCGGCGGGGTGACGGAGACCACGCCGGGCAGCGCGGAGACCGTCTTGGCGACCTCGCTCGCGGCGGCCTTCGGGTCGGGCGTGCCCTTGACGTCGACCATGACGGTCAGCGGCCCGTTGAAGCCGGGGCCGAAGCCCTCGGACAGCAGGTCGTAGGCGCGGCGCTGGGTGGTGGAGGTCGGCTTCGACTCGTCCCCGGGCAGGCCGAGCCGCAGGTCGAGCGCGGGGGCGGCGAGCACCCCGAGGCCGATCACGCCGCCGAGCAGCACCGCGAGCGGGCGGCGCAGCACGAACTTGGCCCAGCGGGAGCCGCCGTTCTCCTTCTTCGGCTGGACGGCGCCCTTGCGGGCCTTGCGGGGCAGCACCCGGCGGCCGATGAAGCCGAGCAGCGCGGGGACCAGGGTGAGCGCGACCAGGACGGCGATGACCACCGTGCCGGCCGCGGCCATGCCCATCTTGGCGAGCATCGGGATGCCGACCACCGAGAGCCCGGCCAGGGCGATCACCACGGTGAGCCCGGCGAACACCACGGCGGAGCCTGCGGTGCCGACGGCCCGGCCGGCCGCCTCCTGCGGGGTGCGGCCCTCGGCGAGCTCGGCCCGGTAGCGGGAGACGATGAACACCGCGTAGTCGATGCCGACCGCGAGTCCCAGCATCATCGCCAGCGTGCTGGTGGTGGAGGACAGGCCGAGCGTGCTGCCGAGCCCGGTGATCAGGGCCATGCCGAGGCCGACCCCGATCACGGCGGTGAGCAGCGGCAGGCCCGCGGCCACGAGTGAGCCGAAGGTGATCACCAGGACGACCGCGGACAGCGCCATGCCGATCATCTCGCTGCTGCCGCCGGCCTCGGGCTTGGCCATCAGCGCGTTGCCGCCGACCTCGACCTTGAGCCCGGCGTCCCGCCCGTGCTGGGCGGCCTGTTCGAGGGCGTCGGTGGCGCCCTTGGACAGCTCGCCCGCCTTCACGGAGTAGCTGACGGTCGCGTACGCGGTGGTGCCGTCCTTGGAGACGGTGTTGGCCTTGAACGGGCTGACCGCGCCGGAGACCTCGTCGGCGTGGGCGAGCTCGGCGACCGTCCGCTCCACCGCCTGCTGGTTGGGCTCGGCGGTGATCTTCTGCCCGGACGGGGCGACGAACACCAGGCGGGCCGAGGCGCCGTCGGCGTGGCCGCCGGGGAAGCGCTCGTTCATCAGGTCGAAGGCCTTCTGCGCCTCCGTACCGGGCATCGCGAAGCCGTCGTCGGGTGCGGCGGGCGCCTTGGCCGCCAGGACTCCGCAGACCGCCAGCACGGCCACCCAGAGCAGGGTCACCAGCCGGCGTCGGACGAAGGCCCAGCGGCCCAGGCGGTACAGGAACGTGGCCACGGAAGAGTGGACTCCTTCGAATCTCGGTCAGAGTGCGCACCGCGGCCGCCCCGGCGCCTTTCGGCGCGGACCGCCCGCAGCATGACCCATCCTTGACGGCCGGCCCCTCCTCCGTCGTCGTCCCTGCGCAGGCCGTTTGCGTACTGCGGACGCAGTACGGCCCCTCCCCGGACGGCGGAAGCGCATCAGCTGTGGTGGGAGCGGTCGGGCGCACTCCCGGCGGTGGCGACGGGGCGGTGGCGGGGCAGCGGCAGGGCGGCGACGGGGCCGGGCGTCGTCACCCGGGCGGGCGGCGACGACGGGCCGCGGCCCGGCGGGCGAAGTAGCGTGATGTGCCGGGACCGACACTTTTCGTACGGTTCGGACCCATCTGACCCGATCGGTGCTGACCCCAGCCCGCCGCCGGAGGTGCCCATGGGCGTTCCAGCCGCCCGCATCGTGTTCGACGAATCCGACCGCGCGGCCGTCGCCGAGGCGGTGATGGAGATGCTCACCACGGGCGCCCTCACCCTGGGCCCGTGGACCGAGCGCTTGGAGCAGGCCTTCGCCGCCGAGCACGGCGCCTCGCACGCCGTCGCGGTGAGCAGCGGCACCGCGGCGCTGGAGGTGATCCTGCGCACGGTCGACGTCCGGGGCCGCGACGTCGTCGTACCGGCCGTCACCTTCTACGCGACCGCCGGCGCCGTCCTGCACGCCGGCGGGCGCCCGGTGATCGCCGACGTCGACCCGGCCACCCTGGCGCTCTCCCCCGAGACGCTGGAGGCGGCCCTCACCCCAGATACCGCAGCCGTCGTACTCGTCCACATCGGCGGACTGATCACCCCCCGGGTCGAGGAGCTGCGCGCGCTCTGCGACCGGCACGGCGTCCCGCTGGTCGAGGACGCCGCACACGCCCACGGCAGCAGCCTCGACGGGCGCTGCGCCGGGACGTTCGGCCTGGCCGGGGCCTTCTCGTTCTACCCGACCAAGGTCACCACCAGCGGCGAGGGCGGCCTGATCCTCACCGAGTCGCCCGAGCTGCGCGACGAGGCCCGCACCTACCGCGACCAGGGCAAGGGCTCCTTCACCACCAACCACCACGTCCGGCTCGGCCACGCCTGGCGGATGAGCGAGCTCGGCGCGGCCGTCGGCGCCGTGCACCTGCGCCGGCTCAAGGAGTTCATCGAGACCCGCCGGGCCGTCGCCCGCCGCTACGACGAGGCGCTGGCCGGGCTCGACGGCCTGGAGCCGGTGCTCGAACCGTCCGGCTGCCGCGGCAACTACTACAAGTACGTGGCGCTGCTGCCGCCCGGGGTGGAGCGCGCCGCGTTCAAGCGGGCGGTCGCCGAGGAGTACGGCGTGCGGCTTTCCGGCGAGGTGTACGACCTGCCGCTGCACCTGCAACCCGTCCTCGCCCCCTACCGGCGCGGGCCGCTGCCGGTCGCCGAGGACGTCTGCGCGCGGCAGGTGTGCCTGCCGGTGCACTCCGACATGACCGGGGACGAGACGGAGCAGGTCATCGAGGCCGTCTCGGCGGTGCACCGGAGACTCGCCGGATAGCCGGGGCGGGGTCGACCCGACCAGGCGGGCGCGCCGAGGCGCTCGACACGGAGTGCGAGAAGGCGCTCGACACGGAGCCCGACAAGGAGAGAGATCGTGCGGATAGCCGTCACCGGGGGATGCGGATTCATCGGGTCACACGTCGTGGACCACCTGATCGCGGCCGGCCACGACGTCCTCGCGGTGGACACGACCGACAAGTACCTCAACCCCGACGCCGAACACGCCCGGCTCGACATCCTCGACCTCGCGGCCCTCACCTCCGCGCTGGCCGGCAGTGAAGTGGTGTACCACCTCGCGGCGATGGCCGACGTCGAACAGGTCTCCGCCGACCCGGTGCGGGCCGTGCGGACCAACATCGACGGCACCGAGGCCGTCCTGGAGGCCGCCCGGCGCAGCGGACTGAGCCGCACCGTGCTGGCGAGCACCGTCTGGGTCTACGGCGCCGCTCTCACCGACGAGCAACTCGATGGCGGAGAGCAGGAGTTGGACGAGCACGTGCCGATCGAACTGGAACACAGCGGCCACCTCTACGTGGCCACCAAGCTCGCCGCCGAGATGCTGGTGCACAGCTACCGCGAGCTGTACGGGCAGCACTTCACCATCCTGCGCTACGGCATCCCGTACGGGCCCCGGATGCGCGACGAGCTGGTCGTCGCCCGGTTCGTCCAGGCCGCGCTCACCGGGCGGCCGATCACCATCGCCGGCGACGGGCGGCAGAGCCGCAACTTCGTCTACGTCGAGGACCTCGCCGACGCCCACGTCCGGGCCCTGTCCCCCGCCGCCGAGGACCGGACCTTCGCCCTGGAGGGCTCCACCGCCGTCTCGGTGCGCGACATCGCCGACACCGTCGACGACCTGCTGGGGCCGGTCTCGATCGAGCACATCGACGGCCGCAAGGCCGACTACACCGGGCGGCGGATCTCCTGCGCCCAGGCCAAGCGCCTGCTCGGCTGGTCTCCGCACACCAACTTCGCGGACGGCGTGCGGAGTTACGCCGACTGGTACCGGACCACCGCAGCCGCCTCCGCCGCCTCCTGAGCGGGCCGCCCGATGCCGCACGCCCTGCTCGTCTCCGGCTCCCTAGGCCAGGGCCACGACGTGATGGCCCAGGCCTGCTCCGACACCCTGCGGGCCCGCGGCTGGACCACCCACACGGTCGACGCGATGGCCCTGCTCGGGCAGCGCTCCGGCGCCGCCGGGGAGGCCGTGTTCCGGCGGCTGCTCGACCTGCCCGGCGTGTACGACGCCTTCCACTTCTCGGCGTTGCGGCCCGGCGCCCGGCTCGCGCTGCTCGCCGACGCGGCCGCCCGCAGCCGGCTCGTCCCGGCGCTGCGCCAACTGGTCGCGGCGCAGCGGCCGCAGCTGGTGGTCTCCGTGTTCGCCACCGCCACCTCGGCCGTCAACCGGCTGCCGCGACGGGACTTCCGGCACTTCGTGTTCTGCACCGACGTGACGCCGCACCGGCTCTGGGTACAGGAGGGCACCGACCTCTTCCTGGTCACCTCCGAGGTCGCCGCCTGCGCCGTGCGCCGCTACCGGCCGGACGCCGCCGTCACCGTCCTGCCCGCTCCGCTGCGGGAACCGTTCTACCGGCCGCCCGGCCGGGCCGAGGCGCGCGCCGAACTGGGCGTCCCGGCGGGCGGGCGGTGCGTGCTGCTGATGTCCGGCGCCTGGGGGCTCGGGCCGCTCGCCCGCACCGCCGCCTCACTCGCCGCCGCCGGTCCGCACGTGCTCGCCGTCGCCGGGCGCAACCGGGAACTCGAACGGCGGCTGCGGGCCGCCGCCCGCCGGGAGCCGCGCCTGCACCCCTTCGGCCACACCGACCGGATCCCCGCCCTGATGGCCGCCGCCGACCTCGTCGTCACCAGCTCCGGCGACACCTGCAGCGAGGCCCGCGCCCTCGGGCGGCGGCTGCTGCTGCTCGACGTCGTCCAGGGCCACGGCCGCGACAACCTCCAGCACGAGCTGGAACTCGGCCACGCCGACGTCGCCTCCGCGCACCCCGCCGAGGTGGTCCGCAACGCCCTCGCCGCCCTCGCCCGCCCAGCGCCCACCCCCTCCCCCGGCGCCACCCCGGAGCGCTGGCGCACCGGGTTCACCGCGGCCCTGGCGCAGGTGGGGCTGGCGTAGCCGAGCGCCGGGGCGAGCCATACGGGAGTCCCGGCCGGGGTGGAGCCGTGCACCCGGGCGGGGGCCGGGGCCGGAGTTCGCTACCTGGCGCATACCTGTTCCATACGAGTCCTTTACACTCTCCGAAGCCTCCGGACGGCCCCGGACAGCGGCCTCGCCCGCCGGCAGCGGCGGCCGTCCAGCCCAGGCCGGAGCACCCACCCCGGGGTGCCGCTCTCCCCGGGGACACACTCCTGCTCGAAGGAACCCCCTCGTGACCCCCGACCCGCACCGGCCGCCCGGGCCCCAGGCCGTACCGCCCCGCACCACGGCCAACCGGCTCGTCCGAGCCGCCACCCTGCTGTTCGTACCGCCGCTCGCCGCGATCTGGCTGTGGCGCTCCCGCCGCCTGCACGTCGCCGCCAAGGTGGCGCTGACCTTCTGCTGCCTGATCGGCTCGCTCTTCTGGTTGGGCGTCATCACGGGGCCGAAGCCGGAGAAGGCGCAGCCGGTCGCGGCCCCGGCGACGACCGCCGCTCCGGCTCCGACCGCTACGGCTACGGCCACGACGGCGGCCACCCCGGCCGACGCCGGGTCCCCGACGCCGGCCCTGAGCGCGACTCCGACTCCGAGCGCGACTCCCACTCCCACTCCGACTCCGAGCGCCGTGTCGGGTGTCATGCCCGACGTCGCCCAGCACACCGCCGGGGAGGCGCGTGCCCTACTGGTGGCGGCCGGTGTCGCAGCCGACCGGATCCAGGAGCACAGCCGCTACCTGGACCTAGCGCTGCCCGCCGACCACGACGCCTGGGTGGTGTGCGCGAACGTGCTCCAGCCCGGGAGCAAGCTGTACCCGGCGGCCTCTCCCGCGCTCCAGCTGGTGAAGCCGGGGGCTTCGTGCCCGGCGGACCGGTACGCGGCGCTCTACGCGGACGAACGCAACGACCCGTCCAGCCCGAACCACCAGGGCAACGCCGGCGGCAGTTCCACTGGCGGGTCGTCGGGCGGAACGTCGGGCGGAACGTCAGGCGGGGGCTCGGACGCGAACTCGGACGGGGCGTCGGGTGGCGGTTCCCAGGGCGGTGCCGGCGGCAGCGCCTACTACAAGAACTGCGACGCGGTGAAGGCCGCCGGCAAGGCCCCCCTGCACCGGGGCGACCCCGGGTACCGATCCGGCCTGGACCGCGACAACGACGGCGTCGCCTGCGAACGCTAGAAGACGCCGAGCAACGCCACACGGCGAAGCCCCGCCTCGGTCGAGGCGGGGCTTCGCCGTCCGCCCGGCGCTCGGCGGCGGGCGCGATGCCGTCAGCCGCGGGCGGCCCCCGGGACGGCGTGGTCGCGGAGCGGGCCGAGGGTGAGGGAGTGGGCGCGGCAGTGGGCGGCGATCAGCGGAAGGGCGGCGAGGGTGGCCCGCCAGGAGTCGGGGGCGGAGGTGCAGTCGGAGTCGTGCAGGAGGAGGGTCGCGCCGCCGGTGAGGCCGGGGCGGGCGGTCGCGTAGACGGAGGCCCCGGTCGCCTCCGCCGTCCAGTCCCGGCCCCAGGCCGTCCACAGCACCGGGCGCAGGCCCAGCCGCCGGGCGGCCAGGGCCGGGCCCGCCGTCAGCACCCCGTACGGCGGGCGGTACCAGTGCGGGCGCACCCCGCACAGCGCGGTCACCGCCTCGGTCGCGTGGCGCAGTTCGCGCAGGTCACGGGCCGGGGCCGGGTACCACTGCGGCCGGTGGTGCCAGCCGTGGACGGCCACCTCGTGGCCGCGCAGCACCAGCTCCCGGCCGAGGGCGGGGGCGCGCTCCAGCATCGAGCCCAGCAGGAAGAAGGTGGCCCGGACACCGCCCAGCGCGTCCAGCGCGTCCAGGATCTCCGGGGTGCTGCGCGGGTCGGGGCCGTCGTCGAAGGTCAGGGCGACGTGGTGCGGGTCGGCGCCGAGGCCGGCGGTTCGACGGGCCAGCGTGCGGCGCAGTGCCGGGAGGCGCACCGCCGCCGGGGCCAGGTGCGCGAACTCCGCCGCGGCCGCGGCGGCGGCCGCCGTCGCGAGCACCCGGGTGGCGGTGTTCACCGGGCTCACCCGAAGCGGGAGGCCATGCGCCGGAACACGCCCGGCGCCACGCCGTGGATCCGGGCCGGGAAGCCGAGCCAGTGCGGCACGAAGAGCCGGTCACGCCCGGTGGTGATGGTCGCGACCACGGTGTCGGCGACCCGCTCCGCCGGCACGGGCCGTGGCCGCTCCCGCTGGTAGGGCGTGCCGCGCCGGTCGAAGAACGGGGTGTCCACCGGACCCGGCAGCACCAGGCGCACCCCCACCCCGGTGCCGCGCAGCTCGTACCAGAGGCTCTCCGCGAACATCGCCAGCCCGCCCTTGGTCGCCGCGTACCCCGACTCGTCGCGCACGCCGACCTGGCCGGCCATCGAGCCGAGCAGCACGATCCGGCCCCGGCGGCGCTCCAGCATGCCCGGCAGGAGCAGGCGGACCAGCCGCAGCGGGGCGGCGAAGTTGACCTCGATCATCCGGTCCAGGACGTCCGAGGGGGTGTCCGCGAACGGTCCGCGCCACCCCAGGCCCGCACTGGCGACCAGCGCGTCCACCCGGCCGGCCTCCGCGAGGGCCGCCTCCGCGAGCCGGCTCGGGCCGTCCGGCTTGCTCAGGTCCTCGGGCAGGACGCGGCCGCCGGTCCGGGCGGCGACCTCGTCCAGGCGGGCGCCGTCCGTACCGGACAGCAGGGTCCGCCAGCCGGCGTCGGCCAGGCGGACGGCCGTGGCCAGGCCGATGCCGGAGGACGCGCCGGTGACGAGCACGACCGGAGGGTCGGCGGGCCCCGGCCGTCGGGGGCCCGGCTGGGCTTCGTCCGCCATCGCGCACCTGCCGCTCCGTGGGCGTGTCACCGTCCGATTTGTCCGGCAAGTCACCTTCGCACGGCGGCGCCACCCGGGCTACCGGGGCGGGACGGCCGGCTCCGCGTCCGCCTCCGGGCCCGGGCCCGGTTCAGGGTCCCGGTCCGCCGAGCCCGGCCGCGCGGCGGCCACCTCCGCGGACTGCCCCTCCAACTCCCCGAACCTGGACAGCAGGAAGGTGCCGCCCACCGCCACCGCGAAGCCCGCCAGCGCGCACCACTCGAACCCCGGACGCGCCGCGTCGCCCAGCGCCGCCACGCCCACCAGCGCCGGGCCGAAGGTCTCGGCGACCGTCCCGGCGGCGGTCGCGGCCGTGACCGTGCCGCGCTGAAGCGCCAGCGCGTACGCCAGGTAGCCGCCGAGGCCGCCCACCGCGAGCGCGTACGCCGCCGGGTCGGTGAGGACGGTGACCAGGCTCGACGCGTCCATCACCCGCACCGCCAGGCTCGTCACCCCGAACCCCACCCCCGCCAGCAGCCCCAGCCCGGCCGCCGCCACGGTACCGGCCCGGCGCACCAGGACGAGGGTCAGCAGCAGCATCACGGCGGTCGTCGCGAGCAGCGCCCAGTGGAACAGCGGCGGGGCGTGCTCCCGGCCCTCCCGGCCCGACCCCGACGCCAGCAGCGTCAGGCCGACCACCACGGCGACGATTCCCGTCACGTCCCCCCGGCGCAGCCGCGCCCCGAGCAGCCGGACGGCGGCGAGCGCCGTCACGGCCAGGCTCGCGTTGGTGACGGCCTGCACGAGGAACAGGGGCAGGCTGCGCAGCGCCACGATGCTCAGCGCGAAACCGACGATGTCCAGCACCGTGCCGAGCAGAAACTCCCACGACCGCGCCAGCGCGGCCAGCAGCCCCGCCCGCACCCGGTCCGCCTGCGGCGCCGACCGCGCCCCGCGCGCCTGGAACACCGCCCCGAACCCGAAGCAGACGGTCGCGACCAAGGCGGTGGTGAGTCCCAGCAGCATGCCTCTCCCAGCCTCACGGGCAGCATCGATCCACCACCAGTCTGTCCCCGGGACGGCGGGGCCGCACGGGTGGAGGGGGTTGGGTGGCGACCGGGCGGGGGCGACCGGGCGGGCGGGGTCAGGGCTTGAGCGCCACGGCCGCGTAGGCGGCGGCGTCGGGGGCGGTGGCCGGCGGGTCGGTGGGGGTGGGCCGCCAGTGGGGGGTGGGGACGGTACCGGGGGCGATGAGGCTCCAGCCGTCGAAGAAGCGGGTGAACTCGGGGAGCGTGCGGGCCTGGGCGGCGGTGCCGGCGGATTCGTAGATCCGGACCAGGCCGGCGATCTCGGTCGGGGCGAAGTCGGGGGTGACATGGGTCATCACCAGGGCGCTGCCGGGGGCGAGGGCCGCTTTGAGGTGCTCGACGAGCTCGTGGGCGCCACGGGTGTCGGGGACGAAGTGCAGGAGGGCGTTGAGGGAGAGCGCGACGGGCCGGGTGAGGTCGATGGTGTCGCGCAGGCCGGGCGAGGCGAGGAGGCGGGCGGGGTCGGTGACGTCGGCCTCGACGTAGGCGGTGCGGCCTTCGGGGGTGCCGGTGAGCAGCGCCTGGGCGTGTGAGAGCACGATCGGGTCGTTGTCGGCGTAGACGACGCGGGCGCACGGTTCGACGCTCTGGGCGACCTCGTGGAGGTTGGGCGGGGTGGGGATGCCGGTGCCGATGTCGAGGAACTGGTCGATGCCGGCCCGGGCGAGGGCGCGGGTGGAACGGTGGACGAAGGACCGGTTGGCGCGGGCGGCGACGCGCAGCCAGGGTGCGACCGCGAGGGCGTGCCCGGCGGCCTCGCGGTCGGCGGCGAAGTTGGTGAAGCCGCCGAGGTAGTAGTCGTACATCCGGGCCGAGTGCGGCATGTTGAGCCGCAGGTCGACTCCGTCGTAGAGGCTCATCGCGTTCCCCCTCGGCGTCGCGGACACCTGTCGATTGGTGCCCACCGTATCCGGAGGTCGAGCGCGGACCGCCGCGCTCCAACCAGTCGGGCGATCCCATGGGATGACGATCTGTATTCGGGATGCGGCCTGGAGTGACGAGCCGGATGGACTGAGGATGGGCGCAGACAGCCCGAACCTCGAGTGGCCCGCCGAGCTGCCGGCGGCCACGGAAAGCAGGCTCGATGACGATCGACAGGGACGCCCCCGTGCGCGGGTACCGGGGAGGGCCGACGCTGGAGCGCGCCGACGGCGCGGAGTCGGACCGGGAGGCCGGTGGCGACCTCGGCCTGCGGCTGGACCTCACCTACGCGTCGTTCTGCGAGACCCATGAACCCGCTTGGCGCGCTCTCGCGTTGACCAGGATAGGCGGCCAGGCGGACGCCGCACTGGTGGTCGAGGCCGTGAAGGCGGACCTGGCCCGCTGCTGGCCTCAGGTGCTGCGGTTCGAGGAGCCGGCCGCGTACGCCTGGCGGTTGGCGAACCGGCACGTCTCGGACTGGATGTCCGCCGAGGAACCGGTGGCGGTGGAGGCCGTCACCTTCGCCGCGGTGATCGGCGCGTTCAAGCAGGTCGCGAACGGGCTGCTGCACAGCGAGGCGGACGAGGTGCGGCTGTACGCGGCGATCCTCGAACTCCCGGACCGACAACGGGATGTGATCATCCTGCGGTACCTGCTGGGCCTGCACGTCAAGGTGATCGCGGCCTACCTGGGGCGGCCGGTGGCGACGGTGCACTCCAACCTGCGGCACGCGCGGGAGCGACTGGCGCGCCGGCTCGGCGTGGGCGAACTGCCCGACCGCTCGGGTGAACCGGCCGACCGAGCGGGTGAACTGCCGGACCACGCGGGTCAGCTGTGACGCCCGGGCAGGAAGCGGACCCGCCCGACGGGGCGGGCACGAGCGACAGGACGGGTACGAGCGGCGAGGCGGGTACGAGCGGCGGGGGGCGTGCGGTGGTCCACGTGCCCCGGCCGGAGCGCGCGCACGCCGAGCGCATCGCAGCACTGCGCCAGGCCCGGCTCACGGCCGCGCCGACACACCTGCCGTCGGAGTTCGAGCAGGCCGCCTTCGAACTGGGCCTGGTGGTGGCCCTGGTACTGGGCGCACCGGACGCCTCCCGGGGGCTCGACCTCCTGGTGAACGCCCGCCGGATCCAGCCCGAGGGCGCGGAGGTGTTCGCCGCGCTGCTCTACGCGACCGGGCGGGAGGAGGGCGCCGAGTTCTGGTGGCGCTTCGCCGCCGGATCGGGCTGCGGCACGGCGGCGTACTGCCTGCACCTGCACCATCTGAAGCTCGGCGAGAACGACGACGCCGACTACTGGCGGGCCTGGTCGGACCAGCTGGTTGCGGCCGGACGCCCCTCCGGGCCGATGCCGTTGCGGATGACCAGGCCGCTGCTGCCGGACGACGTGCGGCGCGACATCCTGTCCCGGGTCCACCACGGGCTGGCGCCGCAACTGCCGCCGCGGCTGGTCGCGGTGATCGACCGGCTGCCGTTGCAGGGCGACGAGGACGAGGAGGAGGTGCCGAGCCCGTGGGGGCTCACCTCGGGGGCGACCTCGGCGTGTTCGTGGGATGTCCGGTGGGACGGCGAGGACCCGTTGGAGTGAGCCCGCCCGCGCCTGCCCGTGCTCCCCCGTTCAGGTGAGCACCGCCTGCCGGGCGGCGATGTCCGGGTCGCGGCCGCCGCCGGAGGTGACGGCCTCCGCCCCGGAGCCGGTGTGCCGGACGACGTAGTGGTGCGGCGCCATCGCCGTGTCGCGGCCGGGCAGAGCGGCGACCACCGCGTGGTGGGCGACGGCCGGGGTGAGTTCGCGGTCCGCGCTGGTCAGCCCGGCGGTCAGCCTTCCCTCGTCCAGCGCCAGCTCGATCTCCGCCCGCGCGCCGAGGGCGGCCTCCAGCAGGTCGCGAACGGCGGCCAGGTCGATCCAGGAGCCGTCGACCAGGTGCCACTCCCCGCTCCGGTCGGGGGTCGGCACGCCGCCGACGCCGGGCAGGGCGTCGAGCGGCACGGGCCCGCGGGCGGCGGCGGCCAGGACGGCGAGCAGCGCCCGCGCGAACCGGTCGGTCTCGTCCGGGTCCAGCACCTGCGGGCAGCTGATCAGGGCGAAGTCGAGGCTGCCGCTGATCCGCAGGATGGTGAACATCAGCCGGACCGGCAGCTGTGGGGCGGGCAGCCGGGTCAGTTCGGGGTCGGCGGTCGCGGCGGGTTGGGCGTCGGCGACGGCGGCGGGGATGGTCAGGCTCAGGTCGTTGACCACGACGTGGCGGGGGAACCGGCTGCCGCGCAGGTGGGCGCAGTCCTCGATGAGCCGCCAGACCTGTTCGGCGTCCAGGGTGCTGTGCCAGTAGGCGCTCAGCGAGGCCGCCTTGGCCCGGCCGATCAGCTGGTCGAGGTCGGCAGTCCCGGTGTCGAGCAGGATCAGGGCGTCCTGCGCCAGGGTGCCGACGTGGTCGACCAGGGCGGCGCGCTGACGGTTCGCGGAGAGCGCCGAGAGCGCCAGCCCGGTGCGGCCCGACCGGTGCGCGACGAGCGCGGCGAAGGCGGCGAGCAGGACGACGGACGGGCTCGCGCCGGTGCGGCGGCAGACGGCGGCGAGGTCCTCGGCGGCGGTGCGGGAGCGGACCAGGACGGCGGAGAGGTCGTGCGGGGGGCCGGTGATCCGCGCGTCGGCGAACACGACCTGCGGGCCGGCGGCGAGGCTGCGGGCCCAGTACCGCAGGGCGGCGGCCGACTTGCGGCGGCCCTGCGCGCTCCGTTCCGCGTCCGCGATCCGCAGCGGGGTCGGGGCGGTGACCGGCGGGAGGTCCTTGCCGGCGGCGAGGTCCAGCCAGTCCTGGATCAGCAGCACGGTGGCGGCGCCGTCGGCCCCCGCGTGGCAGACCACCGCGACCAGCCGCAGCAGTCGCTCCCCGTCCGTGACGAGGGTGAAGCGCAGCCGCGGGGCGGCCGCCAGGTCGAACGGAACGGCGACGTCGGCCCGACCCAACTCAGCTGCGAGCGCGTCCAGTTGGGGGTCGCTGCGGTCGCCCGCCTCGATCACGGTGACGGTGAACCGGCCTTCCGGGTGCACCACCTGGCGCTCCGGGAAGCCGTCCGCGCCGGGGCCGGCGGGGAAGGAGGTGCGCAGCGACTCGTGCCGTTCGACGAGTCGGCGCAGGGCGGCCAGCCCGGCGGACACCGAGGTGCCGTCCGGGACGGGCCAGAGCGAATCCTTGTTGATCTGCTCGGGGGCATCGCGCCCGATGCACCGGATCATGTTGTCCTGGCCGAGCGTGAGCGGCCCCGAATCGACAGCCGCACCACCGGCCGAGCCGTCGGCCGAGGCCGCGTACCGGACCTCGATCCGTCTACTGGTCTGTGTCTCGCCGTACGGGGTCACGTCGTACGCGCCTTTCGGCTCGCCGGGGAAGGGTTCAGCGGGGTGCGATCGGGACGCTACCAGCGACCTCGCACGCTGGTCCAGACCAATCGTTCACCTAACCGATGATTCGCCAATTCCTGTGTGAGACAAGAGAGTTGGCATGAACCGAACCATGACTACGGAAGGGTCAACGCGCTCAGCACGCCGAGCCTGCGGTCCAGGTCGGCGACCAGGACGGGGCGCCCCTGCGCCCGCCAGGCGGGCAGCTGCTCGGCGAGCTCCGCCCAGGCCCCGGTGAACGGCTGGGCCGCCGAGTCCTCGGCACCGGCCAGCCCGGGGCCGAGCACGAGCGCCGGGTCGGGCCCCAGCTCGGCGGCCCGGGCCCGCACCGCCGCATCCGACAGCTCGGCACCGGGCATCTGGTGGACGGTCATGTCAGGCCCGGGGGCCTCCTCGCAGACCAGCACCACCACACCGTGCCGCTCCGGCAGCGCCACCGGCGCGGCCGGCTCGTGGTGCAGCGCGGTCTGCTCGGCGAGCACCACGACCGCCCGGCGGCAGGATCCGGTGCGGTGGTAGTCGACCGCGAGGCGCAGCGCGGTGAAGGCCGCTGCGACGCCCTGGTCGCAGACCGCGAAGGCGAGCGGCGTGCCCGGACAGGATCGGCTGAGCGCCAGCGAGGACGGCGCACCCGGTCGGACGTCCGGGGTGTCGAAGGCCAGGATCAGCAGGTCGACGGGCTCGTCCTCGGCGAGCGCCTCGCGCACCAGGCCGGCGGCCAGCTCCTCGTAGGAGTGGCCGACGCCCGCGCTCAGCAGGTCCTCGCGCAGCGGCAGGCCGTAGGGGCGGACGAGGTCGGAGACGAACACCCGCAGGTCCGGGTGGAGCGAGGCCTCCGAGCGGCCGTCGAAGCGCCGCGCGAGCGCCCGGGTGATCCGCAGGCCGTGGTCGGCCACCCGGTCAGTCCTCGGGGATGACGTGTCCGGCGACGTAGTCGGCCAGCTTGGTGACCGAGCGCAGGTCGTCCTCGGTGATCTGCTCGACGTCCACCTGGATGTCGAGCGACTCCTCCAGCTCCAGGATGAGCTCGATGGTGCCGGCGGAGGTGAGGCCGAGGTCGTCGAAGAGGCAGGCGTTCTCGGGGATCTCGGGCAGTTCGCGCTTGAGGACTCGGGGCAGCAGCTCGCCGATGCCGGTGCGGATCCGCTCGCGCAGCTCGGGGTCAGTGGTCTGGACCACAGGTTCTGACATGGGTGTCCCGTCCCGTCGTACGTGGGAGAGTGGTCTGGCGTGGGAAAGATGGACGAAGTAGACGCTTCGTCAGCAGCGGACCGCCATCGCGGAGAAGGTGGCTCCGACACCGGCGGCGGCGATCAGGTAGTGGTCGCCGCGGCGCAGCAGCCCCCGCGTGGTGGCGGTGTGAAGATTGATGAGGCTGTCCGCAGCGAAACTGTGCCCCACCGACAGCACGTTGTCCAGCACCACCTTGTCGAGCGGATAGCCGATCCGGCGCGCTATCATCCGCCACGACGCCTGGTTGACGTTGTGCGGAAGCACCGCGGCCAGGTCGGAGAGGTCCAGACCGGCCTCGTCCAGGGCGGCCTCGATCGCCTCCACCATCACGTTCGGGTACTCGCGCTGGTAGCGGGCCAGGAGGTCCGCGTCCTCGGCCAGCCGGCCGTCGAACTCCGGGCGCTGGCGCACCGCGAAGGAGAGCACCCGGTGGCGCTCGCCGTCGGCGCTCACCAGACAGGCGGCCGCGCCCTCGGCGAAGATACCGGTCTCGGGCACCACCTGGGCGTCCTTGGTGAAGGTCTTCTCGCCCGCCAGGATGAGCGCCAGTGCCCGCGGGTCGGGCTCGGCGGCGAGCAGCCGGCCGGCCAGGTCGATGGCCAGCAGGCCCACCGCGCACGCGTGGTGGGTCACCGTGAAGGCGTTGGCGTGCGCGAGGCCGCGCGGGGCGAGCAGGTCGTGCAGTGGGTTGAGCGGGTAGGGCACCGCCACCGGCATGCTGCGCGCGTGGATCACGAAGCGGACGTCCCGTTCGCGTCCGCGCAGCTCAGGCAGGTTGTCGAGGGCGGAGTCAAGCAGGTCGGGCAGCGTCCCGGACGGGTCCAGACGGAGCTGGTCCAGTCCGTGGAAGCGGCGGAAGAGTCGAAGTTGACGTGGGGTCAGGCCGATCCGCTCACCAACCGCCTCGATGGGCACGGCGTGCGGGGGGAGGTGAACGGCCACTGCCTCCAGTGCTGTCACGCGGGCTAGTATTCCGACGCCCGCCGGGTCGCACAAGTGATCTCGGGCCCCTTCAGCATCGCGTTCGTCTCCGAGGCCGCCGAATCCGCCTCCTGGGCGGGCGCGTTCACCCCCGTGCCGTCGAGCAGGTGGGAGACCCCCTTCGATGTCCGATGCCATTTCTCACACGTCGTCCGACCGTGAACCGCACCGCCCCGCCGCGCCGTTGCACCCGGAGCTGGTCGCACTGCTGGTCGAGGCCGCCGGAGCGCCGCCCGGCTGGGCCGACCGGCTGACCCCGGACGCCCGGCTGGACGGCGACCTGCTGCTCGACGAGGGCGAACTGGCCGCGCTCGCCGGGCGCCTGCGCGAACGCTTCGGCCCGGCGGCCGACCTGGCCCGGCTGCGCGCCGGGCTGGACCTGGCCGCCCTGGAAGCGCTGACCGTCGCCGACCTGCAGAAACTGATCCCCGAGGAGGGTGCGCGATGACCCGGTTCCTGCTGGTGATGCCCCCGTTGACCGGCCACGTCAATCCCGCGGCGGGCATCGCCGCCGAGTTGACCGCGCGCGGACACGACGTCGCCTGGACCGGCACCGAGTCGGTGCTGCGCCCGCTGCTCGGTCCCGGGGCCCAGGTGCTCGGCACCGGCACCCGGGCGTTCCGGGCGCAGGGCGGGCACGGGCTCGCCGCGCTGCGTTCGCTCTGGGAGGGCTTCATCGTCCCGTACGCGCGGTTCACCGCGAAGCCGCTGGACGCGATCGTGCGGGAGTTCCGGCCGGACGTCCTGCTCGTCGACCAGCACACCCCGGCGGGCGCGCTGGCCGCCCACCGGCACGGCCTGCCGTGGGCGAGCTTCGCGCCCGGGGCGATGGAACTGGGCCGCCCGTACCGGGCGCTGCCGCAGGTGGAGGCCTGGATGACCGGCCTGCTGCGCGGGTTGTGGGAGCGCGCCCGGCTGCCCGTGCAGGAGTACGTGGACCCGCGTTTCTCCCCCGCCCTGGTGCTGGCGACCACCGGTCCCGCGCTGACCGGTGACGACGCGCCGCCCCCGCACCACGCGCTGGTCGGGCCGGTCCACTCCGTTCGGCCGGCCGATCCGGACTTCCCGTGGGAGCGGCTGCTGCCCGGGCGCCGGCGGGTGCTGGTCACCATGGGCACACTGGCCGGCGAGCTGGGCGCGGACTTCCACGCGCGGGCCGCCCGGGCGCTGGAGCTGTGCGGCGACGACGTGCAGCCGGTGTTCGCCGCCCGGCGCGAGCTGCTGCCCGAACTGCCGCCGCAGGCCGTCGCGGTGGACCGGGCGCCGGTGCTGGAGCTGATGACGCGCGGCGCGCTGGACGCGGTGCTGTGCCACGGCGGGATGAACACCGTCGGCGAGGCCCTGACGCACGGCCTGCCGCTGGTCACCGCACCGATCCGGCACGACCAGCCGTTCGTCGCGGCGCAGGTGGCGGCGGCCGGGGCGGGGCTGCGGGTGCCGTTCGCCCGGGTGACGCCGGAGCGGCTGGCGCGGGCCCTGCGGGCCGTGCTGGACACGGCCGACTACCGGCGCAACGCGGTTCGGGTCGGCGAGGCGCTGCGCGCGGGCGGCGGGGCGGCCACTGCCGCGGACCGGCTGGAGGCCCTGGCGGCCCGAGCCGGGCAGGACTTCCGACAGCCGCTGCCGGGGACCCTGTAGCAGACCGGAAGATCAACGTCCATTGGTCTAGGCCATTGTCTCCGGGCTTGAGTTCGGCCTAGGGTGGCGCCCAGCACCGCCTTCGCAGGTGCCGAGCACCGCCTTCCCAGGTGCCGTGGCAGCCCATCCCCGCACGGGAGTTCCGGTTGATCGAGACCACGGGACTGCGCAAGTCCTATCGCAAGAAGACCTCCCGCAAGAGCGGCGAGAACCCCACCGTCGACGCTGTGCGCGGCATCGACCTGTCCGTCGACGCGGGCGAGATCTACGGTTTCCTCGGGCCCAACGGCGCCGGGAAGACCACCACCCTGCGCATGCTGGCCACCCTGATCCGCCCGGACGGCGGTCAGGCCAGCATCGCCGGGGCCGACCTCTTCACCGACCCGGCCGGTGTACGCCGCCGGATCGGCTACGTCGCCCAGGGCGGCGGCACCACCGACACCGTCAGCGCCCGCGAGGAGCTGGTGCTCCAGGCCCGGATGTACGGCGTCGCCAAGGCGCAGGCCGTCCAGGCCGCCGAGGGCGCGCTCAAGGCCTTCGACCTGGCCGAATTCGGCGACCGCCCGTGCGCCACCTACTCCGGCGGCCAGCGCCGCCGGGTGGACATCGCGCTCGGCGTCATCCACGAGCCCCGGGTGCTGTTCCTGGACGAGCCCACGGTCGGGCTGGACCCGGCCAGCCGGGCGTACGTGTGGGAGGAGATCCGCCGACTGCGCACCGAGGGCATGACCGTCGTCGTCACCACGCACTACCTCGACGAGGCCGACGCCCTGTGCGACCGGGTCGCGATCGTCGACCACGGCCAGGTGGTGGCCGAGGGCACGCCCGAGGTGCTCAAGCGCGAGATCTCCGGCGACGTCGTGCTGCTCGGGCTGGAGCCCGGAGAGGGCGTCGCCGAGCGGGCCGCCGAGGTGCTGCGCCCGCAGCCGTACCTGCACCGGCTGGAGTTCAGCGGGGAGGACGGACTGCGGCTCTACCTGGAGGACGGCGCGGCGGCCATCCCGCAGCTGCTGCGCGCGCTGGACGGGGCGGGCGTGACGCCCGGCACCGTCCAGCTCCAACGCCCCAGCCTGGACGACGTGTTCCTGGCCCGCACCGGCCGTTCGCTCCAGCAGTCCTGATCCGCCCATTCCTGGGGAGACCATGAAGCTCGCCCGCGACACCTGGCTGGTCTTCCAGCGCCAGGTGCTGCTGATGATCCGCACCCCGATCTGGATCGCCGTCGGGATCATCCAGCCCGTGTTCTACCTGCTGCTGTTCGCCCCGCTGTTGAAGAAGGTGCTCGCCCCCGACGGTGCCAGCAGCTACGCCGACGCCTACCAGGTGTACGTGCCGGGCCTGCTGGCGGTGCTGTGCATCTTCGGCGGGCTGTTCACCGGCTTCAGCCTGCTCGGCGAGCTGAGGGCCGGCATCATCGAGCGCTCCCGGGTGACGCCGGTGAGCCGGCTGGCGCTGCTGCTCGGGCGGGCGCTGCGGGAGATGGTGGCGCTGCTGGTGCAGGCCGTCCTGATCACCCTGATCGCGCTGCCGTTCGGGCTGCGGGTGAGCCCGCTGAACCTGCTGCTCGCCTACCTGCTGCTCGGGCTGCTGGCGCTGATGACCTCGGCGATCTCCTACGGCATCGCGCTGATGGTACCGACGGACGCGGCGATGGCACCGGTGGTGAACACCATCGCGCAGCCGATCGCGCTGCTCTCGGGGGTGCTGCTGCCGCTCACCCTGGCGCCGCACTGGCTGCAGCAGACCGCCAAGTGGAACCCCTTCTACTGGGCGGTGGAGGGCATGCGCGCGCTGTTCTCCGGCCACCTCGGGGACAGTGCGGTGTGGCAGGGCCTGCTGGTCGTCGTGGTGATGACCGTGCTGTCGGTGTACTGGTCGGCCCGGTTGTTCTCCACCCGGGTGCGCTGAGACACGACGCACGAGGACGGGGACACGTGCACGAGGAGGGGCCCGGCTCACGAGCCGGGCCCCTCCTGCTGTTGCGAGCGTCGTTCAGGAAGCGATCGCCCGGGAGGCGATGAACGCTGCCAACTTTGCCACACCGTCGATAATCTGAGTCTGTGTCAGCGAACTAATCGAGAGCCTCAGGCGGTGCTCCCCGCCGCCCGCCGGGTAGAACGGCGCCATCGGCGTCCACAGCACCCCGTACCCGCGGGCACAGCGCTCCATCGCCGCGTCGTCGGCGGCGAACGGGACGGTCAGCACGGCGAAGAAGCCGCCCTCGGGCCGGTTCCAGGACACGCCCGAACGGCGCCGCTCGGAGGCCGGGAAGTGCCGGTCCAGCTCCCGCAGCAGGGTGTCCATGCCCGCCGCGTAGTGGGCCGTGGCGGCGGCGTTGGCGGCGCGCAGCCGGCAGTCGTGGCGCAGCAGCATGCCGCCGATGACGGCCTGGCTGAGCGCGGGCGTGTTGACCGTCGTCATGCTCTTCAGCTTGGCCAGTTCGTCCGCCAGCAGGGTGCGCCGCCCGCCGGGGCCGGCCACCTCCTGGTCGGCCACGACGTAGCCGAGGCGGGCGCCGGGGAAGCAGGTCTTGGCGAAGGAGCCCAGGTAGACCACCTGGCGGCGGCGGTCGAGCGCCTTGAGCGTCGGCCGCTCCCCCGGGTCGCGGGCGAAGAAGCCGTACGGGTTGTCCTCGATGACGAGCAGGCCCTCCTCGGCGGCCGTCTCCAGCAGCCGGGTGCGGGCCGCGACGGGCATGCTGGTGCCCGAGGGGTTGGCGAAGTCCGGGACGACGTAGAGGGCGCGCGGGCGGCGGCCCTTGGCCCGCACCGCCCGGGCGGCGGCGCGCACGGCCTCCGGGTCGGGGCCGCCGGCCGGGCCCTCGGGGACGGGGAGGGTGGTCAGGTCGAGCAGCCGGGCGGCGCCGGTGACCCCGACGTAGCAGGGCGAGCTGACCAGCAGGACGTCGTCCGGGCCGGCGCACAGCGCGCGCAGGGTGAGCAGCATGCCCTCCTGGGCGCCGACCGTCAGCACCAGGGCCTCGGGGGCCACCGCCAGGCCCTCGTCGTTGGCGAGGGTGCGGGCGACCAGGTCGGCGATGATCCCCTTGGTGGGGCCGTACTGGAACAGCGCGGTGCGCACGGCGTCCCGGTCGAGGCCGCGGGCCGCCAGGTGGGCGAGGTAGGTGTCCAGGTAGGCGGGGACGTCCTCGGGTTCGAAGAAGCCCTCGTAGGGGCGGCCGGGGGCGAAGGAGACGGCGTCGGGGTAACGGGTGGTGACCTCGTTGAGGAAGGTCATCGCGTCCAGCAGCGGGTCGGCCAGGCTGGCGTGCAGGTCGGCCAGGGGCAGGGGCTCGGGCGCGCTCACCGCAGGGCCTCGCGCAGCCGCTCGGCGGCGTAGCGCTGGGCGTCGGCGGCCGCGTCCAGGGTGCCGGTCATGGCGAAGAAGCCGTGCGGCATGCCGGCGTAGCGGCGGCGCTCCACCGGGACGCCGGCCGCGCGCAGCGCCTCGGCGTACTGCTCGCCCTCGTCGCGCAGCGGGTCGTACTCGGCGGTGATGACGGTCGCGGGCGGCAGTCCGGCCAGGCCGGGGGCGCGCAACGGGGAGGCGTGCGGGTGGGCGCCGTCGGCGGGGTCGGCCAGGTAGTGGCCCCAGTACCAGGCCACCGAGCGGCGGTTGAAGAGCATCGGGTCGTCGTGCTCGCGCAGCGAGGGGGTGTCGGCGGCGTGGTCGGTGTTCGGGTAGACGAGCAGTTGGTGGCGCAGGGCCGGGCCGTTCTCGTCGCGGGCGATCAGGGTGAGGGCGGCGGTGAGGTTGCCGCCGGCGCTGTCGCCGCCGACGGCGAGCCGACCCGGGTCGACGCCGAGCTCGCCGGCGTGTGCGGCGAGCCAGTACAGCGCGGCGCGGCAGTCGTGGACGGCCGCGGGGAAGGGGTGTTCGGGGGCGAGCCGGTAGCCGACGGAGGCGGTGACGCAGCCGGCCGCGTTGGTCAGCCGGCGGCAGATCGCGTCGCTGGTGTCCGGCGAGCCGAGGGCCCACCCGCCACCGAACAGGTACAGCAGGGCCGGTAGTTGACGGCCGGGCGGCTCGGGGCGGTAGAGCCGCAGGGCGAGTTCGCCGCCCGGGCCGGGGATGCGGTGCTCCTCGACGGCGGCGACCGGCTCGGGGCTCCCGGCCGCGGCGCGGATGTCGGCGAGGTCGGCGGCGCGGGCCTCGGCCAGGGTGAGGGTGTAGAGCGGCGGCGCACCGCCGCTCGCGCGCCGGGCGCGCAGCGCCTCGGCCTGGGGGTGCAGGGGCATGGGTGGTCCCGTTCGGTACAGATCCGGTGCGGAGGCGTCGGCGGGCGGACTCAGGGCCTGAGGGCTTCAGGATCCAGGGGTCCATGGGCCTGAGGACACGAGGGCCTAGCGGTCGGCTTCGACGTAGACGGTCTCGTCGGTGCGGAACGCGGTGTCGAGGTCGGCGACGTCGGGGCGGGCGCCCTGGCGGTAGGCGCAGTGGCGGATCCGCTCGGGTTCGAAGCCGGCGAGGGTGAGGACGTGGCGCAGCTCGTCCAGGTCGTAGATCCACTGGTGCCCGTAGTGGCGGAAGATCTGGTTGACCAGGAAGGCCGGGCGGGCGGGCATCGGCGGGCCGAAGCCGAGGGTGGTGAGGCGGCGGCGGTGCTTGGCGAGGAAGCCGTCCCCGTTGGCGTAGCCGGCCAGGTAGCGGGCGAGGTCCGGGGTGGTGAGGCGCAGCACGCCGCCGGGGCGCAGGACGCGGCGCACCTCGCGCAGCCAGCCGACCGCGACCGGCATGGTGACGTGCTCGATCAGGTGCTCGGCGTAGACCCAGTCGACGCTGGCGTCGGCGAAGGGCAGCGGCCGACCGATGTCGAGCTGGGTGAACCAGCGGTCGCCGTCGACCCGGTAGAGGGTGCCGGGTTCGGTGGCGGCGCCGGGGCTGCGCAGGGTGGTGAGGTCGGTGCCGAGTCCTTCCGGGTGGGCGGTCCGGAAGGCGGCGAACTCGATTCCGGTGAGGCCGAGTTCGCGGAATCCGGCGTGGTCGCGGGGCAGCCCGCCGGGGTGCGCTTCGAGCGTGTCGCAGGTGGCGACCTGCTCGCTGAAGGCGTCCAGGCGGGTGGCGAGGCCGTCGGGGTCGTCCCAGTCCCAGCCGGGGAAGGGGTCGTTGCGTTCGGTCTCGGGGGTCGGTTCGGTCATCTGTTGTTCTCCATCCAGTACGGACAACGTGGTGCAGGCGGTGCGCGGTTCAGCCGGCCGGGCAGGGCCAGGGGGCGAGGGCCGTGCGGTCCAGGTCGGCGAGCCGGGGGCGGCCCAACAGGGCCATGGTGTGCTCCAGTTCGTCGCGCAGCAGGTCGAGGACGCGGTGCACGCCGGCCTCCCCCTCGGTGGCGAGGCCCCAGAACACCGGACGGCCGACCAGGACGGCGCGGGCGCCGAGGGCGAGCGCGACGGCGATGTCGGCGCCGGTACGCACCCCGCCGTCGAGCAGCACCGGCAGGTCGGCGGGTACGGCGTCGACGACCTCGGGCAGTGCGGCCAGGGAGGGCAGAGCGCCGTCGAGTTGCCGCCCGCCGTGGTTGGAGACCACGACGGCGTCGGCGCCGTGTTCGGCGGCGAGCCGGGCGTCCTCGGCGGTCAGGATGCCCTTGAGGACCAGCGGCAGCCGGGTGCGGGCGCGCAGCCAGTCGAGGTCGGCCCAGGTCAGGGTGGGGTCGAACTGTTCGCGGGCGTGCTCGGCGATGCCCGAGCCGCCGTCCGTCGCGCGGTGGCTGGCGGACATCAGGTCCTGGTCCAGGTTGACGGCGCGGACGGCGGGCGGGATCGCGAAGCCGTTGCGCAGGTCGCGCAGGCGGCGGCCGATCCTGGGGGCGTCCACGGTCAGGACGAGCGCGCGGTAGCCGGCCGCCTCGGCGCGTTCGACCAGGGCGGCGAGCGCGGCGCGCTCGCGCAGCCAGTACAGCTGGAGCCAGAGCGGACCGGTGGCGGCGGCCGCGATCTCCTCCAGCGTGCGGCTGGCGAACATGCCGGCGACCAGCAGGGCCCCGGCGCGGCCGGCGGCGCGCGCGGTGGCGGTCTCGCCCTCCGGGTCGACCAGCCGGTGGTAGGCCATCGGGGCGATGCCGACCGGCAGGCCGAGCGGCGCGCCGAGCAGCGTGCTCGCGGGCGAGCAGTCGGAGACGTCGACCATCGTGCGCGGGCGCAGTGCATAGCGCGCGAACATTTCCCGGTTCGCCGCCACGGTGCGTTCTGTGCCGCTGCCGCCTTCGATGAAGTCCCATATTTCCGGGGAAAGTTGCGCGCGCGCGGCGCGCTCCATCCCGGCCAGCGTGAGTTCTCCCACGGGCATCCTCGATTCCGGGCGGCCACGCGTGGACCAGCCCCGGTTCCGCAGCGTAGGAGCAACAACCACATTGGTATAGACCTTGATTTGACCAAACGTCTGTGCAATCGTCTGGCAACGGAATTGACCGTTTTGGTTGTGAACGGCGTCCATGTCAAATCCCCTCACTTGTGTGGAGCGGTGTTGACCGGCATTTCCCCCTCTTCACTTCCGCCTTCCTCACCGCCGCACGCCGACGCCCCGGACGCCTGGGTCGACCGGCTGTTGCTGGCCGGTCCTGGAGGCGAGGAGTGCCTGCATCTCGGCGTACCACTCGACCGGGACGCCCTGCGCGCCCTGGTCGACGAACAGGCCGCGCACCTCGCCGCGGCCGGACTCGGCCCCGGCGGCACGGCCGCGCTACGGCTGCCGCCCTCGGTGGCGTTCGTCACGGTGCTGCTGGCGTGCTGGCGGCTCGGCGCCCAAGTGGCGCTGCTCGACCACCGATTGACGGACCACGAGGTCGACGCGGCGGTGGCGCGGCTGGCCCCGCAGGTCCTGGTAGGCTCCGCCCACCGACCCGCGGCGGCCCTGCGCGGCTTCTCCGAGGTCGAGCCGGTGGCCGTCCGGCTGCCGGAAGGGCGCCCGGCCCGCACCGGGCACGCGCTGATCCAGCTCAGCTCCGGGTCCACCGGCCCGGCCAAGGTCATCGCCCGCACGGCCTCCGACCTGCTCCGCGAACTCGACTGCTACCACAGGCTGGTGGAGTTCCCCGGCGAGGGCGAGCGGGTCGTCCTGCTGTCCTCCGTGGTGCACGTGCTCGGCCTGGTCGGCGGACTGCTCAACAGTCTGCACGCCCGGGCCTCGCTCACCGTGCCCGAGCGGATGACGGCGGCGGGCATCCTCGCCGCGGTCGCCGCCGGCGACCGGCCGACCACCGTCATCGGAGTGCCCTTCCACGCCGAACTGCTGGCCGGCGCCGTCACTCCCCCGGCGCTGCCGGGGATGCGGCGGATGATCGTGGCCGGCGAGCTGGTCCGCCCGGGCCTGCCCGCGCTGTTCGCCGACCGCTACGGCGTCCCGCTCGGCACCATGTACGGGATGACCGAGACCGGGGTCATCGCCACCGACCTGTCCGGCACGCTCCACCCGGCCAAGCAGCCCGTCCACGGGATGCGGCTGCGGCTGGTCGCGGGCGAACTGCGAATCGGCGCGGAATCCTCGCCCTACCCGGGGCTGGACGACCCGACCCGCTGGTCGGACGGCTGGCTGCACACCCGCGACGCGGCCGAACTCGACCCGGCCACCGGCCTGGTCACCGTCCTCGGCCGCCTGGACTCGCAGGTCTCGATCGGCGGCCTCAAGGTCGACCTCACCGAGGTCGAGCAGACGCTCACCGCGCTGCCCGAGGTCCGCGAGGCCGTCGTGGTCTTCGAGGACGGCGCGATCGAGGCCTACCTCGCCACCGAACCCGACGCCGACCTCGCCCTCGTCCAGGACGGGCTGGCCCGCCGGCTCGCCGCCTACAAGCGGCCGCGACGGCTCGCCCTGCTGCCCCGACTCCCCCGTACCGCCACCGGAAAACTCCTGCGCGACCCGGCCGCCCTGCGCAGCACCGCCACGGCCGCCGCGCTCTGATCCACCGCACGCACCCCGACAAGGAGCCACACCATGCAGGACCGCGTCCGCGAGTTCGTCCTCGCCTCGCTCACCGAGATGCAGTACGACGTCTCCGAGGTCACCGGGGACACCGACCTCGGCCCGGCCGGGCTGGACCTCGAATCGCTCGCGCTGGCCGAGCTGTCGGTGCAGGTCGAGGACGAGTTCGGGATCAAGTTCGACCTCGACGAGATGGAGACCACCGCGCTGATGACGCTCGACGAGTTCACCGCCGACGTCGTCAAGCGGATCGCCGCCAGCACCACCGCCGCCACTGCCACCGCCACCGCCGGCAGCCCGGCGTGAGCGGCTCCGCCCTCCCCGACCGGGCCGAGGTCCGCGCGATGCTGGCGGCGTTCGGGCAGCGCGCCGCCGACACCGTGCCCGACGACCTCGGATCGCTCGAACTCACCTGGCTCATAGCCGAGTTCGAGCAGCGCTACGGCATCCAGGTGGACCTCGACGACGACCGCTTCGGCGCCGTCCGGACGGTCGACGACGCCACCGAACTGCTGCGTTCGGCCGTCCTGGCCGAACGTGTGGGCGCCCGGCCATGACCACCGGCGCGCCCTCCGCACACCGGCCGCGCGGCCGGCCGGTGGTCACCGGGCTCGGCGTGCTCAGCGCCGCCGGGCGCGGACTCGGCCCGCTGACCGAGGCCGCCGCCCACGGCAAGACCGCCTTCGGCCCCGTCACCCGCTTCGACGTGAGCGCCCGCCGCACCACCCGGGCCGCCCTGCTGCCCGACGACGTGCCGCTCGCGCACACCTTCCCGCTGGCCCGCGCGGTGCTCGACGCCGTCGGCCAGGCCTGCCGCCAGGCCGCACTGACCGCCGCCGACGGCGCGGACACGCCCGTCCTGCTCGCCCTGCACAGCGACGAACGGACCAGGGGCACCGCCGACGCGGTGGCCGCCGGTGTCCGCGCCGCCTGGGGCACCGCGGGCGTCACCCGGGTGTACACCGGTGCCTGCGTGGCAGCCGCGACCGCCGTCGCGGACGCCGCGGCGCTGGTCGCCACCGGGCGGCACGAACGGGTCCTGGTCGCGGCCGGGCACCTGGTCGAGCCGGGCGTGTTCGCCGTCTTCGACGCTGGCCGTGCGCTGGCCCGGGACGGCGAGCTGCGCCCGTTCAGCACCGGCCGCACGGGCACCCTGCTCGGCGACGCGGCCGCCGCCGTGCTGGTCGAGGCCGCCCCGGCCGCCGAACGGCGCGGCGCCACCGCCCTCGCCCGGCTGGCCGGCTGGGGCCGCGCCGGGGACGCCCACCACGTGTGCCGCCCCGAACCGGACGGCGCCGGAGTCGCCCGGGCCGTCGAGGCCGCGCTCACCCGCGCCGGCGTCGCCCCGGCCGAGGTCGGCTACGTCAACGCCAACGGCACCGGCTCCACCCTCGCCGACCAGGCCGAGGCGAGCGCGCTGCGCCGGGTCTTCGGCGCGCACACCGCCGAACTCCCGGTCAGCTCCAGCAAATCCGTCCACGGGCACGCCCTGGAAACCTCCGCCCTGCTCGAACTCGCCGTCACCATCGGCGCGTTGGGCACCGGCCTGCTCCCGGTCAATGCCGGCTGGCTCGGCCCGGACCCGGACGTCGGCCTGGACCTCGTCCTGGACGGCCCCCGCGCCGCCCGCCCCCGCTACGCACTCAGCCTCAACTCCGCCTTCGGCGGCGCCAACACCGCCCTGCTGGTGGCCCCCGCATGACCGGCCACCGGCCCCCGCCCGCCGTTCGACGGCGCCGACCCCGTACCCCGGCACCCACACCATGACCACCGACGCCACAGACTCCGACGCCACAGCGCCCGACGCCACGAGCTTCGGCGCCGCACCCGCGCCGGCCGCCGCCCGGCTGCGGGTCCTCGCCGAGGCCCGCCGACCCGACCCCGGCTCGGCCGACCCCGACCTGGCCGGCCCGCCGCCACCGCTGCCCGGCTTCGCCGCCTCCGGCTTCAACCCGCTGGTCGCCGACACCGCCGACCGCTGCCTGCGCGCCCACCACGGCGCCCCGCCCGCCCCCGGGCGGACCGCACTGCTGCTGGCCAGCGCCGACGGCGACCGCGCCACCGCGCGGGCCATCGACCGGAGCGCCGAACCCGGACGGCGCCCCGCACCCCTGTTGTTCTTCCAGTCCAACCCCAACGCCGTCCTCGGGCACATCGCCGCCCGCTGGGGTCTGACCGGCCCCGTCGTGGCGATCAGCCCGGCCCGCGCCGTCCCCGGGCAGGTGCCCTCGGACGCGCTCGACCTCGCGGCGCTGCTCCTCGCGGACGGCGACGCCGACCAGGTGCTGGTCATCGCCGCCGAACCGGGCGACGACGGACCGGGCGAGGCCGCCGGACACGCGGTGGCCGTCCTGGTCACCGGCTGACGTCCCGGTCACCGACCGAGTCACCGCCTCAGTCACCACCGACTGAACCGTCCGGCCACCGCCGGCCGTACCCACGAACGAGGCCCGACGACTGAAGCAGCCGCACCCGGCAGACCAGCACCCAGGCCCCGTCACCCACCCAGGCCCCGTCGCACCCGCCGACAGCCCACCGACACCCGCCGACACCCTTCGCCGCCCGCGCGGCCGCCCGACCCACGCCAACCGATCAGCCGCCCGGGCCGTCTCCGGCCCCGAGGGAGGGATCCACCCCGTGACCATCCGCAGTGTCCGCAGCCTGATCGCGGACGACCCCGACGTGGGCGCCGGCAACGTCCTGACCGCCCGGCTCGCACTCGGCCTCGGCCTCGACGAACCGCTGCTGACCTTCGACACCCCGGTGGACGACCACCCCGCCTGGCAACCGCTCACCCTGCGCGAACTCGACCGCGCCGTCCGGGCCCGCGCCGCCGCGCTGCACGCCCTCGGCATCACCCGGCGCGACCCGGTGGTGGTCTTCGCGAGCGACGCCGCCGACCACGTGCTCGCCTTCCTCGCCCTGACCCGGCTCGGCGCCATCCCCGCGCTGCTCAACCCCAACGTGGACGGCGAGCGGGCCGCCCGCTACATCGCCCGCCTCGGCGCCGTCGGCGTCCTCGCCGACCCGGCCCACCTGGCCGCGCTGGCCGGCCACGACCCCGGCGCGCCGCTGCTGCCCGAGATCTCCACCCTCGGCGCGGGCGACCCGGACGCCGCCCCCGAGCCGTACCGGCACTGGTCCGGCGACCCGGTGGCGATCACCCACTCCTCCGGCACCACCGGAATGCCCAAGGCCGTCGTCCACTCGCACGCGAGCCTGTACGCGGCGATCCGCCACCGGCTGCGGCTGCCCCGCCCGCAGGGCCAGGACCGGATGCTCAGCGCACTGCCCGCGCCGCACGCCGCCACCCTGATCGCGCTCAACCTGGCGCTCAGCTCGCACACCGAACTCGCCGTGCTGTCAAGGCAGTCCGGCGCCGGGGTGCTGGACGCGATCGAGCAGTGGCGGCCCACCGGGGTGATCGGCTTCGCCGCCACCTGGGCCGAACTCGCCCACCACGACCTCGCCGCCCGGGATCTCGCCACCGTCGCCCTGTGGTGGAACACCGGCGACTGCGCGCACGAGGTGCACATCCGCCGCCTGATCGCCACCGGCAGCCGGGAGTCCGTCACCCGCGCGGGCCGCACCCGGACGCCGGGCTCGCTGTTCGTCGACGGCCTGGGCTCCACCGAGATGGGCCACTCGCACTTCTTCATCACCCACGGCCCCGGCACCGAGCGCTACGGGCGCTGCGTCGGGCGCCCGCACGCCTTCGTCGACTGCGAGGTGGTCGGCCCGGACGGCGAGCCGCTCGGCCCCGGCGAGGTCGGCGAACTCGCCACCTCCTCACCGACCCTGGCACTCGGCTACTGGAACGACTCGGCCACCACCTTCCGCACCCGGATCCGCGGCCGCTTCCTCACCGGCGACCTGATGTACCGGGACGGGGAGGGCTACTACTACCACGTCGACCGGGCCGTCGACTCGGTCGAACTCGGCGACGGCAAGCGGCTGTTCACCGCCATGTCGGAGGAGCGGGTGCTGGCCGCCCGCCCGGACGTGGCGGACTGCACGGTGGTCGCCGTGCGGGACGGCGAGCGCGTGGTCACCGACGTGCTGCTGATCCTCACCGCCGACGCCGACCCGACCGCCGACCGGACCAAGGACGTCATCGCCGCCCTGGACGAGGCCGCCGCCGCGACCGTACGCCAGGTGCTGGTCGTCTCCGGGGACGACATCCCGCTCGGCCCCACCGGCAAGGTCCGCAAGGTACTGCTGCGCCAGCGCTACCTCGACGCCGCGGCCGGTGCCCGATGACCCGCCGCGAGGGCGCCGTCGTCACCGGCCTCGGCCTGGTCTCGCCGCTCGGCCGCAAGCCCGCCGAGGTGTTCGACGCGCTCAACGCCGGGCGCTCCGGACTGACCGCCGTCCCCGAGGGCCACGCCGCGCACGGCTGGCTGCCCGCCGCCGGGATCGCCCCCGCCGTGGACGGCCGCGAGGTGCTGCCGCCCACCGAGACCCGCTGCGTGGACCGCTTCGTGCTGCTCGCCCTGGCCGCCGCCGACGACGCGCTCGCCGACGCCGGCCTGGTCGTCGGCCGGGACGCCGACCCGCACCGCACCGCCGTGGTGCTGGCCACCGGCGGCGGCGGACTGGAGACCTTCGAGCAGCAGTCGCACCGCCGGCTGGAACGCGGCCGCCCCGGCGTCAGCCCGTACCTGCTGCCGGGCATGCTCTCCAACATGGCCACCGCCCGGATCGCCATCAAACACGGCATCCGCGGCTACAGTTCGGCCGTGGTGACGGCCTGCGCGGCCGGTGCCCAGGCCGTCGCCGAGGGGCTGCGGCTGATCCGCTCCGGCGACGCGGACGTGGTGGTGTGCGGCGGCACCGAGTCCTCGCTGCACCCGACCATCGCCGCCGCCTTCACCAACGCCCGTGCGCTCGCCCAGGGTTGGGAGGATCCGGAGCAGGCGAGCCGACCCTTCGACACCCGCCGCAACGGCTTCGTGCTCGGCGAGGGCAGCGCCGTCCTCGTCCTGGAACGCGCCGACCACGCCGACGCCCGCGGCGCCGCCGGGTACGCGGACGTCATCGGCTGGGGCGCCTCGACCGACGCCCACCACCCGACCATGCCCCGCCCCGACGGCTCCGGCGCCGCCGACGCGATGCGCTCCGCGCTCGCCAACGCCGGCCTGGCACCGGGCGACATCGACTACGTGAACGCCCACGGCACCGGCACCAAGCTCGGTGACGTGGCCGAGACCGCCGCCCTGCGCGCCGTCTTCGGCGCGCACCCGCCCGCGGTCAGCTCCACCAAGGGTGCCACCGGCCATCTCCTCGGCGCCGCGGGCGCGTTGGAGGCGGCGGTGACCGCCCTGGCGGTGGCGAGGGGGACGCTGCCGCCGACACTCAACCTGACCGACCCCGACCCGGCCTGCGACCTGGACCACGTCCGGGGCGGGGCCCGGTCCGCACCGGTGCGCGCCGCGCTGAGCAACGCCTTCGCCTTCGGCGGCCACAACCTCAGCCTGATCCTCGGCCCGGCGTCCACCCGGGCCGCCAAGTAGCGCGCCGATCCACGCCCTTCCATCCCTCCGGGGGAGATCCCGTTGTCCATCCAGTCCATCACCCACGTCGAGTTCCACTGCGCGGACGCCGACAAGACCGCGGCCGGGCTCTGCGCCGACTTCGGCTTCGCCGCCGACGCCCCGGAGACCGCACCGGACGGCGCCCGCACCATCCGGCTGCGCCAGGGCTCGATCCGGATGCACCTGGCCTCCGCCGCCGACCCCGACCACCCGGTGGCCGGCTTCGTCGCCCGGCACGGGGACGGCGTCGCCGCCCTCGCCCTCGCCTGCACCGACCCGCAGGCCGCGCTGGAGCGCGCCGAGCGGCACGGCGCCCGCGTGCTGGACCGGGCCGGCCGACTGATCGCCGGCTTCGGCGACACCGCGCTGAGGTTCGTACCGCCGCGCCCGGCCGAACCCGCCGACGAGCCGGGCCTGCTGGACGCCCTGGACCACGTCGCGATCTGCGTCCCGGCCGGCGAACTCGCCGACGCCGTACGGTTCTGCGAGGCCGCGCTCGGCTTCCACCGGATCTTCGGCGAGTACATCGAAGTCGGCCGACAGGCCATGGACTCCAGCGTGGTGCAGAGCGCCTCCGGCGAGGTCACCTTCACCCTGATCGAGCCGGACACCACCCGACGGCCCGGCCAGATCGACGAGTTCCTGGCCTCCCACGACGGCGCCGGAGTGCAGCACCTGGCCTTCCGCACCGGCGACATCGCCACCGCCGTCCGCACCGCCCGGGCCAACGGCGTGGAGTTCCTGAGCACCCCGGGCACCTACTTCGACGCCCTGGCCGAGCGGTTCGGCGAGACGGCGATCCCGGTGGAGACCCTGCGCGACCTGCACGTGCTCGTCGACCAGGACCACGGCGGCCAGCTGTTCCAGATCTTCGTCCGCTCCACCCACCCCCGGCGGACGTACTTCCTGGAGCTGATCGAGCGCCAGGGCGCCGGCACCTTCGGCACCGCGAACATCAAGGCCCTGTACGAGGCCGTCGAGCGGCAGAGCTCCGACGCCGCCGTCTGACCGCCGCCCACACCTCAAGAAGGGGCACACCCCATGACCACCGCCGTCGAGTTCCGCCTCAGCGAGGCCGAACACGCCCTGCTGCCCACGCCCGAGGAGGTGGCCCACTACCGCGAGCACGGCTGGTACCTGTCCCGGAAGCTGTTCAGCGACGAGGAACTGGACACCCTCCAGGCCGCCACCGAGCTCTACTACGGCGGCCACCGCGACCGCGAACTGCCCGCCCGCCCACCGCGCCTGGCCGCCTGGGATCCCTCGCAGGGCCCGATCCAGCGGCACAACGACTACGTGCACTACGAGAGCGACGCCATCGGCGCGATCCTGCGCAAGCCGCTGATCGGCGCGGTGGCCGCCCTGCTGGCCGGCGCCGAGGAGATCCGGGTGTTCCAGGCGACCCTGATCTACAAGCCGCCGGTGCCCGGGGAGCCGAGCAACCAGGTGCCCTGGCACTTCGACAAGCACTACTGGCAGACCTCCACCTCGGAGGAGATGCTCACCGCGTTCATCCCGTTCCACGACTGCCGCGAGGAGAACGGCACCATCACCATGGTGGACGGCAGCCACCGCTGGCGGGAGCTGGACTCCGGCGAGGACTCCACCCGCCACTTCGCCGACCGCGACCGCACCCAACTCGACGACATCCTGGCCGCCAACGCCGCCCACAACGGGCAGCAGGTGCGCACCGTCCCGATGCACATCCCGCGCGGCCACATGTCCTTCCACCACTGCCGCACCTACCACGGCAGCGGCCCCAACCTGGCCTCCTTCCCCCGCCGGGCCGTCTCGCTGCACCTCCAGGACGGCGCCAACGAGTACCGCCGCCACACCCGGGCGGACGGCGGCCCGGTGGTGTACAACCACGACGTGCTGGTGCGCCGCACCGCCGACGGCCGGCCCGACTACGCCGACCCGCAGTTCTGCCCGACCATCTGGCGGGGGGCCCGGTGACGGCTCCCCCGGCGACCCTGCCCCCCGGCAGCGCGCCGCTGGACACGCCGGCCGAGCGCTACCGGATGCTGCGGCTGATCCGCGGCTTCGAGGAGCTGGCGCTCGGCCTGGTGAAGGCCGGCGCGATCCCCGGCGGCATCCACCCGTACATCGGGCAGGAGGCCGTCGCGGTCGGCGTCTGCTCGGCGCTCGGCCCCGCCGACCGGCTCACCAGCACCCACCGCGGCCACGGCCACGTGCTCGCCCGGGGCGCCGCACCGCACCGGCTGCTCGCCGAACTCGCGGGCCGCGTCGACGGGTTGAACGGCGGCCGGGGCGGCTCGATGCACGCCGCCGACCTCTCGCTCGGCATCCTCGGCGCCAACGGCATCGTCGGCGCCGGCGCCCCGATCGCGGTCGGCGCCGCCTGGACCGCCCGCCAGGCCGGGGACGGCCGGGTGGCCGTGGCCTTCTTCGGCGACGGCGCGCTCAACCAGGGCGTGCTGCTGGAGTCGTTCAACCTCGCCGCGATGTGGCGCCTGCCGGTGGTGTTCGTCTGCGAGAACAACGGCTACGCCACCACCCTGCCCGCCGCCACCGCGGTCGCGGGCAGCGCGACCGGGCGGGCCGCCGCCTTCGGCATCCCCGCCGAGGAGGTGGACGGCATGGACACCGAGGCCGTCCGCGCCGCCGCCCTGCGCGCGGTGGAGCGGGCCCGGTCCGGCGGCGGCCCCGGCTTCCTGGAATGCCGCACCTACCGCTACGAGGGCCACCACACCATGGAACGCCGGATGAAGCTGCACTACCGCACCCCCGAGGAGGTCGAGGCCTGGCGCGCCCGCGACCCGCTCCCCCGGGCCGCCGCCCAGCTGGAGCAGCCCGCCGTCGCCGAACTCGACGACGCGGTGGCCCGCCAGCTCGCCGCCGCCGAGGAGTTCGCCCTCGCCTCCGAACACCCCGACCCGGCCGGCGCGTTGGACCACCTGTACGCCGACGGCCTGCGGCCCCGGGCCGGGGCGGTGGCATGACCAGGCTCTCGTACACCAAGGCCCTCAACCGGGCGATCGCCGACGAACTCGCCGACGACCCGGCGGTCTGCGTCTTCGGCGAGGACATCGGCGCCGGGATGGCCGGCCCGACGCTCGGCCTGCTGGACCGCTTCGGGCCCGAGCGGATCGTCGACACCCCGCTGTCCGAGCAGGCCTTCACCGCCATGGCGATCGGCGCGGCGCTCACCGGGCGGCGCCCGGTGCTGGAGTTCCAGATCCCCTCGCTGCTGTTCCTGGTCTTCGAGCAACTCGTCAACCAGGCACACAAGTTCTCGCTGATGACCGGCGGGCAGGCGAGCGTCCCGCTGACCTGCCTGGTGCCCGGATCGGGCTCCCGGGACGGCTGGGCCGGGCAGCACTCCGACCACCCGTACAGCCTGTTCGCGCACGCCGGGGTGAAGACCGTGGTGCCCGCCACCCCGACCGACGCCTACGGGCTGCTGCGCTCGGCGATCCGCGACCCGGACCCGGTCGTGGTGTTCGCGCCCGCCGCCGCCCTCCCGGTGCGCGAGACCGTCACCTGGGACCTCGCGCCGATCCCGCTCGGCCGGGCCCGGATCCACCGCCCCGGCACCGACGTCACCGTGGTCGCCGTCGGACACCTGGTGCACGACGCGCTCGCCGTGGCGGACGAGGTCGCCGAGGACATCTCGGTCGAAGTCCTCGACCCCCGCACGCTGTACCCCCTAGATTGGGCCGCGCTCGCAGCCTCGCTGGAACGCACCGGCCGGCTGGTCGTCTTCGACGACTCCAACCGCAGCTGCGGCTTCGCCGCGGAGGTGCTGGCCACCGCCTCCGAGGAGATGCGCCTGATCGCCCCGCCCCGCCGGGTCACCCGCCCCGACGGCGCCGTCCTGCCGTTCGCCCCCGCCCTCGACCGCGCCCTCCAGCCCGGCCGCGAGCAACTGCGCCATGCCCTGCACGCCGTCCTCAAGCACCCCTGAGCAGAAGGAGCCGCCTTGTCCACCAACCGCTACCACTGGGACCGTTCGCACCCCGGCCTGACCAGCCTCCAGCAGGCCATCGACCCGCTGCGCCGCGAGGTGGTCGGCCACAGCGTCTACGGCGGGCTGACCAGCATCGGGCGCGTCCGCACCTTCCTGGACAGCCACGTCTTCGCGGTCTGGGACTTCATGTCGCTGCTGAAGAGCCTGCAACGCGACCTCACCAGCGTCGAGGTCCCGTGGGTCCCGAGCGGGCCGACCGCCAGCCGCCGGCTGATCAACGAGATCGTGCTGGTCGAGGAGAGCGACGAACTCGGGGAGGGCTACACCAGCCACTTCGAGCTGTACGTCGAGGGCATGCGGCAGGCCGGCGCCGACCCGGGCCCGGTGGAGGAGTTCCTGGGGCTGCTGGGCACCGGCACCGCCGTCCCGCAGGCGCTGAAGGCCGCCGCGGTGCCGCAGGCCGCCGTCGACTTCACCGGCACCACCTGGTCGATCATCGAGAACGCGCCGGTGCACTGCCGGGCCGCCGCCTTCGCCTTCGGCCGCGAGGACCTGATCCCGGACATGTTCGCGCAGGTGGTCGGCATCGACGACCCGGACGGCGTGCTCACCGTCTTCAAGGACTACCTGGCCCGGCACATCGAGGTCGACGGCGAGCAGCACACCCCGATGGCGATGCAGATGCTGATCGACCTGTGCGGCGACGACCAGGCCAAGTGGGACGAGTGCGCCGAGACCGTCCGCACCGCGCTGCGCGCCCGGGTACAGCTGTGGACGGCGATCGAGGCCGCCTTCGCGTAGCGCGGCCCAGGCGCGGCTCACCCCGCGGCTCACCCCGCGCGTCGCGGTACGACTCACGCCACGTGCGGTACGGCTCAGATCACCTTCGGGACGGCGGCGGCCGACGCGGGCAGTTCGTCCGCCGCCGTCCGGAAGCGGTGCAGCGCGGCCCGGCCCTCCGCCCCCCGCACCCGGGCGGCGAGCCGGGCCGGCAGCACCACGGTGGTCAGGCATCCGGTGCCGCCGAACCCCTCGACCGTCCAACTCACCCAGGGAAGCGGATAGTTGGCGGCCGGACTGAAGAACACCGGCCGGTGCCCCTGGAAGCTCACCCGATAGGCCCCGAACCGGCTCCAGTTCGAGAAGCTGAACCGGCGCTCCTGCGGGTCGAAGCCCAGCGGCACGCAGTCCCGCAACCGGGAGCGGCCGAGCGAGGCCAGGAAGCCGAGATTGGAACGCAGGTTGAGGTGGGCGGCCGGGAACTCCTCGACCGCCGCCCGCAGCGCGCCCGCGAGCGCCGCCGGGCCGTCCTCGGGCCGGTGCGACACGTGGACGTCGCCCAGCAGGTTGCCCACCAGGGCGGGTGAAAGTCCGAGCCAGCGCCGGGCGTTGACCGGTACGGTCAGCCAGCGCTCCGCCTCGTCGCCGTCCAACTCCCTTATGGTGCTGACGACATGGGCGCAGAGCACGTCACCGGAGGAGAGCCGTCGGCCGACCGTCGCACTGAACTCCGCGCGCATCCGCTCGACTTCGGCGTCACCGAAGTAGATCTGGACGGTCCGGTTGGCCCGCGGACCGACCGCCACCTCGCGGGCCAGCAGCTGCGCCTGCGCCGTCGAGGGCACCCGGAAGCCGGGCCGTCCGCAGTCCTCGGCGGGGAGCACCCGGTCCAGCAACTCGTCCTGATCCTCGACCAGTTCGGCCTCCGGCAGCTCCTCGTCCTCGACCGCCGCCGACCAGATCCGCAGCAGCAGCATGAAGCTGTGCAGATCGCCGATCGCGTGGTGCCAGGAGCAGCCCAGCACCGTCCCGCCGTCTCCGGTGCGGGTGACCCGGACGGTGAGCAGCGGTACGCCGCCGCCGCGCGCGGCCGGGGCGTCCACCGGATCGACCAGTTCGGAGCCGGCGGCCGTCACCCGGCCCATCGCCTCGGCGAGCGTGCCGTCCACGGTGTAGACGTCCAGCGGGACGCCGGAGTCGTCGCAGACCGCTTCGAGGGCGCCTCCCCCGCCGGTGCGCAGCCGCCCGGCGAACACCGGCACCCGGTCGAGCGCGCGGGCCAGTCCGGCGGCCAGCCGGTCCTCGTCCAGCGCCTGGTCGAAGTAGAGCACGACCGAGACGGCGAGGTCCGCCAGCATGGTGTCCATCAGGCCGCAGTGCAGCACCGTTCCGGGGGCACGGCCGGCCCTGACAGTCCGGGATCTTCGCAACACCGGCCAACTACTCATGCGTTCCGTCCCCGATTGTTCGGCGGGTGGCGTGCGGGCACGCCGAACGATAGTGCCGCGCCGTCACAGTGGTCCAGTCCAATCCCGGGATCCGGAAAGGCCGCTGGACTGCTGCGGCGATAGAATGCCCAGCATGGGAGAGCGCCCGGGCGCACCCACCGCGCCGCCCCTCGTCCTGGTCACCGACACCGGGTCGCTGCTGATCGACCCGGCCCTGGCCTACCACCTCGGCCGCGACCCGACCAGCGAGGTCGTCCTGGACGACCCCCGGGTCTCCTGGCACCACGCCGTGCTGCGGGCCACCGACGGGCACTGGCTGCTGGAGGACGCCGGCAGCACCAACGGCACCTACGACCAGGGCCGCCGGGTCGAGCGCGAGGACATCGGCCCCGGCACCCGGCTGCGCTTCGGCGACCCAGCCGACGGCCCGTCCGCGACCTTCGCCGGCCTGCCCCGCCCCGACCCCGGCGAGCGGCCCTCCCTGCTCGCCCCGCAGGCCTCCGGCACCTTCCGCAGCCCCAGCTCGGTGCTCCAACTGCCCGGCCGCACGGTCCGGATCGGCCGCTCGCACGACAACGACCTGGTCCTGGACGACCTCGTGGTCTCCCGCCACCACGCCGAACTGCGCGAACTGCCCGGCGGCGGCCACGAGATCGTCGACCTGGACAGCCACAACGGCACCTACCACAACGGCCGCCCGGTGCAGCGGGCAGCGGTCGGCCCGGCCGACATCGTCGGCATCGGCCACTCCGCGCTCTGCCTCGCCGACGACCACCTGGTCGAGTACACCGACACCGGCGAGATCTCCCTGGACGTGCGGCACCTGGTGGTCCGGGTCGGGTCCGACCACCGGGTGCTGCTGGACGACGTGAGCTTCCCGCTCGCCGAGAAGGCGCTGCTGGCGGTGGCCGGCCCGAGCGGCGCCGGCAAGTCCACCCTGCTCAACGCACTCACCGGGCTGCGCCCCGCCGACGAGGGCACCGTGCTGTACGACGGGCGCGACCTCTACCGCGACTACGCCGAACTGCGCCGCCGGATCGGCCTGGTGCCGCAGGACGACATCCTGCACACCCAGCTCACCGTCCGCCGCGCGCTCGGCTACGCCGCCGAGCTGCGCTTCCCCGGCGACACCGCGAAGCACGAGCGGGAGGCCCGGGTCGTCGAGGTGGTCCACGAGCTGGGTCTGGCCGGCCGGGCCGACCAGGTGATCGGCAGCCTCTCCGGAGGCCAGCGCAAGCGGGTCAGCGTCGCGCTGGAGCTGCTCACCAAGCCCTCGCTGCTGTTCCTCGACGAGCCGACCTCCGGTCTGGATCCGGGCATGGAGCGCTCGGTGATGCACATGCTGCGCGGGCTGGCCGACGACGGCCGGACGGTGGTCGTGGTGACGCACAGCGTGCTGAGCCTGAACGTGTGCGACCGCCTGCTGGTGCTCGCCCCCGGCGGCCGGACGGCCTACTACGGCCCGCCGGGCGAGGCACTGGCGTTCTTCGGCTTCGCGGAGTGGCCGGAGGCCTTCGAGGCCTTCGAGAACGAGGACCACGAGGCCTGGCAGCGCCGCTTCCGCACCTCCCCGCAGTACGAGCGGTACGTCGCCGCCGAGGCGGTGTCCCTGACTCCGGCCGCGGCACCGGGAGCGCCGGGGGCAGCGGGGCCGGCAGCGGAGCCGGCGCGGGCGCCGGTGGCCGGGCGGGACCCGATCGGCTGGGAGAAGCCGCAGGGCTGGTTCTCCCAGCTGGGCACCCTGGTACGCCGGTACACCGCGGTGCTCGCCGCCGACCGGCTGTTCCTGACCATCATGGTGGTGCTGCCCTTCGTGATCGGCCTGATGTGCCGGGTGATGGCCGGCTCCCGGCTCACCCCGGACAACGCCGTGAACTGCCTGCTCACGCTGTGCATCGGCGGCCTGCTGACCGGCGCCGCCAACTCGGTGCGCGAGGTGGTCAAGGAGCGGGCGATCTACCGCCGGGAACGCGTGGTCGGACTGTCCAGATCCGCGTACCTGGTCTCCAAGGTGGTGGTGCTCGGCACGGTCACGGCCGGCCAGGCCGTCGTGCTGACCGTGGTCGGCCTGGCCGGGGTGGACCTCTCCTGGGCGGTGCCGACCGGGGTGGTGATGCCGCAGCTGCCCGAACTGATCATCGCGGTCGCGCTGCTGGCGTTCTCGGCGATGATGCTCGGCCTGGTGGTCTCGGCGATCGTGGACAAGGAGGAGGCCACCATGCCGCTGCTGGTGCTCCTCTCGGTGGTGCAGATCGTCTTCAGCGGCCTGATGCTCAAGCTGCACGGCGTGCCCGGGCTGGAGCAGTTCGCCTGGCTGATCCCGTCCCGCTGGGGCATGGCCGCGATGGCCCGCACCGTCGAGCTGCACGGCATCTTCCCGAGCTCGATCACCGCCGACCCGATGTTCCGCCACGAGCGCGCCGACTGGCTGCTCGACATCGCGGTGCTGCCCGGCCTCGCGGTCGCGTACGGGCTGCTGGTGCTGGCCCTGCTGCGGCGGCACGAGCCCGCGATCATGCGGCGCTGAGTCCCGAACAGCGGCCCCGGGCCCCGGCCGACCAGCGCCGGTACAGTGGGAAGCGACCTGTGGTGCGAGTCCCATCGCTATGACCGCGCGCAGCCGCGGGCTCGCGCGGCGGAGGAAATGTAGCCGCCCATGGACGAGTTCGCGTTCCGCCCCACCCACGTCGTCCCACCGGCCGGGATGGCCACCTGGGCGGCCCCGGACCCGGCCCGGCCCGCCACCCGGCTGGACGCGCTGCTGCCGGTGCGGGTGGTCGCCCGGCAGGGCGACTGGGCGCAGATCCTCTGCTCCAACGGCTGGACGGCCTGGGTCGACGGCCGCCTGCTGGTCGCCCTCCCGGAGCCGCCGCCCACCGCCGGGGGCCCGCCCACCCGGACGGCGGACCCGCGCCCGGCGCTCGTGGAGGCCGAGGCCGCGGTGGCCCGCTACCGCGCCCTGCTGGAGGACCTCGCGGCGGGCGCCCTGGACCTGGAGGCCTTCCGGGAGCGGACCCGTGGCCTGCGGATCGGCCTGGTCGTCGACGCCGAGGCTCTCTGGGTGTTCGACGCGGTGCGCGACCGCTGGTGCTACTGCGACGGGCTCCAGCTCCAGACGTACGCGGCCACCGACCGGCCGGTGCCCGGGCCGTCGCCCACACCGCCCCCCGCCCCGTCGCCCGCCCCCGCCGCCCCGCCTGGGCCCGCGCCCGGTCCGTACGCCCCCACCCGGCCGGGCGCGCCGTGACCCCGGCCGAACGACCTCCCGAACGCCCCCGCGACCGGCCGGCCGCCCGGCCCGCGGCCCAGCCGGCCGAACGGGTGCCCGGAGACCGCCCCGACCGCCCCGGCCATGCCGACCAGCCGGACCACCCCGACCGGCTCGACCACCCCGACCGGCCGTCCGCACCCGGCCTGCCGGCCGGCATGGTCGGGCGCCGGATCGCGGGCTACCGGCTGGAGCGCGAGATCGGCCGCGGCGGCATGGCCGTGGTGTACCGGGCCAAGGACCTGCGGCTCGGCCGGACCGTCGCGGTCAAACTGCTCGCCCCCGAACTGGCCCGCAACGAGGTGTTCCGGCAGCGCTTCATGCACGAGTCCGAGGCCGCCGCCGCGATCGACCACCCGCACATCATCCCGGTGTTCGAGGCCGGCGAGCACGACGGCATCCTGTTCATCGCGATGCGCCACGTCGAGGGCGGCGACCTGCGCGGGCTGATGAACCGGGGAGGCCCGTTCTCGGCCGAGCGGACCGCCCGACTGGCCCTGCAGATCGCCTCCGCGCTCGACGCCGCGCACGACCACGACCTGGTCCACCGGGACGTCAAGCCCGGCAACGTGCTGGTCGCCGCCGGGACGGACAGCGAGCACCCCGAGCACCTGTACCTGGCGGACTTCGGCCTCACCAAGAAGTCCCTCTCGCTGAGCGGCCTGACCAGCGTCGGCCAGATCGTCGGAACGCTGGACTACGCCGCGCCCGAGCAGATCTCCGGCAGGCCGCTGGACGGGCGCTGCGACCAGTACGGCCTCGGCTGCGTGGTCTTCGAGATGCTCGCGGGCTCCCCGCCGTTCCGCCGGGAGAGCGACGTGGCGCTGCTCTGGGCGCACCTCAACGACCCGCCGCCCACCTTGCGCGACCACCGCCCCGACCTGCCCGCCGCCGTCGAGGCGGTGGTCGCCCGGGCGCTCGCCAAGGCCCCCCAGGACCGCTACGCCAGCTGCCTGCAGTTCGTCGCCGAGCTGCGCGCGGCCACCGCCGTCGTGCCCGGCCACGGCGCCGCGCCAAGGGCGTGGAGCGGGAGCGGGAACGGGCCGCCGACCCGGGTCGTCCAGGCGGTCGTCCCCGGCCTCGCCGCGGCGGCCGTCGTGCCCGAGCCGCCCGCGTGGGCCGCCCCGGTCGTCCACCCGCCGCCGTGGTGAGCGCCGTACCGTCCACCGCCGTCCGCCCCCCAGGAAGCCGACCCCCAGGAAGCCGACCGCCATGAACGCCGTGAGCCAGGTCTTCGCCGTGATCGCCGCCGCGGTCCACCTCCTCGCGTGGCCGCTGGAGAGCTTCCTGTACGGCCACCCGCGGGTGCGCTTCCTGCTCACCGGCAGCACGGCGGACGCGCCGGAGGTCCGACTGTGGCGCTTCAACGTCGGCTTCTACAACCTGTTCCTGGCGCTCGGCCTGGTCGCCGGACTGGTCCTGCTGCACACCGGGCACGCCGCCTCCGGCCGCGCCGTGATCAGCTACGTCGCCGCTTTCATGGTCGCCGGCGGGATCACCCTCTTCGCCTCGGAGCCGAAGGTCTGGCGCGGCGCCCTCGCCCAGGCGCTGCCGGCGGCGGCGATCCTCATCGCCGAGGCGTTCTGAGCGCGCGCCGCCCGGCAGCCGTCAGCCCGCCCCGGGCACTTCCTTGCCGCCGGGCACTTCACCACCCGAAACCTCGCCGCCGGGGACATCGCCGCTGGAGACCTCGCCCCGGCGGCCGGTGCGGGCGGCCAGCAGGGCGCCCAGCGCACCGGTCAGCAGGCCCCAGCCCGCCGCCAGCGGGACGGCCGTCCACAGCACCGGGCGCAGGGTGAGGCTGCCGCCACCGAGGCCGGCCAGCGGGTTGGCGCCGCCGAGGAGCGAGCCGATCAGGTCGCCGAGGCCGCCCTGGCCGACGCCGACGCCGAGCACCGACAGCCCGTAGTCGGCGTCCGCCCTGGTCCAGAGCCCGACCAGCAGTACCGTCACCGCGCCGGCCAGGGCGAACCGGACGGCGTGCTGCCAGAGCCGGACGGTGCGCGGCGAGCGGTACGCGGCGAGGAAGCCGGCCGCGAGCAGCAGCACGGCGGCCAGCGGCAGCAGCCACCAGCTGCGCGCGTCCTGGTCGGCGAGGGTGCCCAGGCTGATGGTGGCCTGCTGCCCGTCCGGTGCCCGCAGCACCTCGGCGAGCGGCCTGGGCACCGGCAGGCCGAGCGCGCCGCTGAGCCGCCCGTGCCACTGCGCGCCGAGCCCGACGCCGAAGGCGAGCCAGACCAGGTCGGGCAGGGCGAGCAGCAGCACGGCCAGGGTCTGCCGGGCGTTGCCGTGCACGATCGCGGTCAGCACCCCGGCCGCCAGCCCGATCACCAGGTACGCCAGCAGGACCAGCCAGAGCGCGAACGCGGCCGGGCGGACGGCCAGTTGGTAGGGCAGCAGAGCGCGCGGCAGCGGCGCCCGCCGGGACACCGCGAAGGTGCCCGCGAGGACGACGAGCAGCCAGGCCAGCCCGATGCCGACCGTGCTCGGGGCATCCGCGTGGAAGCCGACCTCCGGGGTGAGCCCGAGCGCGCCGCCGATGGTCTGCGCCAGGTCGCCGCCGAGCGGGACGTCGAAGGTGTGCCGGGCGCCGAGGGTGAGCAGCGCGAGGGCGACCAGCCAGATCACCACCGTGCGGGCGATCCGGCCGAGCAGTTCGCCGCCGCCGGCCACCGCGCGGAAACGCAGCTGACGCAGGAATACCTCGGCCATCACCACCGCGCCGGCCAGCGAGACGGACAGCGGCATGGCGCTGATCCCGGCATCCACCGCGGCGAACTGCCCAGCCCCACCGTCGAGTTGGACGGATCCGCCGACGGCCAGCGCCACCGCCCCGGCCAGCACGGCCGGGAAGCCGCCGCCCGGGAGGTCGTCGGCGCCGGCCAGCCAGAGACCGAGCGCGGCCACCGCCGCCATGGCGGCGAACCCGGCCAGCACCACAGCCAGCGCGTCCAGCCAGCCGCGCAGGGCGCCGGGCGGGCCCGCGACCCGGGTGGTGGGCTGCTGCATGGCGCCTCCTCGGTGCGTCGGGCTTCGCGTTCCAGGGTGGCCGACAGCGGGCGGGCACGCTCGGCGACGGCCCCCGCACCTGCTGTTGCGGCGGGTGGGGAGCCGGGGGGGAATGGAGGCCAGTGGCAGGAGCTTCCCGGGTCGGCGCGTCCGTCGGCCGCCTGCGAAACGGAGCCTCGATGAGTTCCCAACCGCCGCCGTCCGGCCCGCCGAGCGAACCGCCCCACGGCCCCCCGTCCGGCCCGCTGGCCGGTCCCCCGTCGGGCGGCGGCCGGTTCGGGCCGCCGTCCGGGGCATCCGGTCCGTCCGGTCCGTCCGGTCCGTCCGGCCCCCCGTCCGGGCCGCCTGGTCCGCCCGGCCCGCCCTCCGGGGACGGTCGGGGGCCGCACACGCCGTGGTGGCGCTCCGGGCGGGGGCTCGCGTTGGCCGCCGGCACGCTGGCGGTGGCCGCGGTGGCCACGGTGCTGATCGTGAACAGCCAGGGTGGTGGTCACCACGACACCCTGCCGGCCGCCAACGAGGTGGCCCTCCAGGCCCCGGCCGACCCGGGGCCGGACCCGTTCACCCCATCGGTGGAAACCCAGGGGGTGAGCGCCCCCGCCCCTGCCCAGGCGCCGCAGTCCGGGCAGGCGCCGCAGTCCGCCCAGGCAGCGCAGTCCGGGCCGGGCGGCCGGTCCACGGCCGCCTCCCCGGCGGTGATCCACAGCGTCGAGGGCAGCTCCGCCGGGCTGTACGGCGGGACGATGACCAAGCCCAGCTGCGACACCGAGCGCCTGATCGGGATGGTCTCCAGCGGGGACGCCGGCCGCGCCTGGGCCTCCGCCGCGGGCATCCAGCAGTCCGACGTCCCGTCCTACCTGCGCTCGCTGACCTCGGCCTACCTGCGGGTGGACACCCGGGTCACCAACCACAACTACAAGAGCGGCGCCGTCGTCGAGTACCAGTCCGCGCTCCAGGCCGGCACCGCCGTCCTGGTGGACGCCCAGGGCGTGCCCCGGGTGCGCTGCTCCTGCGGCAACCCGCTGAAGCCGCCGGTGCTGGTGAGCGACGCCAAGTACACCGGGAAGGCATGGGCCGGCTTCCACCCGACCACGCTGGTCGTCGTGGTGCCCGCGCCGCAGCCGGTGACCGAGATCATCCTGGTGAACATCGAGACGGGCGGCTGGTTCTCCCGGCTGACCGGGCGGATCGACGTGGTCGACCGGAACGTCGGACCGCCCAAGGGGCCGCTGGCGCCCGGCATCCCGCCGCCGGGGAAGATGACGCCCACCACGCCGGCGGGCACGGCCTCGACGTCGCACTCGACCTCCGCCTCGACCTCCGCCTCGACCTCCGGGGCGACCTCCGGGTCCGGCTCGGCGACGACCTCGGGTTCGACCTCCTCGGGAGCGACGTCCTCGGGCGCCTCGACCGGGACGGGCTCCGCCTCGGCAACGTCGTCCACCTCCTCGGGCGCCCCGACCGGGACGACCAGGTCGACCGGCACCGCGTCCGCGTCCACCGGCTCCTCGACCGGCTCGTCCACGGGGTCGTCCACCCCCAAGACGCCGACCCAGACGCCGAGCACCAAGGCCCCGGCGACCACGGCCGGCTCCACCACGACGAACACCACCAACGGCACCACCACGACGACCACCGCGACGACCACCGAGCCCCCGAAGACCGCGACGGCCGGGAGCGCCACCCCCAGCTGATCCGCCCGACTCCCCGGCACCGCCCGCCGCCCATCCGCCGCCGGTGGCGGCGCACCTCAGGGCAGCAGCACCTCGGCGTCCTCGGGCCCCAGCACCCGGCCGCCGGCCACACGGACCTCCATCGCCTCGATCGGCGCGCCCGTCCCGCGTTCCACCAGCCGGGCGCGCGGCTCGCCCTCAGCGAAGAACCACTGGTCGCCCCACTGCCGCAGCGCCGTGATCACCGGGAAGAGGGCGCGCCCCTTCTCGGTCAGCACGTACTCCTGGTACGGGCTGCCGTCGGCGGCCGGCGCGAGCGCGAACACCCCGTTGGCGACCAGGTTGGCGAGGCGGGCCGAGAGGATGTTCCTGGCGAGGCCCAGGTTCTTCTGGAACTGGCCGAAGCGGCGCAGCCCGTCGAAGGCGTCGCGGACGATCAGCAGCGTCCAACCGTCGCCGACGACGTCGAGCGGGCGGGCGACCGGGCAGGTCGACTCCTCGTGCGTGGTGCGCTTCGGCACTTCTCCCACCTTCCACCGGTCGGCGCCCAGCCTATCGGCGAGTCGCGCGGTTGCTTATTGAAACCACATTATGCCAGGGTGGCGTGGTAGCACTTTGAAACCAGTCGGCCGCGCCCGCCACCAGGAAGACCCGCCCATGACCTCGCCCACCCGCGCCACCGCCGCCACCGCCGCCACCGCCGCCGCCACCGCCGAAGCACCCTCACGTGGCCTGCGACCCGCCGCCGCCTGGCTCCTCTCCGTCGCCTGCGGCCTCGCCGTCGCCAACGTCTACTACTCACAGCCCCTGCTCGACCTCATCGCCGCGGACTACGGCATCGACCCGGCCACCATCGGCCTCGTCGGCACCCTCACCCAGACGGGCTACGCGCTCGGCCTGCTGCTGCTCGTCCCGCTCGGCGACCGCGTCAACCGCCGCACCCTCACGACCGCCCAGCTCGGGCTCTCCGTGCTCGCCCTCGCCGCCGTCGCGCTCGCCCCCTCCGCGTTGCTGATGCTCGCCGCGATGGCTGCCGTCGGCGTCCTCGCGGTGGTCGCCCAGGTCGTCGTCGCGTACGCGGCCTCGCTCGCCGCGCCCGCCGACCGGGGCCGGGTGGTCGGCACCGTCACCAGCGGCATCGTGGTCGGCATCCTGCTCGCCCGCACCGTCGCCGGCACCATCGGCGACCTGGCCGGCTGGCGCGCCGTCTACGTGGTGTCCGCCGTCGCCACCGGCGCGATGGCCCTCGCCGTCGCGGTCGTCCTCCCGGCCGAACGCCACCGACCGTCGGCGCAGACCGAGCAGACCGAGCAGACCTCGCAGACCGCACGGATCAGCTACCCCCGGCTGATCGGCTCGGTGTTCACACTCTTCGCCGAGGAGCCCGTGCTCCGCGCCCGGGCGGTCCTCGCGCTGCTCACCTTCACCTCCATCACCGTCCTGCTCACCCCGATGGTGCTCCCGCTCGCCGCCCCGCCGTTCAGCCTCAGTCACACCCAGATCGGGCTGTTCGGCCTGGCCGGCGCCGCCGGAGCCCTGGGCGCCGGCCACGCGGGCCGCCAGGCCGACCGCGGCCGGGCCGAACGCACCGCCGGCATCGGCCTGTTGGCCATGCTCGCCGCCTGGATCCCGGCGGCCCTGCTGCCGCACTCGGTGTGGTGGCTGGTGCTCGCCATGGTGGTGATCGACTACGGCCTGCAGTCCGTGCACGTGGTCAACCAGCACCTGCTGTACCAGGTCCGCCCCGAGGCGCAGAGCCGGCTCACCGCCGGGTACATGCTCCTCTACTCCGCCGGCTGCGCGGCGGGCGCGATCGGCTCCACCGTCGTCTACGAGCGCTGGGGCTGGACGGCCGTCTGCCTCCTCGGCGCGGCCACCAGCCTGGCCGCACTGCTCTACTGGCTTGCCAGGAAGCAGAATTGACGAAACCCCCGAACCGCTCCTCCCCCTGATCCGACGGCGCGTCACGGGGCGGGTATCGTCCCGGCCATGAAGGCAGTGTTACGCCGGGTGTGGTCCCTTCCGTTGGCGGGCGCGGTGGTCTCGCTGCTGGTGCTCTGCTGGAGCCTGTTCGCCGCGTCCGCGCAGTGGCGGGCCGCGAGCCGGATAGACGCCGCGCCGCTGCGGGTGGACGGGACGGTCAGCGCCGTGGCCCTGCGCAAGGGCGGCTGGCTCTACACCGTCACCTACCGGGTGGGGGATCGCGACTACCGCACGTCGGCGCTCGGCCTCAAACGGGTCGAGAAGCCGCACGTCGGGATGACCGTCCCCCTGGAGGCGGCGGCGGACGACCCGGCCACCGTCCGCGTGGCCGGTGACCACTACCCCAACGACGACATGCCCGCGACCTACGTGCTGGCCGCGGTGGGCGCCACGGCGGTCCTGCTGTGGCTGGTCGGCCTGCTCGTCCAGCGCGCCCGGGGCCGGACTCCCCTCCCGTGACGGCCGGTTCGGCCGCCGGGCCGGTTCGCCCGCCGCCTCGTGGGTGCGGCCGCGCGGCGCCCGCCGCCGCCCGTCAGTCCACGCAGGGGATGCCGCCGGCCTTGACGGCGGGGCCCTGCATGGGGAGGCCGGCGGCGGGGTCGGTGGTCGCGTCGCCCGGCCCGGTGGCGGCGGCGGAGGGGCTGGGGGTGCGGGTGACGGCGAGGGTGACGACGATGTGGCCGGGGGCGACGACGGCGGCTGCGGTGGCGGTGACGCCGTAGCGGGTGGCGAGCTGCTGGGCGTCGGCCTTGGCGCCGCTGCCGTAGGTGACGGTGGTGGCCCTGGTCCTGGCGGCGGCGTCGCCGATCTTCCCCGGCTGGTAGCCGAGTTCGGTGAGGGCCTTGGACTCGGTGGCGGCCGCGCCGGCGCCCGCGACGGCGTTGACGTCCACGACGGCCCTGGTCACGGTCGGGGAAGCCGCGGACGGCGAGGGGGTGGCGGTCTCGGCGGCCGTCTCGGTGGGCGCGGGGACGGCCTGGACGGGGGCCGGCTCGCGGTTGAACAGCTGCCGGACGATCTTCTTGATCAGCTCCGGGTTGACGGTGTTGACCTCCTGGCCGCCGACGGTCTTGAACCCGGTGATCGGCAGGGTGTTGAACTCGACGTTCCCGCCGGTGAGGTTGGGCGCCTGCTGGGCGAAGTCGAGGATGTTCCACTCGTTGTCGATGACGACGTCCTTCTTCACCACCCCGAACAGCTTCTGCATCTGCCCGAAGTCGTTGAGGATGCCCTGCTGCTTGAGCCGGTACTCGACGGAGGAGATGAACGCCTGCTGCCGGTGGGTGCGGTCGAGGTCGCCGTTGGCGAGGTGGTGGCGCTGGCGGACGAAGGAGAGGGCCTGGGCGGCGTTGAGGGAGCTGATGCCGGCGGGGAGCTTGAGGCCGGTTCCGCCGCCCTCGTGGGCGGCGGTACGGGCGATGATCGGATCGTCGACGGGGTGGTTGAGGCAGACCTGGATCGGCTCGACGGCCTTGGCGATGTCGTAGAAGCCGATCAGGTTGACCTCGGCGAAGTGGTCGATCGGGACGTCGAGGAAGCTCTGCACGGTCTGGATGGTGGCGGAGCGCCCGGCTTCGCGGCTCTGCCGTTCCAGGTCGGCCTTGGAGAGCCCCTTGCCGGCGAGTTTCTGCTCGGCGGCCACCTTGGCGATGCCGTAGGCCTCCTTGATCTTGTGCATCTTGCCGTCGGCGCCGGCGGTCTGCACGTAGTCGTCGCGCGGGACGGACAGCGCGGTGACCTTGCCGCCGTTGGCCGGGATGTGCAGGACGATCAGGGCGTTGGTGTTGTAGCCGCCGATCTCGCTCGACCCGGCGTGCAGTTCGTCCTCGACGAACTGCTTGGGCAGGTCGTTGCCGTCCATGTCCTTGCGGCTGTCGAGGCCGATCAGCAGCAGGTTGACGGACTTGTCGAGGTGGGGCGGGGCGTTCTTCTTGGCCTCGCTCAGCGCGGTGGACTTGGTCATGCCGTCGTCGAGGCTGCGGTACTCGTACCAGGTGAAGCCGCTGGCACCGAGGACGGCGACGGAGACGGTGCAGGCAAGGGTGCGCCCGGCGACGGTCAGCGGGGCGGTGCCGCGGCGCGGGGCGCGGCCGCGCGGGCGGAGGCGGGCGGCGCGATCAGCCACGACGGCTCCTTCCGGTCGGGGTGCCCGCACTGCGGGGCCGTCGGCGGTCGAGCGCGACGCGGACCGCGACGACCAGCAGCGCGACCCCCACCGCCGCCGCCATCACCGGGAACGCCCCCACCACCCACCGCAGCGCGCCGGTGCCGAGCTGCTTGCCCTGGTACGCGTCCCGGTTCGCCAGGTACTCGATGCCGGCGGCGCCGAGCAGCACCACGAGCGGGGCCGCGGTGACGACCCACCAGCGGCCGGCCCGGCTGCACAGCGCCGCCGCGGCGCCCGTCCCGCCGACCGCACCGACCGCGAAGAGCACGCCGACGCCGGGGCCGCCGAGTTCGTCCGCGACACCGCCGAGGACGGGCAGGCCGACGGCGGTGAGCAGCACCGTCAGCCGGCCTCCCCGGCGGGCCTGCGGCCGGCGGCGGGAGGCCGCGGTCCGTGGCGGGCGGGCGGCGGGTGGCGCGGCAGGCTCCGCCCGGTCGGCCGCGCGCGAGCGCTGCGCGGGCAGGGCGGGGTCCTCGGTGCGCGGTCCCGCGTCCTGGTACGGCGTTCTCGCCCGCTGCCCGGCCATGCGCACTTCCCTCGCTCGTTTCGGCTGCCGCGGCGCGTGCGCGCCGCCGTGCGTGCCGGGACGCGTTCCGTCCTGGTGGCGGTTCCCAACTTCTACAGTTCTGTAGAAGTTGGGCTGGAGCATACAAACCCATTTCAGCAAAGTCATCCGCCGTCCTTCGGCAGCGGCCGAGCGCCCGGTGGGCCGTCGTTAGGATGGTCATGATCCCCCGCCACGTCGGCACACCATCAGGAACGCGTCAGAGGAGCAGAGCGTCACCATGTTTGAGAGTCTGAAGAACCTCGCGGACAAGGCCACCGACCTCGCCCGCGAGCACAGCGACGTGCTCGGGCAGGGCCTGGACAAGGTCGGCGACGTGATCGACGACCGCACGGACGGCAAGTACAGCGGCCAGATCGACACCGGCGTCGAGAAGGCCAAGGGCTTCCTGCGCAACCTCGACGGCGAGCAGAAGCCGGCCGAGTAGCCTGCCACCGGGCACGGTCGCCGGCGCGATCGGCAGTACGACGGTCGAACAAGGACACGGGCGCACGGGGAGGGGTCGGCAGCGATGAGCGAGGGGCAGCAGGGGTTGCGCTGGGGACGCTGGCTGGTCGTCGGCGTACTCGTCGCGGCCGGGTGGGGCATCGTCCACGGCGGCGACCACCCCACCACGGCGTCGTCCGACGCCTCCCCGTCCGCGACCCCCTCCCCGGACGGTGCCGCGCCCTCCGCGTCCGCGTCCTCCCCGTCCGAGTCCGCCTCGACCGCGCCGTCGAAACCGTCGAAGCCGTCCAGCCGCTACGACCCCGCCGACTACGCGGCCCCGGTGCGCCGGTACGCCGCCGAGGCCGGGGTCAACCCGCAGCTGCTGATGGCGATCCTCTACAACGAGTCCTACAAGCCGCACGACCCGGAGCTCGAACGGGCCTGGCAGCGCGGCAAGCCCGAAGCCTCGTTCGGCATCGCCAACATGCACCGCGCCGCCTTCGACGACACCAAACCCGGCCGCCCCTTCGCCGACCGCAAGTGGGAGGAGCTGCCGGACGACCGCGACCTGGCCGTCCAGGCCGCCGCCTGGCACCTGCACGACCTGGCCGGGCAGCTCCCGGCGCGGCCGAGCGCGCCGCTGAACCACGACGAGCTCCTCGCCCTCGGCTACAACGCCGGCGCGGGCAACATGCTGGCCTTCGCCCGCGGGGTCAAGGTGGGCTCCCAGGCGCAGTCCTACCTCGACCGGCTGCACGACAACTGGGCCAAGTCCGGCACGGCCGTCCAGTAGCGGGGGGGGGGGGGGGGGGGGGGGGGGGGGGGGGGGGGGGGGGGGGGGGGGGGGGGGGGGGGGGGGGTGGGCGGGGTGGGGGGGTGGGTTGTGTTGC
>NZ_JBWKEQ010000025.1:73493-115473 GCF_056435365.1 Kitasatospora sp. NPDC043949 | reverse complement strand
CCCCCCCCCCCCCCCCCCCCCCCCCCCCCCCCCCCCCCCCCCCCCCCCCCCCCCCCCCCCCCCCCCCCCCCCCCCCCCCCCCCCCCCCCCGCCGTCGGGCTTCGTCAGTGCACGCCCTCGAAGAGGCTCGTGACCGAACCCTCCTCGAACACCTCGCGGATCGCGGCCGCGATCGAGGGGGCGATGGACAGCGTGGTGATCTTGTCCAGCTGGATCTGCGCCGGGGTCGGCAGCGTGTTGGTGAACACGAACTCGCTCACCCGCGAGTTCTTCAGCCGGTCCGCGGCCGGGCCGGAGAGCACGCCGTGGGTGGCCGCCACCAGGACGTCCGCCGCACCGTTGTCGAACAGCGCGTCGGCCGCGGCGCAGATCGTGCCGGCGGTGTCGATCATGTCGTCGACCAGGACGCAGACCCGGTCCTTGACGTCACCGACGACCTCGGCCGACAGGATGGTGTTGGCCTGGGTCATGTCGCGGCGCTTGTGGATGATCGCCAGCGGCGCGTCCAGCCGGTCGCACCACTGGTCGGCCACCTTCACCCGGCCGGCGTCCGGCGACACGATGGTCAGCTTGGAGCGGTCCACCCTCCCGCCCACGTAGTCCGCCAGCATCGGCAGCGCGAACAGGTGGTCCACCGGGCCGTCGAAGAAGCCCTGGATCTGCGCGGTGTGCAGGTCCACGGCCATCAGCCGGTCGGCGCCCGCCTGGCGCAGCAGGTCGGCGACCAGGCGCGCCGAGATGGGCTCGCGGCCCAGGTGCTTCTTGTCCTGGCGGGCGTACCCGTAGAACGGCAGGATCGCGGTGATGCTCTTGGCGGAGGCCCGCTTCAGCGCATCGATCATGATCAGCTGTTCCATGATCCACTGGTTGATGGGAGCCGTGTGGCTCTGCATCACGAAGCAGTCCGCGCCGCGGGCCGAGTCCAGGAAGCGGACGTAGATCTCGCCGTTGGCGAAGTCCAGGGCCTTGGTCGGGACGAGCTCGGTCCCGAGCGCCTCGGCCACCTCCCTCGCCAGTTCCGGGTGGGCACGGCCGGAGAAGAGCTTGAGTTTCTTCTCACCCGACGTCGTGATCCCGCTCACTGCACCGTCTCCTCGCGTTGCTGACGCTGAACCCCGTCGTCCCGTGCGGGCAGGCGCAGCCGGCTCGCACGGGGTCGGGGGAATTGTCGGTACGCCTGGACACGGGCCGTAAGCCCAGTGGCGCACGTATGACCCCAAGGTTACGCGCCCACGCAGAAACCGTCCGCCCCGGGACCGCCCTCGGGCTCCCGCCCGTCCCGTCAGGCGTCCGCGGCCCCGTCCGTCGCGGCCTTCGCGGCCTGCGCGGAGGTGGTCCCCGGGCGCTTGCGCTCCACCCAGCCCTCGATGTTGCGCTGGTGCGCCCGGCTCACTCCGAGCGCGCCGGGCGGGACGTCGGTGGTGATCACCGAACCGGCCGCGGTGTAGGCGCCGTCCCCGATCGCCACCGGGGCGATGAACATGTTGTCGGAACCGGTGCGGCAGTGCGCACCGATCACCGTGCGGTGCTTGTTGACGCCGTCGTAGTTCACGGTGACCGAGGCCGCGCCGACGTTGGCGCCCTCGCCGATCGTGGCGTCCCCGATGTAGGAGAGGTGCGGCACCTTGGCCCCCTCGCCCAGCTCGGAGTTCTTCACCTCGACGTAGGTGCCGACCTTCGCCTTGCGGGCCAGCTTGGCCCCCGGCCGCAGGTAGGCGTACGGGCCGGCGGTGGCCAGCTCGCCCACCTCGGCGCGGTCCGCCGTGGTGTTGCTCACACGGGCGCCGGCGCCGATCAGGGTGTCGGTCAGGGTCGAGTTCGGGCCGACCTCGCAGCCCTCGCCCAGGTGGGTGGCACCGTGCAGCTGGGTGTTCGGCAGCACGAGGGCGTCCGGCTCGTACGTCACCTGCACGTCGATCCAGGTGGTCGCCGGGTCCACCACGGTGACGCCGGCCCGCATCGCCCGCTCCAGCAGGCGGTCGTTCAGCAGCCGGCGGGCCTGCGCGAGCTGCACCCGGTCGTTGATGCCCAGGATGTCCCGGTGGTCCTCCGCGACCACAGCGCCCACCCGGTGCCCGGCGGTGCGCAGGATCTCCAGGGTGTCGGTGAGGTACTCCTCGCCCTGCGAGTTGTCCGTGGTGAGCTCGGCCAGCGCCTCGACCAGCAGCTTGGCGTCGAAGGCGAAGACGCCCGAGTTGATCTCGGCGATCGAGCGCTGGACGGCGGTGGCGTCCCGCTCCTCGACGATCGCGGCGACGGTGCCGTCCTCGTCCCGCAGGATCCGGCCGTAGCCGAAGGGCTCGGGGACGACGGCGGTCAGGACGGTGACCCCGTTGTCCTGGCCGGCGTGGGCCTTCGCCAGGCGGCGCAGCGTGTCCCCGGTCAGCAGCGGGGAGTCCCCTGCGGTGACGATCACCGTGCCGTCCAGCACCACGCCGTCGGCGGCCAGCGCCTCCAGCGCCGTGCGCACCGCGTGCCCGGTGCCCTTCTGCTCCTCCTGCACCACCGGACGGGCCGCCGGGTAGTGCGCCGCGAGGTGCTCCTGGACCTGCTCCCGCTGGTGTCCGACCACCACGACGAGCTGTTCCGGCGTCAGTTCGCGGGCCGCCGAGACGGCATGACCCACCAGCGACCGGCCGCAGACCTCGTGCAGCACCTTGGGCAGCTTGTTCGACTTCATCCGGGTCCCGCCACCGGCGGCGAGCACGACAACGGCGGCAAGCGAATTGGCACCCATGCGGGGAGGCTCCTCGGTCGGTTCACAGGGCGGGCAGAACGGGCCCGGACCGGACCGAGGCCGGTCGCCATTCGCACAGTCCGCCGAGCAGCACCGACAATACCGGCGGTTCGGCGGTACGCCCGAACCTGAGGCGTGCAGAGGCTCCGCCGCTAGGATTCGAACCCAGACAAAGGCCTCCAAAGGGCCCTGTGCTGCCATTACACCACGGCGGATGGTTGCTCAGACCCTACCCGAGTCGACCCTGCCATGGGTATCAACTGCCGCGATCCGCAGGCCCCGATCCGCCGGGAGCGGTCGAACAAGCCGGGCCGCCGGTTCATCCATCCAGTCGGGTGAATTCACTCAAGCGCCGTGCGGCGGCGTGTTCCCTTCGCCACGGAGCGCAACCTACGATGCCGTAGGTTACGCCAACGTAGCCTCCGCTCCTCCCTCCCGCACAGGGATGTCGCAAAGGGACGCCCATGACCACCAAGGCCGGCGAGCCGAGCGCGGGGAACGCCGCGCTTCCCACCGAATCCCCCGATCCCACCGACACCGCCACCCGACTGTCCGCCACCCGCGGCGGGGAGAAGCAGGGCCTCGCCGAACGGCTCGCGCTCGGGCTGTTCATCCTCCTGCCGTTCACCGCGCTGCTGGCCGCCGTGCCGGTGGCCTGGGGGTGGGGACTGGGGTGGACGGACGCGGCGATCACCGTCGCCATGTACTTCCTCACCTGCCACGGCATCACCGTCGGCTACCACCGCTACTTCACCCACAGCGCGTTCAAGGCCAACCGCCCGATGCGGCTCGCCCTCGCGGTCGCCGGCAGCCTGGCGGTCGAGGGCCCGCTGGTGCGCTGGGTGGCCGACCACCGCAAGCACCACCGGTTCAGCGACAAGGACGGCGACCCGCACTCGCCGTGGCGCTACGGGGAGAACCTCCCGGCCCTGCTCAAGGGCCTGTGGTGGGCGCACATGGGCTGGATGTTCGACGAGGAGCAGACCCCGCAGCTCACGTACGCGCCGGACCTCGTCCGCGATCCGGCCATACGGCGGATCTCCCGGCTGTTCTGGCTCTGGACCATGATCTCGCTGCTGCTCCCCCCGCTGGTCGGCGGGCTGGTGACGCTGTCCTGGTCGGGCGCGCTGTCCGCCTTCTTCTGGGGATCGCTGGTCCGGGTGGCCCTGCTGCACCACGTCACCTGGTCGATCAACTCGATCTGCCACGCCGTCGGCCGCCGCCCGTTCCGCTCCCGGGACCGCTCGGGCAACGTCTGGTGGCTGGCGGTGCTCTCCTGCGGCGAGTCCTGGCACAACCTGCACCACGCGGACCCGACGGCCGCCCGGCACGGGGTGCTGCGCGGGCAGATCGACTCCTCGGCCCGGCTGATCCGCTGGTTCGAGCTGGCCGGCTGGGTCCGGGACGTCCGTTGGCCGGACGCGCAGCGGATCGCCGCCCGCCGCGCCGCATGAGTCGTCGCTTCCAGCATGATGTAGGGGTGAACGGGAGCAGCGCAGACAGCACAGGCGGCCACCAGAGCACGCGGACGGACGCGGCGCCCGACGCGGCGCCGGCCCGTCCGCGAACCGCTGCACCGGCGGGCGGGGGCGCCTCGGGGGGTGCGCCCGCCCCGGCGCCGCGCCGCCGGGGCGGGCGGGTCCGGATGACCGGCAAGCAGCGGCGGGAGCAGCTGCTGGAGATCGGCCGGACGGTGTTCGCGGAGCGCGGCTACGACGGCACCTCGGTGGAGGAGATCGCCGAGCGGGCCGGGGTGTCGAAGCCGGTGGTGTACGAGCACTTCGGCGGCAAGGAGGGGCTGTACGCGGTGGTGGTGGACCGCGAGATGCAACTGCTGCTGGACATGGTCACGGGGGCGCTGACCGGCGGGCACTCGCGGGAGCTGCTGGAGCAGGCCGCGTTCGCGCTGATGGACTACATCGACACCTCGACGGACGGCTTCCGGATCCTGGTCCGGGACTCCCCGGTGGCCCAGTCGACCGGCACCTTCGCGTCACTGATCAGCGACATCGCGACGCAGGTGGAGGACATCCTCGGCCTGGAGTTCAAGTCCCGGGGCTTCGACGCGCGACTGGCCCCGATGTACTCGCAGATGCTGGTCGGCATGGTGGCGCTGACCGGGCAGTGGTGGCTGGAGGTCCGCAAGCCGGACAAGGCGCAGGTCGCGGCGCACCTGGTGAACCTGGCCTGGCACGGGCTGGAGGGCCTGGAGCGGCACCCGAGGCTGGTCGGCGGGCGCAAGGACTGACTAGCGGGCGAACCGACGGCGGGGTAGGGCCGACCGGCGGGCGGAAGGAGCGACCGACGGGCGGAAGGGCCGGCGGCCCTCCCGCCCCGCATCAGGCCCTGGTCCCGACGGCGAAGATCCGCCGGAACGGGAAGACGGTGCCGTGCGACCCGGCCGGGTAGGCCTCGCGCAGGAGCGCCCCGTACTCGGCGAGGAAGGCGGCTCGGCGGGCGGGGTCGGTCAGCCGGGTGAGGACGGGGCGCAGGGCAGTGCCCTTGACCCAGGCGAGGACCGGGTCCGGGCCCGGGAGCAGGGTGCGGTAGGTGGTCTCCCAGACGTCGGGCGCGCAGCCGGCGGCGGTGAGGGCGTCCAGATAGCGCTCGGGCGGGTGGACGCCGGCCCTGGCGGCGTCGTCGCCGAGGAGGCCGCGCCAGCGGGGGCTTCGCCGGAGTTCGGCGAGCAGGGTGTGGCTGGGGGCGTCGAAGTTGCCGGGGACCTGGAAGGCGACGGTGCCGCCGGGCGGCAGGGCGCCGGCCCAGCGCGGGACGAGGTCGAGGTGGCCGTCGATCCACTGCAGCGTGGCGTTGGAGACGATCAGGTCGGGTCCGGCCGGGGCCGGGTCGTAGTCGCGGGCGTCGGCGAGCAGGTAGTCGGCGGTGGGCTCACCGTCGGTGCGGGCGGTGGCGAGCATCGGGGCGGAGTTGTCGATGCCGGTGAGGCGGGCGTGCGGCCAGCGTGCGCGCAGCACGGCGGTGGAGTTGCCGGGGCCGCAGCCGATGTCGAGGATCACGGGATCGCTCGGGTTCGGGAGGGCGGGGACGCGGGCGAGCAGGTCGCGCAGCGGACGGGTGCGTTCGTCCGCGAAGCGCAGGTACTGCGCCGGGTCCCAGACGGGACTGGTCATGGTCCACCTCACAAGTATCTCGACATCAAGATATCCCAGGTAGCCTTGCTGGCACATTTCTCGACGTCAAGAGACTTCACATCGACACATCCACCGATACACTGATCGTCATGGAGGACGAGGTCGACAGGCTGGTCGCAGCGTGGCGCCGAGAGCGCCCCGACCTCGACGTGGAGCCGCTGGAGGTACTCAGCCGGGTCAGCAGACTCGCCCGGCACCTCGACCGCGCCCGCCGCACCGCCTTCGCCGAGCACGGGCTGGAGCCCTGGGAGTTCGACGTCCTGACCGCCCTGCGCCGGGCCGGCTCCCCCTACCAGCTCTCCCCCGGCCAGCTGCTCACCCAGACCCTGGTCACCTCCGGCACCATGACCAACCGCATCGACCGCCTCACCGGCAAGGGCCTGGTCAAGCGCCTGCCCGACCCGGACGACCGGCGCGGCGTGCTCGTCCGGCTCACCGACGACGGCCGCGACCGCGCCGACCAGGCACTCGCCGGACTGCTCACGCACGAACGCGAACTGCTCGCCCAGCTCAGCTCCGGCCAGCAGGGCGAACTCGCCGCGCTCCTGCGGCAGCTGGTCGCCCCGTTCGACAACATCCCGGGCTGATCCGCGCCCCGGAGTTCACGTCCGGTCCACCGCGGTCACGACGGACGGCGGCGCCGGCAGGGCCGGCTCGGCCGGGCTGACCCCGGCCCGGCGGGCCACCGCCACCGCGGCCAGCGTGGAGTGCACCCCGAGCTTGCCGAGCACGTTCTGCATGTGCGTCCGGACGGTGTGCGGCGACAGGTAGAGCCGCTCCGCGACCGCCTGCCGACCCAGGCCCGCGACCATGCAGCGCAGGATCTGCTTCTCCCGCGGAGTGAGGGTGTCGACCAGCCGCTCGCTCTCGGTGCGGTCCCGCCGGGCGGTGGTCAGCTCGCGGATCACCCCGGTCAGCAGCGCGGGCGGCAGGTGCGTCTCGTCCCGCAGCACCCCCCGGACCACGGAGAGCAGCCGGGCCAGCGAACTCTCCTTGGCCACCCAGCCGGTGGCGCCCGCGTGCAGGGCCCGGGCGGCGCGGTGCGGGTCGTCGGCGACGGCCAGCACGACCGCCCGCAGCCCCGGATGGGCGCGGCGGACCCGGGCGAGCAGGGTGATGCCGTCCGGTGCCGGAGGCGTGGTTCTGAGCTGGTCGGCCCGGTACGCGTCGGAGCGGACCGGTTCCGTGCCGCGCCCGCCCGGGCGCAACAGGTCCACCGGGCGGCCGCCGGACTGCGCCACCGGCGGGCCGACCGGGTGGCGGGGCGGCGGCACCGCCGGGGCCGGCCGCCGCCGGGCCGCGTCGGCCGCGTCCGGGCCGAGCCGGCTCCGGACACCCGCCGAAGCAGTGCCCTCGGCCCCCAGGTCGGCGTCGATCAGGACCACGTCGAAGGCCCGCCCCTCGACGGCGGCACGCTCCAGCGCCCGCTCGGCGGCGGCCCCGCTGCCGGCCGCCCCCACCTCCACGTCGGGCTCGGCGGCGAGCGCCGCGGCCAGGGCCTCGGCGAAGATCCGGTGGTCGTCGACCACCAGGACGCGGATCCGCCCCATCGTCACTACCCCCCTGCTCAGACCGGCCCGAGCCCGGGGGCGGGGACCGGCCCCGGCACCCGCGGTCTGGGCCCGTCACTCCGCCCGCCCACCGGTGGCCGGTGAGGCCGAAAAGGGCGCCGGCCCCCACCGGTACCGCACTCAGCGTACGGGCCGGGAAACCCCCTCGTGGCGGTTTGGTGAAGTTTCGTCAGGAGGTGCGCGAGTGGCGGGATTTCACGCCATCACCGGTCGAAGCGGGCAACGCCGAGGCGCCGCCCCCGAACCTCCGGGAGCGGCGCCTGCGGGGTCCTGCGGCCTACTTGCCGTGCTTCTCCAGGGCGAACTTCCAGGCGTCGGCGACGATGTCGTCCAGGTTCGGGCGGCGCGGCGTCCAGCCCAGCGCCTCGTGGGCGCGGGCCGCCGAGGCCACCAGCACGGCCGGGTCGCCGGCCCGGCGGCCGGCCGCCTGCACCGGGATCTCCCGGCCGGTGACGCGCCGGACCGACTCGATCACCTCGCGCACCGAGAAGCCGCTGCCGTTGCCCAGGTTGCAGATCAGGTGCTCGCCCGGCTTGGCCGCGTCCAGCGCCAGCAGGTGCGCGTCGGCCAGGTCCGCGACGTGGATGTAGTCGCGGATGCAGGTGCCGTCCGGGGTCGGGTAGTCCTCGCCGTACACCGCGATGTGCGGGCGCTGACCCAGCGCCGCCTGGAACACCAGCGGGATCAGGTGCGACTCGGGGTCGTGGCGCTCCCCGTACGCGCCGTACGCACCGGCCACGTTGAAGTAGCGCAGCGAGACGGCGGCCAGGCCGTGCGCGACGGCCTCGCTGGTGATCAGGTGGTCCACGGCGAGCTTGGTGGCGCCGTAGGCGTTGGTCGGCGAGGTGCGGGCGGTCTCCGCGATCGGCACGACCTCCGGCTCGCCGTAGACGGCGGCGGTGGACGAGAACACCAGCTTGCGCACACCCGCCGCGCGCATCGCCGCGACCAGCTCCAGCGAACCCGCCACGTTGTTGCGCCAGTACTTCTCCGGGTCCACGACCGACTCGCCGACCTGCGAGGAGGCGGCGAAGTGCAGCACGCCGTCGAAGGAACCGTCCAGCACCCGGCCGGCCTCCTGGACCCGACCCTCGACGAACTCGGCACCGACCGGGACGCCCTCGCGGAAACCGGTGGAGAGATCGTCCAGGACGGTCACCTGGTGCCCCGCCTCCAGCAGGTGGGCGGCCACCACGCTGCCGACGTAGCCGGCGCCACCCGTGACCAGGTACTTACTCATGATGAGACCTCCAGCGGGCGACGGTCCGCCGGTCAGCGGCGGCCGTCGATGACGTGTGTACGACTGAGGCTATTCTCCCTGCCCGCCGGAGTGCCCAGGACCATGTGAACGGGCCGCCCGGGAGCCGGTTTCACGGACCCCGAGCCCCCCTCAGCCGCCGGCCATCCGCTCCAGCAGCCCGGTACGGGCCGCCACCGCGGCCGCCTCCAGCCGGGTCCGCGCACCGAGCTTCATCAGCACCCGCTGGACGTGCGTCCGGGCGGTGCTCGCGGCGATCCGCATCCCGGCGGCGATCGCCGCCGTGTCCTCCCCGTCCGCGATCCGGGCCAGCACCTGCACCTCACGGCGGGTCAGCAGCCGCAGCAGCCGCACCGCCTCGTCGTCCGGCTCGGCGACCGGCCGCAGCAACTGGTCGAAGGCCCCGCGCAGCACGTCCACGGCCACCGCCGCCTCGCCCGCCCGGGCCCGCCCGATCGCCCGCTCGACCACCCCGATCCGCTCGTCGCTCGGCACGTACCCCGCCGCCCCGGCCGCGAACGCCCCCGCCACACCGCGCAGTTCACCCACCGGACCGAGCACGATCACGGCCACCTCGGGACGCTCCCGGCGGATCCGGCGCAGCCCGTCGAAAGCCGCCGGCTCACTCGGCGCGGACACCCCCAGCAGACACACCTCCGGCCGCCGGCCGACCACCAGATCGGCCGCGACCCCGGCCGGGCAGCCGACCGCGAGCACCCGGTGGCCGCGCAGCTGCAACGCCGTGGCCAGCGCCTCGGCCAACAGCCGGTGATCGTCGACCACCACGAGTCGAACGCCCATGACGCCCTCCCGGTCGGGGTTCGGCTCGCGCCCGCACCCCATGGGCGGGCGGCCGATGACGCACCATCACAGCGCATTCCGTACCCGACCCGCTAGGCCGCCGCGCTCGGCCTCCGCACCGGGCCCGACGGTCTGATCGGGGAACAGCAAAAGGCCCTCGCCATGAAGCGAGGGCCTTCGAATGGAGCCCCCATGCGGAATCGAACCGCAGACCTTCTCCTTACCATGGAGACGCTCTACCGACTGAGCTATAGGGGCTTGCCGGGCTTTCGCCGGGCCGGTCGAACAAGGAAGACATTACACGGCTGGCGGCCAGGAAGGGAAATCGGGTCCGCGGCCCCGGCGCACGCCGGACCGACCCCCGGCGGGCGGGCACCCGCCCCTCGGCGCGGGCCCGGCCAGCCCTCGGCGCGCGCGGCCAGCCTTCGGCGTGCGCGCGGTCAGCCTTCGGCGTGCGTCTCGTCGAACTCCTCGCGGGCGGCCAGCATCTGCCCGGTCCGCTGCTCCGTCCACCGGCCGAGCGGCGCCAGCAGTACAGCCAGCTCCCGGCCAAGCGGCAGCAGGTCGTAGACCACCCGCGGCGGCGTCTCCGGGAACACGGTGCGGCGCACCAGTCCGCTGCGCTCCAGGCTGCGCAGCGACTGGGTGAGCATCTTGCGGCTGACCCCGCCGACGCCGCGCTGCAGTTCGGAGAACCGCTGCTGCCCGCAGGCGGCGAGGCTCATCAGGATCAACATCGACCACTTGTCGGCCAGTTCGGCGAACATCGCGCGGCTGGGACAGAGCTGGGCGAAGACGTCGAGCTCCTGCTCCCGGTCCTGCCCGCCCTCCCGTTCCTGCCCCTGCCGCCCGGTGCCGCTCTCCGCCCGGGCCGCTTCCTCCGTCGTCATGCTGTCCAGGGTAGCCCCACGGTCTCCAATCCACCCTTGGTAACCAATGGAGACTTGGTCTATATTAGAGACCAGTCGATGGGCCGGGGTGCGGCAGCAGGCCCTCGCCGCCCCTTGCCTTCCCCCTGCCTTGCCTGCGTTGCCCTGCCCTGCCCCTGCCCGTACCCGTACAGGAGTGCCCCCGCATGACCGCCATCCGCCCGACCGTCGCCCTCGCCTACCACTCCGGCTACGGCCACACCGCCGTCATCGCCGAGGCCGTCGCCCGCGGCGCCGCCGCCGCCGGCGCCGAGGTCGTCTCGATCGCCGTCGACACCATCACCGACGAGCAGTGGGCCCAGCTCGACGCCGCGGACGCGATCGTCTTCGGCTCCCCCACCTACATGGGCACCGCCTCCGGCGCCTTCCACGTCTTCGCCGAGGCCACCAGCAAGCGCTGGTTCTCCGACGCCTGGCGGGACAAGGTCGCCGCCGGCTTCACCAACTCCGCCTCCAAGAGCGGCGACAAGGCCGGCACCCTCGGCTTCTTCCAGACCCTCGCCGCCCAGCACGCCATGAGCTGGGTCAACCTCGGCCTCAAGCCCGGCTGGAACGCCACCACCGCCACCGAGAACGACCTCAACCGCCTCGGCTTCTTCAACGGCGCCGCCGCCTCCAGCCCGTCCGACGCCGGCCCCGAGGCCGTGCACAAGGCCGACATCGCGACCGCCGAGTACCTCGGCGAGCGGGTCGCCCAGCACACCGCCGTCGTGCTGGCCGGCCGCGCCGCCCTCGCCGGCTGACCGCACCGCACGGTCGGCACCTACGCCGCCGGGTCCGCCCCCAGGAGGGGCGCCCGGCGGCGTCCGCCGTCCACCGCCCCCAACTCCGCGCCGCCGGTCTCCGGCAGCAGCCACAGGCACCCCAGCGCCACCGCGCCCAACCCCACCAGGTACCAGCCGACCGGCTCCGCCGTCCCGTACGCCTCCGTCAGCCGCGTCGCCACCAGCGGCGTCGTCGCCCCGCCCACCACGCCGCCCAGGTTGTACGTCAACGCGGCACCCGTGTACCGCACCCGGGTCGGGAACAACTCCGGCAGGAACGCCGCCACCGGCCCCATCAGGCACCCCAGCACCACCAGCGCACCCGCCAGCGCCACGAACATCAACGGCCGGCGCACCGTCTCCAGCAGCGGGAACAGCACCAGCGACCACCCCGCCGCCAGGCCCGTCGCCCAGCACAGCGTCCGCCGCCGCCCCCAGCCGTCACTGCGCGACGCGCTCACCCACACCGTCACGCCCATGCCCAGCGCGCCCACCAGCAGCATCACCAGCACCAGCGAACTCGCCACCCCGAGCCCGGACGTCGCGTACGCCAACGCGTACGTCGTGGTCAGGTAGAACAGCGCGTACCCCACGGTGATCGCCCCGCAGCCCAGCAGCACCGTGCGCCAGTGCCCGCGCAACACCTCCACCACCGGCGCCCGGTCCCTCGGCTCGTCCGGCCGGAACAGCGGCGTCTCCTCCAACCGCAGCCGCACGAACAGCCCCACCGCCACCAGCCCCAACGACGCCAGGAACGGCACCCGCCAGCCCCACTCCCGGAACGCCCGCTCGTCCAGGCCGAGTTGGACCGCCAGGAACACCCCGTTCGCCAACACGAACCCGCTCGTCGGCCCCAACTGCAGGAACGCCCCGTACCGCCCCCGCCGCCCGGCCGGCGCGTTCTCCGCGATCAGCAGCGCCGCCCCGCCCCACTCCCCGCCCAACCCCACGCCCTGACACACCCGCAACGCCACCAGGGCCGCCGGCGCCCACCACCCCCACGACCCGAACCCCGGCAACACCCCCACCGCCGCCGTCGACAGCCCCATCAACAGCAGCGACACCACCAGCGTCGCCTTCCGCCCCACCCGGTCCCCGAAATGCCCGAACACCACCGCCCCCAGCGGCCGGGCCAGGAACGCCACCGCGTACACCGAGAACGCCGCCAACAGCGCCCCCACCGTGCCCAGTTCAGGAAAGAACACCGACCCGAACACCAAGGCCGCCGCCGTCCCGTACAAAAAGAAGTCGTAGAACTCGATCGCCGTACCGATCAGCGCCGCAGCCGCCGCACGCCTCAACTGCCCCGCCCGCCGGGCTTCCTCCGCATCCATACCACCACCCTGGACACCAGCCCGCCCCGCCACCAGCCCCCACCCGAGTGACCCCCGCGCACACCCCCACCCCACGCGCCCCCGGCTCAACACCGCAGGCGCACACCAGCGCAGGCCCCCGGATCACCGCACGTACGGGTCCTCCCCCGGCGGCACCGCAGGCTGTCCGCTGGCCTTCCGCCGCCGCAGCACGACGAACACCACACCGGCGACCAGCACCAACCCACCCACCACACCGGCCACGACCGGCAACACACCACCCAAGCCAGAGGACTTCTCCGCCGCCGGCCCCACCGGAGGCGCCCCCACGGCCACCTCACTCGGACTCGGGGCGGCCGAACTCGGCGCCGCCGACGGGCCCGCCGACGCGGACGGGCTGGCCGAAGGCGCAGTCTCCGCCGCCGGAACCGGAGACACGTCCGCCGGGCCGGGATCACCAGGGTCCGCCAGAGCGACCCGAGGCCGCACTACGCCATAACCGACATCGTTGTTGCGGACGGATCCATCAGTCGGCTTCCCGGCCGTATTGATCAACACCCGCAGAACCTGATTCGCCGACCAATCCTTGTGAATAGACCAGATCAATGCAGCCGAGGCGGACACCAATGCAGCAGAATCCGAGGTGCCATGACTCTTGCAGTATCCAGTTTTCCCCGTGCAAGCCTCGATCATATCGACACCAGGAGCTGCGAGGACTACCTGCGGACCCTGCTGTGACTCCGATGTCGCAATAACATCGCGGCCGACCGCCCCCACTCCAACAACATTGGGGAGCGCGCCCGGATATTCCACAAGATTTCCCGACTGGGCTGAATTCCCGACACTGGAAACTACCAGCGACCCCTTCGCTCGCGCCCAAGCCAGGATAGTATTCAGCTTCGCAACATCTTCAGGGTGAGTCGCGACAGCAGAAGTTCCCTGAGAAATGTTGATGACCTTGACACCTTGCTCGACTGCATAGGTGACGGCCTGGCCAATCTGCCCAAGGAAATCGGACGAAATCACCGCCCCATCGGATCCGTTGGAAATCTTCAACGGAAGGATTTTAGCGCCAGGAGCAAGGCCGTAAGCGCCTTTTCCGCCGTCGGATTTTCCGGACCCTGCAATGAGGCTGGCCATCTGCGTACCATGCCCCTCCGCATAGGATCCGACGCCACCAGGGCTTCCACTGAAGTCCTTACCCGGAATAAACTGCCCCATCAAATCCGGGTGATCCAACTTGAATCCGCCGTCGATCACTGCGACGGTAACGCTCTCCCCCTTGGAGATCTTCCACATCTCCGATGCATGCATGGCATCCAGATGCCATTGATCCTCGCGGATCGAATCGCCTGCGATCGCCAGTGGTGCCGCCGGACCGGCCATGACGCCCGTCACCAGAAGCGCCGCAGCGAACATCCGCCAACGTGCGCGCGCGCTCGTCCGCCCCATCGCAACTCCTCGTCAATCTCTCCGTCGACCGGGGAGCGTGCCCCGAACAGGTCTGCCCGGCCACCGGGAGAGCCCAGTGGCCGGGCAGTCGTTGCCGTCCTACTCAATCACGTCCGGGTTGCTGTGCGGCGTACCGCTGGTCCAGGTCTCCTCGTCCTCGTGGAGGTAGTCGGCCCGCTTGCGGCGATCGCGCTCGTTCCGCCCGGAGTGACCCGCCGTTCCAGGGGCCATCATGCCGTTCTGCCCCGAACGGGCTTCACCCTCGGCGACTCCCGCAGCAGCCGCCCGGTTACGCAGGCCCGTACCACCCGGCGTGAACTCCCCGCCAGCAGCCGGTCCCTTGCGGCCGCCGACCGCTCCCCCTCCGGTCGAGGTCAGACCCCGGCCCCGCGAGCTGCCACCCGAACCAACGACTCCGGAACCACCACCCATCCCTGGGTGCATGCCGCCCACCCCGCCCGTGCTGCCGGCTGCTCCCGCCCGACCTGCCTGGGCCTCGCGCGCGCCGAAGACCGTCCCGCTGGGCAGACCCGGGCTGCCACCGGACTTCCCCGGCACCGAGCCACCGCCGAACGGAGCCGTACGGGCGGGGATCGAGCCCCCGCCCCTGCCGGAGACGGATCCGCCACCACCCTTGGCCGGGATCGAGCCACCGCCGACCCCGGCCGGGAAACCGGTCACCGGGCCGCCACCCGGACCACCCGGGTATCCGGGAATCCCACTCGGACCGTCAGGCGAGAGACTTCCACCACCACTGGGGCCGAGCGGGCCGATCTGACCTGGCAGGGTCGGCACGGTCGGCAGGCTGTCGAGGCCGGTACCGGGACGGTGGACGGGTTCCGACGACACAGAGGGAGGCGTCGAGGAACCCGGGCCCACCGGCGTCGGCGGCACCTGGCCACCGCTTCGCGGCGGAATCGGGTCGGCGTGGCCTGGCACGAGCGGGCCTTGCGAGCTCGACCCCAGGTTGCGGGGTGCAGCCGAGCCGCCACCATAGGTTCCACCTGGCAGGCTGTAACTCCCTCTGGTGGTGACGCCACTGCCCGTACGAGGGCTGCGGACGGAACCGCCGTAGCCGCCGTAGCTGCCACCCTTTGGATAATCCGACACATCGTCTCGGCTCTTACTCGCATCCGGCGTGCCCGGTAGAGCCACGTCCCCGAGCCCGGCCAGCTTCGTCGTCGCGGCTTCGTACGCCTGCCCCAGCTTCTCCATCTGGTGGATGGCTTCCTGGTGAGCCTTGTAGACCCGCTGGGAGGCGGCCAGAGCCTCCGTCTCGGTGACCCAGGAGCAGTTCTGCTTCTTCATCATGGCGTCGACGGTGGCGGTGGTCGGCCCGGCCGGGGTGAAGTTGGCGCTCGTGAGCGCCAACTGGTTGGGCGCCCCCTGGGTCGAGCGTGTCTTGACGATGTCGACATCGTCGTGTGGCACGTCCGGCACGGCCACCTTGGCGGTGCTGAGTGCCTCACCGGCCTGGTGCATGGCGTCGCCGGCGGTTGTGGAGTAGTCACCGAGCAACGCGGCAGACTGCTGCAGGTTGCCGGCCCAGGTCTTGAAGCTCTCGGCGGCCGGCCCTTCCCAGCTGACGTTGCCGATGTGCGATTTGAGTGCCGCGCCGAGTTCCTTCAGGACACGGCCGGCCGACTGCAGCTGGGTGCCGCGGCTCAGCACCGTCGTGGGGTCGGTGCTCTGGACCATTTTCTTGAGCTGGGCGTGTCCGACGCCCTCGAAGTTCGTTCCGTCTGCCACTACTTACTCCCCGTTTCCCCGTGGGCGCCCTCGCCGACCACCATCAGAAGCCCTCGCCGCCGGCCCGCGGCGGTGTGGGGCCGCCCGCGTTCTTCGCGACGGCGTTCTGTGCGGCCGCCGTGTCGTCCTCGTTGGCCGAGTAGTTGCCCGCCGTCGCCGCGACCGCGGTCTTCATCGCCTCGATCTGCGACACGAAGTCCTTGTGCAGCTTGACGAGCTGGGTGTGCACCTTGTCGTAGGCCGCGGTCAGGGCCGTCGCTTCGGCGAACTCCGCGCTGGCGAAGCTTCCGCCGGTCAGCTTCTGTTCCTGGAGTTTGTACGGGGCCGCCGGGGAGCCCTCCATGGCCTGGAGCAGGGCTTCGATCTTCTTGGCGAACGCGGTGAGCGTGTCGAGCTCGACCTTGACGTCCTTCTTGCCGAAGGCGGACACCAGGTCGGCGGCGCTGACGTTCGTCTGCACGGTGCTGACGAGGGGGCCGAACCCCATCATGTGGCTGAGCATAAATGGCGTGACGTCACCGGACGTGTCCGGACTGGCCCCCGTGTTCGGTGGAACCTCTCCTGCCACAGCAGTTCACCTCTCCCCCGTACGGGCGGCGGTTCGGGGTAACCCCGGGGCCGCCGCTCCGCAACATACCGTCAACTTCTCGGTCGTACAGTGCTGGTCGGTGCACCGCCCGCCCTGGGGGCGGTCTCCGCCTCCGTAATCGTAGCCACCGCCCCTGTCGGGTCGGCAGGGCCCTTGGCCCGCCTGTGCGGGATCGGTACGAACTTGACACGTGCGGCCCTCGGGGGTGCCGCGCCGGGCCCCGGTAGACTGGCCTCGCCCGGTTGGACCGGGTACGCCCCCATCTGCCGCGCAATGTCGCACAGCAGCGACCCCTGGCCGCAGAACGGACGTGACCTGATGCCCGCAGACGAGTCCGCCCCCTCCTGGTGGGCCCGTGCCGCCCGTCCTTCCCGGCCGCCGTTGCCGCTGGCGCTGATGGCCCGCGCGGCGGTGGGCATGGCGGTGCCGCTGGCCGCAGGGCTGCTGGGGCACCGGCTGGATCTGGGGGTGTTCGCCGGTCTGGGCGCGATGCACGCGACGATGAACGACCGCGCGGAGCCGAGTGGCCTGCGGGTGCCCCGGATCGTGTCGGCGGTGCTGGCTTCGGCGCTCGGCATGCTGATCGGCACTTCCCTCCAGCACGCGCACGTTTCGGCGGTGGTGCTCGGTGCGGCGCTCACGTTCACGGCGTTCGCGTCCGGCGCGCTGAGTGCGACGGGCCCGCGGGGTTCGGCGGCGGGGATGCTGCTGCTGGTGTCGGCGGCGTTGGGCAGCGGGATGCCGTTGCCGGATCCGTGGTGGGCGGCGGCGCCGATGATGCTGGCGGGTGCCGCGTTCGTGGTGGTGCTGGGTCTGCCGGGGGGCGCGCACCGCCGTCCCGCCTCGGATCCGCGCAACCGTGCGCTGGCGGCCGTGTACGAGGCGTTCGGCCGGACGCTGGCCGATTTGGGCACGCCGCAGGGCGCGGCTTCGCGCCAGGTGTTGACGGCCCGGTTGAACCAGTTGCAGGACCTCCTCCCGCGACCGCACCGCCCGGGGTCGGAGTCCGCCCGTACGGTTCGGCTGCGCCGGATGTACGAGGCGGCGTTGGCCGCCACCGAGGCGGCGACGGGCCTGTTGTGGGCGTGGCGGCCGGTGCCGCCCGAGGTCGCGGAGGTGCCGCTCCGGTTGGCGGACGCGGTCCGGCGGGGCGGCGGCGAGGTCGCCGTTCCGCAGTGGCAGCCGGACACGCCGTCCCGGCAGGCCCTGGACGTGGCGTTGCGCGCGGCGGCCGACACCGTGGCCGGCCGGGAGGCGGAGGTCGGTACCGCCCCGGCGCCGCCGCCCGATCCGTGGCGGCTGCGGGTGCGGCTGCTGTCGCGCGGTTCGGTCCGGTACGGGCTGCGGGTGGCGTTGTGCATCGCGGTCGGTTCGGCGGTGACGGCCAGCTACCCGCTCAGCAAGAGCTACTGGGTGCCGATGACGATCGCCTTCGTGTTGAAGCCGGATCTCGGTTCGGTGTTCCTGCGGGCGGTGAGCCGCTCGGTCGGCACGGTGCTCGGGGTGGCGGTCACGGCGGCCGTGGTGTCGCTCACGACCGACGCGTGGGTACTGACGGCGATCGCCGCGTTCTGCGTGGCCCTGCTGCCGTACGCGACGGCGGCGCACTACGGGCTGAACACGGTGGCGATGACGCCGATGGCGTTGATCCTGCTCCAGTTGGGCGGGCAGAGCAGCGCGGCCGAGTTCTGGCCGCGGGTGCTGGACACGGTGCTCGCGAGCGCGATCGTGCTGCTCTTCGGCTATCTGCTGTGGCCGGAGCGTCCGCGGCACCGGATCGAGCCCCGACTGGTGGACGCGGCCACCGCGCTGCGGGCCTATCTGGACGCGGTCACCGGGGACGCGGGCCGGGCCGAGGTGTGGCTGCGCCGTACGGCGTACCGGGCGTTGGAGGACGCCCGCCAGGAGGTGCGGCAGGGGCTGGCCGAGCCGCCGCCGACGGGACGGCTGGCGGAGCAGTGGCTGCCGGCGACGGCGGCGTTGGAACGGCTGGGCGGCGCGGTGGCGGCGTTCGCGGCGCAGCTGCGGTACGGCGGCCGGGTGCCGGATCCGGCGGAGGTGGGGCGGGTGCGCCGGGCGCTGGACGAGCTGACGGCGGCGGCCCGCGAGCACCGCCCGCCGACCGGGGCGGCGGCCCGCCCGACGGCGCCGCACGACCCGGCGCGCAGTGCGCTGGGCCGTGCGGCGGACGAGCTGGAGGCCCTGCTGGCCCGGTAGGGCCCGACCGGAGTCCCGGTCCCCGCCAGAGGACTCCGACCAGAAGACTCCGACCAGAACTCCAGCCAGAACCCCGATCAGGACTCCGGCCAGAACCCCGACCGGGGCTCAGACCTGCTCGGCCAGCTCCAGCCAGCTCAGCTCCAGCTCCTCCTTCTCCTCCCGGACGGTGCGCAGTTGCGCGTCCAGCTCCGCGACCTTGGAGAAGTCGGCGGCGTGCTCGGCGAGTTGGGCGTGCAGCTTGGACTCCTTCTGGTCCAGCTTGGCGATCTGCCGCTCCATCTTCTGCATCTCCTTCTTCGCCGCCCGCAGGTCGCCGCCCGACAGGGCCGACGCGGCGGTCCCGGCGTCCGAGCCGCCGGACGCCGCGGCCGAAGCGGTCGAGGCGGTCGAAGCACCCGACGCGGCCGAAGCGGCGGCGGCGATCGAGGCGGCCATCCGCGCCCGCCGCTCCAGGTACTCGTCGACGCCGCCCGGCAGCATCCGCATCTTCTGGTCGCCGAGCAGCGCGTGGACGACGTCGGTGGTCCGCTCGATGAAGAACCGGTCGTGGCTGATGACGATCATCGAGCCGGGCCAGCCGTCGAGCAGGTCCTCCAGCTGGTTGAGGGTCTCGATGTCGAGGTCGTTGGTGGGCTCGTCGAGGAACAGCACGTTGGGCTCGTCCATCAGCAGGCGCAGCAGCTGGAGCCGCCGCCGCTCGCCGCCGGACAGGTCGCCGACGGGCGTCCACTGCTTGTCCTTGCCGAAGCCGAACTGCTCGCACAGCTGGCCGGCGCTCATCTCCCGGCCCTTGCCGAGGTCGACGCGCGAGCGGACCTGCTCGACGGCCTGGAGCACCCGGATGGCCGGGTCCAGTTCGACGACCTCCTGCGACAGGTAGGCGAGCCGCACCGTCTTGCCGACCTTGATCAGACCCGACGCGGGCTGCACGTCGCCCTCGGAGGCGTACGCGTCGCGCAGGGCGCGCAGCAGCGAGGTCTTGCCGGCGCCGTTGACGCCGAGCAGGCCGATCCGCTCGCCGGGGCCGAGCTGCCAGGTGAGGTTCTCCAGCAGCAGCTTGGGGCCGGCCTTGACGGTGACGCCTTCCAGGTCGAAGACGGTCCTGCCCAGTCGAGCGTTGGCGAACTTCATCAGCTCGGACCGGTCCCGGGGCTCCGGCACGTCGGCGATCAGGGCGTTGGCGGCCTCGATCCGGTAGCGCGGCTTGGAGGTGCGGGCGGGGGCGCCGCGGCGCAACCAGGCGAGTTCCTTGCGGGCGAGGTTCTGGCGCTTCTGCTCCTCGACGGCCTCGATCCGGGAGCGCTCGGCGCGGGCGAAGACGTAGTCGGAGTAGCCGCCCTCGTACTCGTGCACGGCGCCGCCCTGGACGTCCCACATCCGGGTGCAGACCTGGTCGAGGAACCAGCGGTCGTGGGTGACGCAGACCAGCGCGGAGCGGCGCTTCTGCAGGTGCTGGGCGAGCCAGTTGATGCCCTCGACGTCGAGGTGGTTGGTGGGCTCGTCGAGGACGATCAGGTCGGGCGAGCCGAGGAGCAGCTTGGCGAGGGCGATCCGGCGGCGCTCGCCGCCGGAGAGCGGGCCGATGACGGTGTCGAGGCCGTCGGCGAAGCCGGGCAGGTCGAGGCCTCCGAAGAGGCCTTCGACGATGTCGCGGATGCGGGCGTCGCCGAGCCACTCGTGGTCGGCCCGGTCGGCGATCACCTCGTGCCGGATGGTGGCCGTCGGGTCGAGCGAGTCGTGCTGGGTGAGGACGGCCAGCTGGAGGCCGCCGTTCCAGGTGATCCGGCCGCTGTCGGCCTCCTCCAGCTTGGCGAGCATCCGGATCAGGGTGGTCTTGCCGTCGCCGTTGCGTCCGACGACGCCGATCCGGTCGCCTTCGCTGACGCCGAGGCTGACTCCGTCCAGGAGGGCGCGGGTGCCGTAGACCTTCGTGACGGACTCGATGGTGGCGAGGTTGACGGCCACGTCTGCTGCGCTCCTGGGATTGGCGGTCTCGGGGCGGCCCGCCGGTCGCGGCCGGGCACCCCTGTCGGGGACGCCCCGATCTCCCCAGCCTAATGGGCCCGCCGAAGCGCCCTCACCGCCTGCGGCGGCGGGGGCCCCGAACCGGCGGGCCCCGAACCGGCGAAGCCCCTACGGCACGGGCGGGGTCCCTACGACACGAGCGCCGCCCCCGGCACCGGCGGGCCCCTACGGCACCAGCGCCGCCCCCGGCACCGGCCCGTACGTGGCGTGCGCGGTCCGGCAGGTGCCGGAGGCCCGCAGCGCCTCGGCGACGGCGGCGGCCGCGTCGGCGTCCTTGGCGAGGAACGCGCAGGTCGGCCCCGAGCCGGAGACGAGGGCGCCGAGCGCGCCGGCCTCGGTGCCGGCCCGCAGGGTGGCGGCGAGCGCGGGCCGCAGCGAGAGGGCGGCGGGCTGGAGGTCGTTGGCGAGGGCGGCGGCCAGGGCGACGGCATCGCCCTGGGCGAGGGCGGCGAGCAGCGCGGGGTCGGCGTCGGGGGTGCGGACGTCGGTGTCGCTGGAGCCGGTGCCGGCCTCCTCGCGCAGACGGTCGCACTCGCGGAAGACGGCGGGGGTGGAGAGGCCGCCGTCGGCGACCGCGAACACCCAGTGGAAGGTGCCGTCGACGGTGAGCGGCTGCAGGATCTCGCCCCGGCCGAGGCCCAGCGCGACGCCGCCGAGCAGGGCGAACGGCACGTCGGAGCCGAGTTCGGCGGCCAGCTCCAGGAGGGTGTCGAGGGCGGTGTCGAGCTGCCAGAGCGCGTCGCAGGCGACCAGCGCGGCGGCCCCGTCGGCGCTGCCGCCGGCCATGCCGCCGGCGACCGGGATGGCCTTGGCGATGTGCAGGTGCACGCCGGGGTCGGCGATGCCGTGGTGGGCGGCGAGCAGGCGGGCGGCGCGGGCGGCGAGGTTGCTGTCGTCGAGGGGGACGACGTGGGCGTCCGGCCCGGTGCAGGAGAGCGTGACGCCCTCCCCCGCCGTGGCGGTGACCTCGTCGCCGAGGGCGACGGCGAAGAACACGTTGGCCAGGTCGTGGAACCCGTCAGCGCGCAGTCCGCCCACCCCGAGCTGGACGTTGACCTTGGCCGGAACCCGCACGGTGATCACTGGGAGTCCGCCTCCGGCTCGTGCTCGGCGATCTTCGGCTCGTGCTCGGAGATCACCGGCTCGTGCTCGGAGATCACCGGCTTGTGCTCGGCGATCGCGGCGAACTGCTCCACCGTGAGCATCTCGCCGCGCAGCTTGTGGTCGATCCCGGCCGCCGCGAGCGCCTGCTCGGCCCCGGCGGCGGAGCCGGCCCAGCCGGCCAGCGCGGCGCGCAGGGTCTTGCGCCGCTGGGCGAACGCGGCGTCGACGACGGCGAACACCTCCCTGCGGCTGGCGGTGGTCTTCGGCGGCTCGCGGCGGATCAGCGAGACCAGCCCGGAGTCGACGTTGGGGGCGGGCCAGAACACGTTCCGGCCGATGGCACCGGACCGCTTCACGTCGGCGTACCAGTTGGCCTTGACGGACGGGACGCCGTAGACCTTGTTGCCGGGCTTGGCGGCGAGCCGGTCGGCGACCTCGGCCTGCACCATCACCAGGGTGCGCTCGATGCTGGGGAAGGTCGCCAGCATGTGCAGCAGGACGGGCACGGCCACGTTGTACGGCAGGTTGGCGACCAGCGCGGTGGGCGCCGGCCCGGGCAGCTCGGTGACCTCCATGGCGTCGCTGAACACCAGGTCGAAGCTGTCGACCTTGCCGGGCATCCGGGCCGCGACGGTCGCCGGCAGGTGCTGTGCCAGCACCGGGTCGATCTCCACCGCCGTGACGTGCGCGGCCACCTCCAGCAGCGCCAGCGTCAGCGACCCGAGCCCGGGGCCGACCTCGACCACCGCGTCCTCGGCCGTCACCCCGCCTGCCCGGACGATCCGCCGCACGGTGTTGCCGTCGATGACGAAGTTCTGCCCGCGCTGCTTGGTCGGCTTCACGCCGAACGCGGCCGCCAGCTCCCGAATGTCGGCGGCGCCCAGCAGGTGGCTGTCAGGGGTGGGGTCGGTGGTGCTCACGCGCCAAGGATACGGGCGCGTGGGGCCCTCAGAGTTCGACGACCTCGGCGAGGTCGATCTCGACGGGGTACGGCACCGAGGTGCGGAGCACGCCCTCGTGCTGGGCGACGGGCAGGTAGACGCCCTTCTCGTCGTCCCGGTGGAACTCGTGCACGATCGGCAGGTTGTCGAGGCCGCGCTCGACCCGCCAGTAGTACGGGATCTTCTTCTCGGCGTACTGGCCTGGCTTGCGGAAACGGTCGACGACCCTGGAGCCGGGTGATACGACCTCGACCGCCAGGACCACCGACTCGGGCGGGGTGCACTCCAGCTCGAAGAAGTCGAGGCCGGTCTTGTCGATGACGACGACGTCGGGCTTGGAGGTGTTGTATTCGTCGAGCAGGACGCAGCGCTCGGCGTTCACGACGTAAGGCGTGGTCCGCGCGCCGGACAACCTGATGAGCAGCTGATCGCGCACTTGGTCGTGCCACCACTTCGCCATCCCTCGGACCACGACGGCTCCGTCCACCAGTTCCCAATCGAACGGCAGGTCGAGGTCCTTGACCTGCTCGTACGTCCAGCCCTGGGACGGCGGATGCATCCAGTCGATCGGCTCGGCGGTCATCGCCACCTCCCTCACTGCACTCATGCTAGCCAGCCCAAGAAGCAGCCGGGAGTGCCGAATCGTTCCGCCGGAATCAGACTTTCGTTCGACCGGCTCAGTACCCGAAGGCCCGGGCCGTGTTCTCCGCGATCGCCGTGGACAGCTCGTCCTCGTGCAGCCCCAGCGTGCCGGCCATCGAGCGGACGGTGACCGGGATGAGGTACGGGGCGTTGGGCCGGCCGCGGTAGGGGTGGGGGGTGAGGAAGGGCGCGTCGGTCTCGACCAGGACCCGGTCGAGGGGGGTGGCGGCGAGGGCGTCGCGCAGCGGCTGGTTGGCCTTGAAGGTGACCGGGCCGGCGAAGGACAGGTACCAGCCGTGTTCGGCGCAGACCTTGGCCATCTCGGCGTCGCCGGAGTAGCAGTGGAAGACCGTCCGCTCGGGGGCGCCTTCCGCCAGCAGGACGGCGATGACGTCCTCGTGGGCGTCGCGGTCGTGGATGACCAGGGCCTTGTCGTGCCGCTTGGCCATCTCGATGTGGCGGCGGAACGACTCCTTCTGGATCTCGACGCCCTCGGGGCCGGTGCGGAAGTAGTCGAGGCCGGTCTCGCCGACGGCGCGGACCTGCGGGAGGGCGGCGAGCCGGTCGATCTCGGCGAGCGCCTCCTCCAGCGCGGCCTCGCCGCCCGCCTTCCGCTGCTGGCCGGACCAGCCGTCCGCGTCGCCGAGGAAGATCCGCGGCGCCTCGTTGGGGTGCAGGGCGACGGCCGCGTGCACCTGCTCGTACTGGGCCGCCAGTTCGGCGGCCCAGCGCGAGCCGGGCACGTCGCAGCCCACCTGGACGACCGTGGTGACCCCGACCGAGGCGGCCCGGGCCAGTCCCTCGGCCGGGGTGCCGGCCTGCATGTCGAGGTGGGTGTGCGAGTCGGCCACCGCCACGGCCAGGGGTTCCGGCAGTGGCGGCGGGGTCGACCGGGCGTCGTCCTTGGCAGACATCAGGATGCGGGCTTCTCTTCGAGGCGCGGGAACAGGATCTCGCCCTTGGTGACGGTGCTGCCGGCGGGCAGCCGGCCCCAGTCGGCGGTGGTGGCGATGGTCTGCGCGGCGAGCGCGCCGAGGCCGGCCTCGGCGCCGAGCGAGGTCCACAGCTTCTCGGCGGTGGACGGCATCACCGGGTTGAGCATGACGGCGGTGCCGCGCAGCGCCTCGGCGGCGGTGTAGAGGATGGTGGCGAGGCGGGCCCGGCCCTGCTCCGAGTCGTCCTTGGCCACCTTCCACGGCTCCTGCTCGGTGAGGTAGCCGTTGACCTGCTTGACGAACTCGAAGATCGCCGCGAGGCCGCCGGCGAAGTCCAGCTCCTCGCCGATCTTCCGGTCGGCGGTGGCGAGGGCCGTGGCGAGGCCGTCCGCGATGGCCTGCTCGGCGTCACCGGGGGCGGCGGCGGCCGGCAGCGCGCCGTCGAAGTACTTGCCGACCATGGCGGCGACCCGGGAGGCCAGGTTGCCGAAGTCGTTGGCGAGTTCGGAGGTGTACCGGGCGGTGAAGTCCTCCCAGGAGAACGAGCCGTCGGTGCCGAAGGGGATCGCCCGCAGGAAGTAGTAGCGGTAGGCGTCCACGCCGAAGTGCGAGGTGAGGTCGGTGGGCGAGATGCCGGTCAGGTTAGACTTGGACATCTTCTCGCCGCCGACCATCAGCCAGCCGTTGGCGACGACCCGCTTGGGCAGCGGCAGGCCCGCGGCCATCAGCATGGCGGGCCAGATCACCGCGTGGAAGCGCAGAATGTCCTTGCCCACCAGGTGGACGGAGGCCGGCCACAGTTCGGCGAAGCGCTCCGGGTCGCTGCCGTAGCCGGCCGCGGTGATGTAGTTCTGCAGCGCGTCCACCCACACGTACAGGACGTGCTTCTCGTCCCAGGGCAGCGGGACGCCCCAGTTGAAGGTGGAGCGGGAGATCGAGAGGTCCTTCAGGTCCTGCTCGACGAAGCGCAGCACCTCGTTGCGGGCCGAGGCCGGCTGGATGAAGTCCGGGTTGGCGGCGTAGAACTCCAGCAGCTTCGGACCGTAGGCGGAGAGGCGGAAGAAGTAGTTCTCCTCCTCCAGCCATTCGACCGGCCGCTTGTGCACGGCGCAGAGCTTCTCGTCCTCGGTGGCGCCGTCGAGCAGTTCGGCCGGGAGCTTGAACTCCTCGCAGCCGACGCAGTACGGGCCGGAGTAGCCGCCCTTGTAGATCTCGTCCTTGTCGTACAGGTCCTGGACGAACTCCTGCACGCGGTCGGTGTGGCGCTGCTGGGTGGTGCGGATGAAGTCGTCGTTGGCGATCTCCAGGTGCTCCCAGAGCGGCTTCCAGGCCTCTTCGACCAGCTTGTCGCACCACTCCTGCGGGCTGACGCCGTTGGCCTCGGCGGTCCGCATGATCTTCTGACCGTGCTCGTCGGTGCCGGTCAGGTACCACACCTTCTCGCCGCGCTGGCGGTGCCAGCGGGTGAGGACGTCGCCCGCCACGGTGGTGTACGCGTGGCCCAGGTGCGGGCGATCGTTGACGTAGTAGATCGGGGTGGAAACGTAGTACGCCGGGGCGGTCGCCCCGGTGGTGCTGTGGTCTGCAGTGGCCGCCATGGTCGGAAAGCTTAGTCGGGCCCGCCCGCAGCCCTCGACCGGATTGCCGCCCGCCGCCCTCGACGGATTGCTGCCCGCTGCCCTCGACGGATTGCCGCCCGGCCGGCGACGGCGGGGGCCGCCCGCCGCGCTGCTCGCGGCGGGCGGCCCCCGGGTGCGCTCCCGGTGCCGGCGGTCAGCCCAGCAGCCGCGACCAGAACCGGGCCCATCGTCCGCGCGGCTTCGCGGGGTCGGTCACCGGGGCCGCCCCGGCAGGCTCGGCGTGCGCCGGGTAGCCGGGGGCGTGGTGCCAGGACTGGTCGGCGGTGGCGACCCGGCCCTCGCGCATGATCCGGACGGTGTGTCCGCCACACCCCGGGCAGGTCGGCTTGAGCAGCGGGGACGGTACCCGGACACCGTTGGCGTGGTATTCGAACACGACGTGCCCGTCCTTGCCGGCGTGGTGCTCGATGTCGTACGCCTGCTCCCAGCCGTACCCGCATCGCAGGCAGGCGAAGGAGTAGGCCTCCCGCACGGTCTCGACGGGAGTGTGCGGCCGTCCGGCCAGGCCGGGGGCGCTCAGCGCGTTGCCACCGAGGGGGCTACCGATCATCTCGCTCATAGCCGTCTCCCAGCGCCCGCCGGGCGCTCGCCCGGCTGGGTCTTTCCATTCCAGGAAATGCCCTGACGGCCTCGGCCGATGCCCTGCTTGTGAAGAGTTGGACGCGGGTTGGGAACTCCTATACGAAAGGCCTGGATCGTTCCGGAAACCGCGACCGAACTTTCAGCTCCGTGGGCGTTTACCGGGGCCTTCCCTCAAAGGTACGACTCCCCCGGGGTCACGCAACCCCCCGGAATTCACCCCTCTTTCACGGCCCCGTCCCCGCCCCCTTCGAGGCCTCGCTCTTCGCCTCGTTCTTGGCCGCCACCACCGCGTCGAACACCTCCCGCTTCGGCAGCGCGAGCTCCGCCGCGACGGCCGCGATGGCCTCCTTGCGGCGCTCCCCGGCCTCCTCCCGGACGGCCACCAGCCGGGCCAGTTCGGCGGGGGTGAGCTCCTGCGGCGCCGCCGGCGGGGCGCCCGCGACGACGACGGTGATCTCGCCCCTGACGCCTTCGGCGGCCCAGGCCGCCAGGTCGCCGAGGGGTCCGCGTTTCACCTCCTCGTACGTCTTGGTGAGCTCGCGGCAGACGGCGGCGGGCCGATCGGCGCCGAACGCCTCGGCCATCGCGGCGAGCGCCTCGGCGATCCGGTGCGGCGCCTCGAAGAAGACCATGGTGCGCGGCTCGGCCGCGATCGAGGCGAGCTGCCGGGCCCGGTCGCCGGTCTTGCGCGGCAGGAAGCCCTCGAAGGTGAAGCGGTCGACGGGCAGGCCGGACAGCGCGAGCGCGGTGAGCACGGCGGACGGCCCGGGCACCGCGGTGACCTTGACGTCGGCCTCGACGGCGGCGGCGACCAGCCGGTAGCCGGGGTCGGAGACGGACGGCATGCCGGCGTCGGTGACCAGCAGCACCCGGGCGCCGCCGAGCAGTGCCTCGACCAGTTCGGGGGTGCGGCCGACCTCGTTGCCCTCGAAGTAGGAGACCACCCGCCCGGCCGGGGTCACCCCGAGCGCCTGGGTGAGCCGGCGCAGCCGCCGGGTGTCCTCGGCCGCGATCACGTCCGCCGTGGCCAGTTCGGTGAGCAGCCGGGGCGGGGCGTCCGAGACGTCGCCGATGGGGGTGCCTGCGAGAACGAGTACTCCTGTCACGGGCCCCATCCTTGCAGCTACCGCGGCCCGGGGGCTTTTGGTGACGATTCGGGCAGCTTCCGAGGGAGCGGTCACACGTGCGAGAAGCGCCCCTACGATGTGGCGGATGAACGGCGACACGGCGGCGCGCACGCCCACTGGTACAGACCACACCGCGCAGGATGGCGGCGACGTGGCCGGCCTGCCGTCCTCCGCCGTCCCGGCTCCGCGGCCCGCCGACCAGGCCGGGAGCCCCGCGCGGCCCGACCAACCCGACCAGTTCGACCGCCCGGACCAGCCCGACCAACCCGGCCGACCCGACCAGCCCGGCAGCGCCGCGCGCAGCTGGCGCGAGCGGCTGGCCGGGTTCGGCTACGCCGGCCGCCCGGTGGCCCCGCTGGCCGAGCGCCTGGTCCCGCCGATGCCGGACGGCCCCGGGGTGACCCCGGCGGTGGTGCCTCCGTCGCCGCTGCTGCTGCGGCTGGGCGTGTCCGTGCCGCCGGCCGTGTGGTCGTGGCTGTGCCGCTGGTCCGGCTGGCTGGGCCCGATCGCGGTGGCGGTGTTCGCCGGGATCCTGCGCTTCACCAACCTCGGCCAGCCGCACGCGATCATCTTCGACGAGACGTACTACGCCAAGGACGCCTACGCGCTCTGGCACGGCGGCTACGAGATCAACTGGCCGGACGGCGCCAACGAGCAGATCATGACGCCCGGCGCGGCCGTCCCGTACCGCTCGGCGGCCTCCTACGTGGTCCATCCGCCGGTGGGCAAGTGGATCATCGGCGCCGGCGAGATGCTGTTCGGCATGAACCCCTTCGGCTGGCGGTTCGCGGTGGCCCTGCTCGGCACGCTGTCGGTGCTGATGGTGGCCAGGATCGCCCGCCGGCTGTTCCGCTCGACCCTGCTGGGCTGCGTGGCCGGCCTGCTGCTCTCGGTGGACGGCCTGCACCTGGTGCTCAGCCGCGCCGCGCTGCTGGACCTGGTGGTGATGTTCTGGATCCTCGCCGCCTTCGGTTTCCTGCTGCTGGACCGCGACCGCACCCGGGCCCGGCTGGCCGACCGGCTCGGCGGGGTGCCGGACGCGGTGCTGGCGCAGCGGGCGAACCTGGGCTGGCGCCCGTACCGGATCGCGGCCGGCGTCTGCGTCGGCCTGACCTGCGCCACCAAGTGGAGCGGCCTGTACGTGGCGGCGGCCTTCGGCGTGATGACGGTGCTGTGGGACGTCGGCGCCCGCCGCCTGGCCGGGGCCCCGCGCCCGTACCTGGCGACGCTCGCCCGGGACGTGGTGCCGGCCTTCGTGTCGGTCGTGGTGGTGTCGCTGGTCGTCTACGTCACGTCCTGGTGGGGCTGGTTCGCCAGCAGCAACGTGCCGGGCAAGGGCGGCTGGGGCCGGGACTGGGCGGTGGGCCGCTCGACCGACTACCCGTGGATACCCGAGGGGCTGCGCGCCCTGTGGCACTACCACTCGACGGTCTACGACTTCCACACCCACCTGAGCGACCCGCACACCTACCAGTCGAACCCGTGGTCCTGGCTGGTGCTGGGCCGGCCGGTCTCGTTCTTCTACGAGTCCCCCAAGCAGGGCCAGAGCGGCTGCACGGCCGCCGAGTGCGCCCGCGAGGTGCTGGGCATCGGCACCCCGCTGCTGTGGTGGGCGGCCGTGGTGGCGCTGGTGTACTGCCTGTGGCGCTGGGTGGCGCGGCGGGACTGGCGGGCGGGCGCGGTGCTGTGCGGCCTGGCCGCCGGCTACCTGCCGTGGTTCGCCTACCAGCAGCGGACGATCTTCCTCTTCTACGCGGTGGTGTTCGTCCCGTTCCTGGTGCTCGCGGTGACCATGCTGGTCGGTGCGCTGATCGGGCCTCCGGGGGCCTCCCGGGACCGCCGGATCATCGGTTCGGCGGCGGCCGGGCTGCTGGTGCTGCTGATCGTGTGGAACTTCCTCTTCTTCTTCCCGCTGTTCACCGGGCAGACGATTCCGATGGACGACTGGCGCCAGCGGATGTGGTTCAACAGCTGGATCTGATCGACACCGCTGTTCCCCGAATCGTCCGTATGCGGTGCACGACACGTACCAGATCCGTCACAACTCGCGGGCATTTCGTCGGCGCACCGATCGGCGCTGCCTAGGGTGGGGGGAACAACGTGTCCGGCCCCGGTCGGTCGCGCCCGTCCGGCAGACCCTTGGGGGAACAGCACCATGCGCAGAGGCGCGAAGATCGGCATCATCACCGGCGTCTCCGTCGCCGTGCTCGCGGGCGGTGGCTACGGGGCGTACAGCCTGATGGGCGGCTCGGACTCCGGATCGTCCTCGGCGAAGAAGCCCCGCACGGTGGTCGCCGAGCCGCCCTCGGCCGAGCAGGCGACCAACGGTGCGAAGGACTTCCTGGCGGCCTGGGCGGCCGGCGACCTGGACAAGGCCGCCGCGCTGACGGACGACCCGGCCGCGGCCACCACCGCGCTGACGGCGTTCCGCGACCAGGTCAAGCCGAGCGCGCTGACCCTGGCCCCGGCCGGCCCGGCCACCCCGCAGGCCTTCGCGTCGGCCACCGGCACCCCCGCGCCGGCCAAGCCCTCCGCCGGAGCCTCGGCCACGTCGTCGGCGGGCGCGACCCCCGGTGCCACCGACTCGCCGTCGGCCTCCGCCTCGGCCGGCCCCGCCGGTGTGCTGATGGGCTTCAAGGCGCGCGCCGAGTTCGCCGGCACCAACCGGGTCTGGGACTACAACGGCTTCCTGAACGTCGTGAAGATGAGCGACAACACCCCGGCCGTGCACTGGGCGCCGACGGTGATCCACCCGCACCTGTCCGGCAACGAGACGATCGCCACCCAGCAGGTCTTCGCCCCGCCGTCCACCGTGGTGGACCGCAACGGCAAGCCGCTGCAGGGCGCCTCGCTCACCCCGGCGCTGCTGTCCACCCTCCAGGACAACGCCCACAAGCTGCTGCCGCCGGACCCGAACAAGGACCAGGACGCGGGCAGCGCGGTGGTGATCAGCGACCCGGCCGGAAAGGGGGCCTCGGACAAGCTGTTCACCATCGTCGAGCCCAAGCCCGGCAAGCCGTTCAAGGTGACCATCGACAACACCATCCAGGCGGCGGCCGAGAAGGCGATGACGGACCTGGGCGGCAAGTCCGGGTCGATCGCCGCGATCGAGCCGAGCACCGGCCAGGTGCTGGCCTTCGCCAACGCGCCGGCCAGCGGTCAGAACCGGGCCTTCACCGGCCTGCTCGCGCCCGGCTCGACGATGAAGATCGTCACCTCGACGGCGCTGCTGGAGGCCGGGGTCAACCCGGACACCGTGGTGGCCTGCCCGGAGAAGAGCAGCAACCCGGTCGCGATCCCGAACGACTTCCCGGGCGCCTTCCCCAACAACACGCTCCAGCAGGACTTCATGGTGTCCTGCAACACGGCCTTCATCAACCAGGGCCTGACCAGCCTCAAGCCCGAGACGCTGTCCAGCACGGCCAAGGACGTGTTCGGCATCGGCCTGGAGTGGAAGACCGGTCTGCCGAACACCGACGGCAAGGTGCCGCCGACGCCGGGCAGCAAGGACGAGCAGGCCATGAACTACATCGGCCAGGGCAAGGTCCAGATGAACCCGCTGGCCATCGCCTCGATCACCGCGACCGTCCAGAGCGGCGCGTTCAAGCAGCCGATCCTGGTCGCCGGCCTGCCGCAGCAGGCGGCGGCCCGCCAGATCGCGCCGGACGTCGCGGGCAAGCTGCGCGCGATGATGAACGCCACCGCCACCGGCGGCACGGCCAAGGACGTGATGGCCGGGATCACCGACAACGCGGGTGCCAAGACCGGCTCCGCCGAGGTCGCCGGCGCGACCACCACCAACAGCTGGTTCACCGCCTTCCGCGGCAACATCGCGGTCGCCGCCGAGGTGCAGGGCGGCGGCCACGGCGTGGACGCGGCCGGCCCGGCCGTCGCCTCGCTGCTCAAGGCCGCGGGCCGCTAGAACAACCCGTCCGGACGGAGCCCGCTCAGCCCCGTGGCAGGGCGGGCTCCGGTCTGCCCGGCAGCCGGTGCGGCGGGATCGGGCGCCGGCTGCTCCAGCGCCGGGCCGCCAGCCGCGGCCAGATCACCAGGACCACCGGCAGGGCGAGGTAGCCGAACCGCCCGGCCGGGGCGAGCATGAACGCGATCGCCAGCCCGGCGGCCAGCAGGTCGGCGGCCGCGATCGCGGACACCGGCGGCCGGGCGAGCAGCCAGATGGCCACCCCGATCCCGCCCATGGTCATCAGCGCCAGCGAGACGGAGTGCCCGGTCGGCCCGAAGCCGGCCAGCACCTTGCCGGGCAGCGGGCTGCCGGCCGGCGTGCGGATGGCGGTGAGCCCGAGCGGGAAGCGCACCACCTGCTCGCGCAGCGCGTCCGCCCGGGTCAGCACGGAGGGCAGGAGCACGGCCAGGCCGGTGCCGAGCGCGATCAGCGTGGTCCGGGCGGCGGGCCGGCGGCCGTACAGCCGCCACAGCAGCAGGGCCGCGACCGGCAGCGCCGGCCAGGCCGTCCACTTGAGGGTGCAGGCGAGGGCGAGCACCAGGCCGGCGCCGACGGTGCGGTCCCGCTCGGCGAGCGCCATGGCGAGGCAGCAGAGGCCGATCAGCGGCAGGTCCACCCCGCCGACGACGAGGGCCAGCGAGATCAGCGGCGAGGCGGTGAGCACGGCGAGCGGCAGCAGCGGCGCGCGCTCGCGGGTGGGCCGCAGCAGCCGCCAGCTGGCCAGCAGGCAGACCACGAAGGCCAGCGCGAACCAGATCCGGGCGTCCCCGGCGACCTGGGCGAGGTCGGAGCCGTCGCCCAGCAGTTGGCGCGGCATCCCGAACAGGGTCATGGCCGGCAGGTACGGGTTGTAGTCGGTGACCACCACCGGGTGCGGCAGGTACGGGCTGCCGGTGGTGAGCAGCAGGTGCGCCGAGCGTTCGACCACCATCACCTCGGACTGGTGGCGGCCCTGCACGGCGAGCAGGGCGAGCGGCGCGAGGACGGCCCCGGCGAGCGCGACCACGGCGGCGGCGCGGGCCGCGTAGCGGCGCGGCAGGGTGAGGCAGAGCAGCCCGGCCAGGACGTAGGCGGGGGCCGCGATGAAACCCCACATCCGCTGGTTGGGCAGGTCGGAGACGAGCGGGAAGGCGGCCGCCCAGCCGGCCGCGATCAGGCAGCCGAGCAGTTGGACGGTGCGCATCGAGGCGAGTCGGGCGGGATTCAGCCGATCGGGCGTGGGCGGGAACGTGCTCTCGCCACGCTGGCGGGGGAACGGCCGACTGGAGAAGCCGAGGGGCGGTCGTCCTGGTCCGGACGGCGCTCCGGCGGGGGTCGGCGGGGCCGGCGTTCTGCTGCGGCCGGTGAAGCGGCCGCGCGGGCGGGAGAAGCCGGGCGTGCGGGTGCTCACCATGGTGGAAGGTTATGGGTGGTGGCCGGGCCCTGTCGCCATGGCGTGGGGCACGTAGCGGGAGGTGGCATGAGGGGGGCCGCCGGGTGTCGTGATCGGCGGCCCCCCATGTCCGGATTCGTCCGGCTCAGCTGTTGCGGTGGCCGGTGGAGCTGTCCGCCGTGGCGGCCTGCGCCTGCTGTTCCAGCTTGGAGTGCTTGATGCTGTAGCCGAAGTAGACGACCACGGCGACGGCGAGGGCGATCGCGCCGGCCCGGAAGGTGTCGGCGTGCAGGCCGGTGATCAGGTAGGCGCAGAAGGCGACGCTGAGCAGCGGGACGACCGGGTAGCCGGGGACCTTGAAGCCGCGCGGCAGGTCGGGCTGGGTGCGGCGCAGGATGATCACGCCGATCGAGACGACCGAGAAGGCGATGAGCGTCCCGAGGCTGGTGATGTCGGCCAGTTCCTTCAGCGGGACGAAGGCGGCCAGCGCGCCGACGCCGAGGCCCACCACGAGGGTGTTCCAGACCGGGGTGCCGGTGCGCGGGGAGAGTTCGGCGAAGCGCTTGGGCAGCATGCCGTCGCGGCCCATGGAGTACAGGATGCGGGTCTGGCCGTAGATCACCACGAGGGTGATGCTGAAGATCGAGAGGATCGCGCCGATCGCGAAGACGATCGAGGGCCAGGTCTGGCCGGTGATGTCCTGGAGGATCTGGGCGAGGCCGGCCTCCTGGCCCTGGAACTTCTGCCACGGCTGGGCGCCGATGCCGGCGAGGGCGACCAGGATGTAGAGCAGGGTCACCACGACCAGCGAGATGATGATCGCCAGCGGCAGGGTGCGGCGCGGGTTCTTGACCTCCTCACCGGCGGTGGACACGGCGTCCAGGCCGATGAAGGAGAAGAAGATGCTGGAGGCGGCGACCTGCACGCCGCCGATGCCGAGCGGCATGAACGGGGTCAGGTTGCCGGAGTGGAAGCCGGTGAGCGCGACGCCGACGAACAGCAGCAGGATCAGGATCTTGATCCCGACCATGGCCGCGTTGACCTTCACCGACTCGCTGACGCCGCGGATGAGCAGCACGCAGACCATCGCGACCAGCAGCAGCGCCGGCAGGTTGAACCAGTGGGTGTCGTTCGGCGCGCCGGACAACTGCTCCGGGATGGTGAAGCCGAAGGTCAGGTCGAAGAACTTGTTCAGGTACTCGGCCCAGCTCACCGCGATCGCGGAGGCGGAGACGCCGTACTCCATCAGCAGGCAGATGCCGACGCCGAACGCGACGCCCTCGCCGAGGGTGGCGTAGGCGTAGGAGTACGAGGATCCGGAGACCGGGATCGCGGAGGCCATCTCGGCGTAGCAGAGCGCGGTGAGTCCGGCGGTGACCGCGGCGAGCACGAAGGACAGGATGACGGCCGGGCCGGCCGAGGGCACCGCGCTGCTGAGCACGAAGAAGATGCCGGTGCCGATGGTGGCGCCGATGCCGATCGAGGACAGCTGCCAGAGGCCGATCGTGCGACGCAGGTGGATGCCGGAGCGTCCGCCCTCCTCGGGCGCACCGGCCGGGAGGCCGTCCCGGCCCTCGCTCTCGGCGATGAGGGACGAGACGGGCTTGCGTCGCAGCAGACGCGCACCGAGAGAGTTGCTGGTCACAGCTGCGGTCCTTCTGGGCGGGGGAGGGTGTCCTGGCGGCCGGTCACTCGACGCGTCATGGGGTGTCATCGGGGACCAACCGAACAAAGATGGGACAGTACCCCGCGAAAGCACCAGTGTCGCAAACGAACAGTCCGGATCGGCGCATTGTACGAATTGGCGCATGAGTCTATACAAACCGGACACTTCGCAGACGGCGGATTCGCCGTCCAGCAGCTAAGGCAGCAGTTCAGCGGCCCAGCACCGCCCGCATCACCGAGCGGGCGATCGGCGCGGCCAGCCCGCCGCCGGTGACGTCCGTGGCGTCACTGTCCGCGATCACCACGGCCACCGCCACCGGCGGCACCGCGTCCGAGCCGGCGGGCTTGGCCCAGGAGATGAACCAGGCGTACGGCGTCCCGCTGTTGTCCACCCCGTGCTGCGCGGTGCCGGTCTTGCCGCCGACCACCGCGCCGCCGATCCGGGCGTTGCCGCCGGTGCCGTTCTCCACCACGTCGGTCATCAGCTTCTGCACCTGCCCGGCCACCGCCGGGGTCATCGCCCGCCGGTACACGGCGGGTTTCATCAGCTGCACCGCGGTGCCGTCGCCCTTCGTCAGTCTGTCCACGAGCTGTGGACGCATCACCGTCCCGTCGTTGGCGATCCCGGCCGCGACCATCGCCATCACCAGCGGGGTCGCCGCGGTGTCGAACTGCCCGATCGAGGAGAGCGCCACCTGCGACTGGTTCATCGTGGTGTCGAAGTTGGACCGGGCCGGGCGCACCGGCATGTCCAGCCTGGCGTCGTTGAAGCCGAAGTTCTCGGCCATCGCCACCATCGGGTCCAGCCCGGTCCGCACCCCGAGGTAGCCCAGCACGCTGTTGCAGCTGTAGACCATCGCGGTGTCCAGCGACTGGCCGGGCCGGTCGCACGCCGAGGTGTCGTTGACCAGCGGCGTGGTCGTCCCGGGCAGCACGTACGGGTACGGCGCGTCGGTCGGCGCGTCGGGGTCGGTGACCACCCCGGCCGCGAGCGCGGCCGCCGCCGTGACCACCTTGAAGGTCGAGCCCGGCGGGTAGGTCTGGCGCAGCGCCCGGTTGAGCATCGGCTGGTCGGTGTCGGCCTGCAGCCGGTTCCAGGCGGCCTGGTCGGCCGCGGCGGAGCCGGCGAAGCTGCCCGGGTCGTAGGACGGCGTGCTGGCCAGGGCGAGGATCCGGCCGGTGGCCGGCTCGATCGCGGCCACCGCGCCCTTCTGGCTGCCGAGCCCGCGCACCGCGGCCTCCTGGGCGGCCCGGTTCAGGGTGGTGTAGACGTCCCCGCCGGGGTTCTGCCTGCGGGCGACGGCGTCCCAGACCGCCCAGCCGGCCAGTCTGCTGTCCGTCCCGGACAGCAGGTCGTCCTCGATCCCCTCCAGCTGGGTGTTGCCGTACGCCTGCGAGGCGAAGCCGGTGACGGCCGCGTACGTCGGACCGTCGGTGTAGGTGCGCTTGTAGTCGTACCGGCCGCCGGTGGGTTCGGAGCCGGTCACGGTGTCCGCGCCGACCCGGATGTCGCCGCGCGGCTGCGAGTACCGCTCGATGGTGAGCCGCTGGTTGGCGGCGTTGTGGTTGAGGTCCTTGGCCTGGAACACCTGCACCCGGGTGGCCTGGACGCACAGCGCCGCGACCAGCAGCAGGCAGAAGACGCCCGCGCGGCGCCCGGTGACGGAGATGCCCGGCAGGCCCTGCGGCCCGTTGCCCCGGGCGCGCGGACGGGAGCGGGTGCGCACCATCAGTCCTCCTCCGACACGGGCGCGGACACGGACACGGGCAGGACCGGGGCCGGGGCCGGGGCCGGCCGACGCGCGATGTCGCTCATCCGCACCAGCAACGCCACGATGATCCAGTTGGTGACCACCGAGGAGCCGCCCTGCGCGACGAACGGCAGCGTCATCCCGGTCAGCGGGATGAGGTCGAGCACCCCGCCGGCCACCACGAACACCTGGAGGCCGACGATCGCGGCCAGGCCGATCGCCAGCAGCCGCCCGAACGGGTCGCGCAGCGCGATGCCCGTCCGGAACCCCCGGGAGATCAGCAGCGCGTACAGCAGGAACACCGCGACGAGCCCGGTCAGGCCGAGTTCCTCGCCGATGGTGGCGAGGATGAAGTCCGACTTGGCGGCGAAGCCGATCAGCACCGAGTGCCCGTCGCCGAGCCCGGTGCCCAGTTCCCCGCCCCAGGCGAAGGCGAACAGCGACTGGGCGATCTGGTTGGCGCCCTTGCCCGCCGCGATCGAGCCCAGCGGGTCCAGCCAGTCCGTCACCCGGCTGTGCACGTGCGGCGAGAGCCAGCCCACCGTGACCGCCCCGACCGCCGCCAGGACCAGCCCGATCACGATCCACCCGGTGCGCGCGGTGGCCACGTACAGCATCACCACGAACAGGCCGAAGAACAGCAGCGAGGTGCCGAGGTCCGTCTCCAGCACCAGGACGCCGACGAACGCCGCCCAGATCAGCAGCACCGGCCCGAGCACCCGGCCGCGAGGCAGCTGCCAGCGCCAGACCCGGCGGCCGGTGAGCGCCAGCGCGTCCCGGTGCACCGCCAGGTAGGCGGCGAAGAAGACGGCCAGCAGGATCTTGGCGAACTCCCCCGGCTGGAAGGACAGCGGCCCGAGGACGATCCAGATCCGCGAGCCGTACACCGGCGGGAAGAAGATCGGCAGCACCAGCAGGACCAGCGCCACCAGCGCCCCGAGGTAGGCGTACCGCTGCAGCCGCCGGTGGTCGCGCACCAGCAGCACGACCGCGATGAACAGCGCCACCCCCAGGCTCGACCAGAGCAGCTGGGTGGAGGCCGCGCCGACGCCCGAGGTGGCGCGGTCGAGCCGGTAGATCACCACCAGGCCGATCCCGTTGAGCAGCACCGCGATCGGCAGCAGCAGCGGGTCCGCGTACCGGGCCCGCCGGCGGACCACGGCGTGCGCCAGCAGGGCGAGCACGCCGAGCGCGGCGCCGTACTCGGCCGCGTCGGCCGGCACCCTGCCGTCCAGGTTGACGCCGACCTCGACGTAGCCGAACACGGCGATCAGCACGGCGGCCAGGACCAGCAGCAGCTCGGTGGTGCGCCTGGTCGGCACCGGCCGGCTCGGCCGGGCTGCGGTTCTCGTCACGGCGGGGGGTGTCGCCACGGACCGTCCTGGGGGTCGCGGGGAGCCGGAGCGCTGTTCCGGGGGATGCCAATCGGAATGGACCGGCGGCACGAAGCCGGTTCACCCAGGTTCGTCACCCTAACGAGCACTATCCATATTTATCGGCTTTTTGCTGCGGTGTGTCCGCCCTTGGCATGAATCCTCCGCTCACTCGGGCCGCCGTCCGGCCAGCGCCGCCGCCCCGGCCGCCGCCGCGGCCAGCAGGACGGCGGCCGGCGGCAGTTCCGCCCACGGCACGGCGACCCGACCGGTGCGGGCCGCCGAGACCAGACCGCGGACCGCCGCGTTGGCCGGCGAGAGCGGCGCCACCAGCGCCAGCGCGGCCAACGCCAGCGCCACCGCGATGCCGTACTGCGGCCGCGCCAGCACCGGCCGGTTCGCCAGCGCCCCGGCCACCACCCCCAGCAGCACGCACACCACCGCGGCCGACGCCCCGGCCGCCAGCGCCGGTCCGACCGGCGGCTGCCGCTCCACCCCCGGGTTGGCCACCGTCCCGCTCAGCCACCACAGCGCCGCCACCTCGGCCGCCGCCAGCACCAGCCCGGCCGTCAGCGCCGCCAGCAGCGCGCCCAGGTGCACCCGCGGCGGCCCCGCCGCCGCGACCAGGCAGGCCCGCGAGGCCGACGGCTCCGCCCCGAGCGCGCTGCGCACGTACCAGGCGCTCACCGGCAGCAGCACGGCCGCGCCGTAGCCGAGGTCGCCCAGCAGCGGGTTGCCCGCCGACACGCCCACCACCAGCAGCAGCGCGTACGCCAGGAACGGCGGCAGCCAGGCGTGCGAGCGCACCAGCAGTTCCAGGTGGTACCGGGTCAGCGCCCCGAGCTGCCTCACCGCCGCCCCTCCCGCTGCCGCACCGCCAGCACCCGGACGGCCGGTCGGCCGAGCAGCAGCCGGCGCAGCAGCGCTTCCGTGTGCGCGGCCGGCACGGTCAGCCGCACGGCCGTGCCGGCCAGCGGGGTGAGCCGCGGCGCCCCGGGCAGCCGGGGCGGCAGCGGGGTGCCGTCCGGGACGTCCACCTCGACCTCCGTCTCCGGGCCGCCGTCCGGCACGGGCCCCGCCTCCTCGGCGGGCCGCAGACCGCCGTCCGCGCCGACCTGGTAGGCGGCGCTGGTCAGCCCGGCCAGCCGGGCCGGGTCGTGGTCGACGAACAGCACCGCCCCGCCGTCCGCCGCCCGCTCCGCGGCCGCCTCGTCCAGCACCGCCCTGGCGTCGGGGTCGAGCCCGGTCCAGGCCTCGTCCAGCAGCAGGACCGGGGCCTGCGCGAGCAGCGCCTGCGCGACCGCGACCTTCTGGCAGGTGCCCTTCGACAGCCGGCTCAGCGGGGTGCCCGCCCGGTCCGCGATGCCGAAGCGGTCCAGCCAGTCCCCCGCCCGCCGCCGCGCCCGCTCCGCCGACAGCCCGTGCACCCGGCCCACCCGCAGCAGGTACGAGGCGGCGTCGAACGGCAGCGCGGGCGGGAAGCGTTCGGGCACGTACGCGGCACCACCCGCGCGGGCCACCCGCCCGGCGGTCGGCCGCTCGATCCCGGCCGCCAGCCGGAGCAGCGTCGACTTGCCGCTCCCGTTCGCCCCGGCGATCCGCACCAACTCCCCCGGCCCGACGGCGAGATCGACCCCGCGCAGGACCCATCGCCCGCGCCGCCCGTACCGTTTTCCGACCCCCGTCAGCTCCACCGCGCCCCCATTCCCGCCCGGACTCGCACGAAACCCGCACGGAAGGCTATCCAGCCCGGGTAGGGCGGACGTAAGTCCGCGCAGCCCCGACCGCCTTTCCACGCGCCGGAGTTCACGCCGTGGCGGGGTGGCGCACGATCCGCTCTCGTTTGGCCATCGCGAACTGATGATCCCTAGGATCACCGGGTGACTACCGGACGACGACCAAAGACCAGGCTCGGCAGCCTGCTGGGCGCCCTGGCGATAACGGGCGCCTCGCTGCTCATCGGCCTGCCCGCCCACGCCGACGAACCATCAGCCGGAGCCGCCGCGCCCAAGGAGGCCCCCAGGGTCGACCTCGTCCTGGACGTCAGCGGCTCCATGAACGAGCGGGACATCCAGGGCAAGAGCCGGATCTCGGTGGCCCAGCAGTCCCTGAACGACGTGATCGACGCGCTGCCCGCGGAGACCGAGTTCGGCATCCGCACCCTGGGCGCGAACTACCCCGGCAACGACAAGACCCAGGGCTGCCAGGACACCAAGCAGCTGTACCCGGTCGGCAAGACCAACAAGGTCGAGGCCAAGACGGCCGTCGCCACCCTGCGGCCCACCGGCTGGACCCCGATCGGCCTGGCCCTGCGCGGCGCGGCCCAGGACCTCGGCAAGGGCGAGACCACCCGCCGGGTGGTGCTGATCACCGACGGCGAGGACACCTGCACCCCGCCGGACCCCTGCGACGTCGCCCGTGAACTCGCCTCCCAGGGCATCCACCTGGTCGTCGACACCCTCGGCCTGGCCCACGACGACAAGACCCGCCAGCAGCTGCTCTGCATCGCCAACGCGACCGGCGGCACCTACACCGACGTCCGCACCCAGGAGCAGCTCACCGACAAGGTGAAGCAGCTGGTCGACCGCTCCAACGACACCTACGCGGTGACCCCGGTGAAGACCTCCGGCGCCGACAAGTGCGAGAGCGCCCCGGTGCTCGCCCCGGGCGTGTACAGCGACCGCGAGAAGTTCTCCGAGCACCGCGTCTACAAGGTCCCGGTCAAGTCCGGCCAGGAGCTGCGCGCCTCGGTCAGCGTCGGTCTGGACCGCGCGGTGGCCCGGGACTACGGCGTCCTGCTGCAGGCCACCAGCGCGACCGGCCAGGAGCTGGTCCGCGGCACCGACGCCGGCAGCAGCCGCACCGACGTGATCTCCACCGGCCTGCGCTGGTCCACCAGCGACTCCAAGGGCTACATCACCACCGGCCCGACCTCCTCGTCGAGCGCCAAGCCGGAGACCACCGTCTGCCTGGTCGTCAGCAACTCGCTGGCCCCGCAGGCCGGCGTCCAGGCCGACCCCGGCCTGCCGCTGGAGCTGACCGTCGACCTGGCCACCGCCTCGTCCGCCCCCGAGGGCGCGGCGATGGGCCTGGGCCGCGGCTGGATCCTGCTGCTCACCCTCACCCTCGCCGGACTGCTGTTCGGCCTGGTGTTCGGCTGGATCGCCCGCTGGCGGATCTCTGTCTGGCGGGAGAACTGACCATGCGACCGACCACGCGCACGACCCTTCGCGGCGCCCTCGCCGCCCTCGCCCTGCTGCCCGCCCTCGCGCTGGCCGCCCCGACCGCCTCCGCCGCCTCCCCCTCGCCCTCGGCGAGCGCGAGCGGCGCCCCGGCCCCGGCCACCAAGGCCGGCACCTCCTTCCTGACCGCGACCAACCTCTCCCCCGGCCAGGACGCCAACGTCGCCGCCTCCACCGGTGACTACCTGTACTGGGCGTTCGGCGCCTCCGAGGGCCAGACCCCGACGATCGGCCTGACCGTCAACCTGGCCCCCGCGACCGACCGGCACGGCCCGCAGACCTGGTCCGCCGAGGTCTTCGACGGGCTCCGCCGCCGCCAGTCCTGCACCGCCGGCACCCAGAACGCCACCGGCGACCAGAACACCGGCACGCTCACGCTGAGCTGCACCCTGCGCGAGATCCGCTCCTGGGCCGAGCCGTGGTCCGGCGACCCGCTGCCCGGCACCTACTACGTGCGGCTCTCGGTCAGCGACGTCCCGCAGACCGACCTGGGCCTGGCCACCTCCGTCCAACTGCACGTCAGCGCGAAGGGCAACGCGGACAACGCCCAGCCGGAGGGCGGCGAGCTCAAGGCCCCGCTGGTCCCGCCGGCCGGCGGCGGCGCCAGCACCGCCAAGGCGGCCGCCCCGGTGGGGGCCGAGGAGCACTGGTACACCGGCTGGTTCTCCGGCTGGAACAGCCGCTGGTACTGGACCATCGGCGGCGGCGCCCTGGCCGCCCTGGCGGGCGTCCTGGGCTACAACCTGACCCGGCACCCACGCGGCTACCGCCCGCCCCGCTACGGCGCCGTCCCGCCGCAGTCCGGCGCCCCCCAGCCCGGCCCCTACGCCGGTTCCCAGCGCCCCTGACCCACCCCGCCCAACCCTGAGGGCCGGCCGGACTCCCCCGGCCGGCCCTCGGCCGTTCCCGCTCCGGTTCCCGCTCCCGCCCCCGTGCGCGACCGACCGGCGACCGGGACCGTCCGAGGGCCTCGGGGGGGGGCCGGGGGGGGGGGGGGGGGGGGGGGGGGGCGGGGGGGGGGGGTGGGGGGGGACGCGCAAGGGGGGCGGAGGGGAATGGCAGCTCGGCCAAAAAAAAGTTTT
>NZ_JBWKEQ010000025.1:63183-73483 GCF_056435365.1 Kitasatospora sp. NPDC043949 | reverse complement strand
ATCCTCTCCCGCCCTTTCTTCCTTCCCCTCTCCTTTCCCCCCCCCCTCCCCCTCCCCCCCCCCCCCGCCCCCCCCCCCCCCCCGAGCCCCTCCCCCCCCCCCCCCCCCCCCGCCGAGCCGGGGCTCGGCCCGTGGGTGATGCTCGGCAAGACCTTCAAGGGGCTGACCGAGCGGACGCTCGCCTGGCAGACCGCCGAGTTGCTCGCCCGGGAGACCGGGCGGGACGCCCGGACGGTGCCGGTCCGGCCGGAACTGGTCGTCGAGGTCGCCTTCGACGGCCTCCAGCGCGGCCCCCGCTACCCCGCCGGGCTGGCCCTGCGGTTCACCCCGGGTGGTGCGCTACCGGCCGGACAAGAGCGCCGCCGAGGCCGACACGGTGGCCTCCGCACGGGAGTTGGCCACCGCCGAAGGCTCTTGTGAGGCCGTCCGCGCGGCCTGGTCCGCCGACCCGTCCGGCGAAGTACCGCCGGTTGAAACGCATTGCGCCGCAATGGGGGTTCACACACAGGGGCCGAGTCAGCCATTCTCGATCCGGCCACCGTACCCCTCCGTGAACGGACCAGCGACGGCTAGGTTGACCGTGACAACGAGAGGCGGCCGCCGGGCAGCCGGCGCCGCCCTGGCGAAAGGTGCCCGACATGCAGGTGAGCGTCGACCGGGACCGTTGCTGTAGCTCCGGCATGTGCGTGATGAACGCCCCCGCGGTCTTCGACCAGGACGACCGGGACAGTCTCGTGAGACTCCGTCAGACCGTCCTGCTGCCCGAGCAGTTCGACGACGTCAGACTCGCCTCCGAGCTCTGTCCGGGCCGGGCGATCACCGTCACCGGGGACGAGCCCGCGCGGACCGGGGCCTGACGGACCCCCGCCGCCGGCCCCGCAGGCCGCGCCGGGAACCTTCCCGGGCCCCGAACCCCACGAGAACACCCGCGACGTGAGGAGACCCCCGCCTTGACCACCGCATCCACCACCCCCGTCCTCCCGCTGCCGGCCCGGCACTCCGGTGGCTGCCCGTTCGGCCCGCCGCCCGCGTACTCCGAGGCCGCCGCCACCGGGCCGGTGACCAGAGCCGAGCTGCCCGACGGCGACCTCTGCTGGCTGGTCACCGGCTTCGCCGAGGTCCGCACCGTGCTGTCCGACCGCCGGTTCAGTGCCGACATCCGCCACCCGACCTTCCCGCTGCTGGTCGCCGGCGCTCGCGAGCTGATCACCGACAATCCGGACTTCCTGCGGCTGGACGACCCCGAGCACGCCCGCCAGCGCCGCATGATCACCGGGGAATTCCTGGTCAAGCGGGTGGAGGCGCTGCGCCCGGAGATCCAGCGGATTGTGGACGAGGCACTGGACCGGATGACCGCGGGCCGGACCACGGCCGACCTGGTCACCGACTTCGCGCTGCCGGTGCCCTCGCTGGTGATCTGCCTGCTGCTCGGCGTGCCGTACGAGGACCACGACCGCTTCCAGAACCTGAGCCGCACGATGCTCAGCCGGGAGAGCACCGTGGAGCAGCTCCGGGAGGCCCAGGAGGAGGTCCGGGACTACCTTCGCGACCTGACGGCCCGCAAGCGCGCACAACCGGAGGACGATGCCCTCAGCCGACTCGCGGCGCGGGACGACCTGACCCCGGACGACGTGGCCGGCATGGGCGTGCTGCTGCTGGTCGCCGGGCACGAGACGACCGCGAACATGATCTCGCTGTCGACCGCGCTGCTGCTGGAGCACCCCGAGCAGATCCCCGGCCTGGCCGACCCGGCCACCCTGCCGGGCGCGGTGGAGGAGCTGTTGCGGCTGCTGACCATCGTGCACACCGGCCTGCCCCGGGTGGCGCTGGAGGACGTGGAGCTGGGCGGCGTCACCGTCCGGGCCGGGGAGGGCGTGATGGCGATGCTCTCCACCGCCAACCGGGACGAGGCGGTGTTCGGCGGCGCCGGCCATCGGGCGACGGACGAGCTGGACCTGGACCGGGACGCCCGGCGGCACCTGGCGTTCGGCTTCGGCGTACACCAGTGCCTGGGCCAGCCGCTGGCCCGCGCCGAACTCCAGATCGCCCTGGAGACGCTGTTCCGCCGGCTGCCGGGGCTGCGGCTGACCGGCGAGCGCGAGTTCCGTACCGAGTCGTTCATCTACGGGATGCGGTCACTGCCCGTGGCCTGGTGAGCGGGGCCCAATGGAGAACTCTCGCTGGAGTACCAGGCAAAGCTGTCCGGGCGATCATGCGCGGAGCCAGATGACGAGAGCGGCTGCGGTGACGGTGCCGAGGTAGACGTATCCGCGCTTGTCGTATCGGGTTGCGACCGCTCGGGCGTGCTTGAGCTTGTTGATGGCCCGTTCGACGGTGTTGCGCTTCTTGTACCGCTTCTCGTCGAAGGCCGGTGGGCACCCGCCGCGTGAGCCTTTGCGCAGGCGGGCGGCCTGACCGTCCGCCTTCTCCGGGATCGTGTGCCGGATGCCGCGCCTGCGCAGGCAGGCGCGGCACGGGCCGCTGCTGTAGGCCTTGTCGGCGGCCACGCTGTCGGGCGTCTTCCGGGGCCTGCCCGGCCCTGTCCGCGGGACACGGATCTTCTCCAGTACCGGCGGACGCGTCGCCCAAGCGGTCCTGCTCGCCCTGATGGTCTTCATGATCGACCTGTTGACCATCCAGGACCGGCTCCGCACCAGCAGCCCCGGGCTGACAGCGGCGAACAGCATCGAGGACTACGACGGCCTCACGCCCGCCCCCGCAGACTTCAACGGCCTGCCCCCGCCGCACAGCTGACGAACAACTCGCAGACACCCCGAAGTGGCCTACCCCACAAAGCCGTTGGCCCGCCGCTCGACGGCGGCTTCCGCACGACCGCAACAGCTCAGCCGACCCCGAGAAAGCCCGCGCAGTCGCGTGATCTACGTCACGAAGCCCCATCGCCATCGCACGCCGCCTCGAACAGACCCGCCCAAAGCAGAAATCCCGCCCGACCGAATCGGTCGAGCGGGATCTCGTGACCACTCACGAATCAGACTCGTGAACAGTCGTTGGGTGGAGCTGAGGGGATTCGAACCCCTGACCCCCTCGATGCGAACGAGGTGCGCTACCGGACTGCGCCACAGCCCCAACGAGAAGAAACTCTAGCACCTTCCGGAGGGGGGCCGTGACCACCCCCGGCGATGCGGCGCTGGTCCGGGGGCCGGGGAGGTCACTCGTTGGCCGCGCGGGGGCGGGCCTCCGGGGCCGACGGTTCGGCGTACTGGTCGAACAGCGGGGTGTTGCGGGCGGACTCGGCGGGGCGGCCCGCGGTCCAGGTGCCGGGGGCCGTCAGGTCGAGACCGCGGGAGACCCGGGGGGCGACCGGCGCCGTGACGTACGTCGGCAGCGGGACGGGCACCGGCTCCCAGGAGTCCGGGCCGGCCGCGCCGCGCTCGCGCATGCCGTCGACCCACTCCTCGTGCTCGGTCGCCTCGGCCACCGCGGAGGCGGACGGCGCGGAGACGGCGGCCTCGCCGGGGTCGGCGGCCAGCCGCAGATGCGGGCGGCGCCCGGCCCGCCCCTCGGCGGCCGGGGCCTGGGCACGAACCGGGGCCTGGGCCCGGACGTGGGCCTGGGTGTGGACCTGGGTGTGAGCCTGGGTGTCAACGGCCTCGGCCGGGACGCTCCGGGCCGCGGCGCGCTGCTGCTCGCGCTTGCGCAGCCGCTCGGCCGCCTGGGCGGCCCGGGCGCGGTCGAGCTTCACCTCGTAGCGCTGGCGCTCCAGCTTGCGCAGGTGGCCGATGTACAGGGTGAGGAGGATCGCCGGGACGGCCGGGACCCAGAGGAAGGCCAGTCCGGCCACCGCCGCGACCACGGCGCCGAGCGCGAAGGCCAGGAAGAGGGCGGTGACCATCCGACGCCGGCGGGCCAGCAGCCGGGCCCGGCGCTGCGCCCCGCCGTGCGGCGCGGAGCCCGGACGCTCTCCCCGGGCGCCCCGCTCGGGCGAGGACGAGGATGCGGGCGAGGACGCGGACGCGGACGCGGGCACCGGCGCGGGCGGAGGCTCGACGGAGGGCGGGGACTCGGGCCCCACGGCGGGCGGCGCGGAGTCCGCCGCGGGGTCGCCGGAGGCGGCCCCGTCCCGTCCGGGAGGGCCGTCGCTGCTGTGCTCGTCGTCACGCGGTTCGTCGCCCAGGGCCCGGGCTGCCCGCCGCTCCAGCCCCGAACGCCCGGCCAGCAGGCGGATGGCGGTGCTGAAGCGCTCCGTCGGGCGCGCCTCGTTGAGTTCGTCCTGCCTGCGGAGCCACATCGGCACCAGATAGGCGGCCCAGGCCCCTACGATGACGGCGTAGATAAGGCCGCTACTGCTCACGATCCACACCGTACGGGCGCCGGGAAGGCCTGGCAGCAATTTGGCTCGGCGTGTCGTGTGATCAAGCTGATTCTCCGACTATTTTGCCGGTATTTGTGCCAGTCCGCCGTCGCGACGATGCCATATCGATATTTGTTTCGAACATATATTCAATTACTTGACTCGCGACCTGAACTGATCGACCGCCAGCGTTCCAGCATCCCCTCCGGCACCTCCTCGGCGGTCAGCGCGTACACCAGGTGGTCCTGCCAGGCGCCGTCGATGTGGAGATAGCGCGGGCGGATTCCCTCCGAGCGGAAGCCGAGCTTTTCCACCACCCGGCGGCTCGGGCCGTTCTCCGGGCGGATGCAGACCTCGATCCGGTGCAGGCCGAGGGTGCGGAAGCAGTGGTTGACGGAAAGCGCCACGGCCGTCGGCATGATGCCCCGGCCGGCCACCGCCTCGTCGATCCAGTACCCGACGTTCGCCGAGCACATCGAGCCCCAGGTGATGCCGCCCACGGTCAGCTGGCCGACCAGCTGGCCCTTGTAGAGCACGACGAAGGGCAGCATCCGCCCGGCCGAGCCCTCACCGCGCAGGAAGCGCACCATCTGCCGGAACGTCGGGCGCGGCCCGGCGGCCTGCCCGGCCGGACCGGGCGGGACGGTCGCCTCCCAGCGGCGCAGCCAGTCCCGGTTGCGGAGGCTGACCTCCTGCCACTCGCGCTGGTCGCGGGCCCGGATCGGGCGCAGCACGACCTCCCCCTCGTGGAGTTCTACCGGCCAACCGGCGTTCAGTGCGTTCTCCCGGAAGCTGGTGCGTCCGGCCGGGGGTGGTCCCCGCCGCCGAGCTGGTCGATGGCGTGGACGAGCAGCGGTTCGAGGACGGCCAGGCCGTCCTTGACGCCGCCGGTCGAGCCCGGCAGGTTGACGATCAGGGTACGTCCGGCGAGCCCGGCCAGCCCGCGGGAGAGCGCCGAGGTCGGCACCTTCTCCCGGCCGTACGCGCGGATGGACTCGGCGATGCCGGGGACCTGCCGGTCGATCACCCGGGCGGTCATCTCCGGGGTGAGGTCCGTCGGCGAGATGCCGGTACCGCCGGTGGTGAGCACGACGTCGTAGCCGGCCGCGACGGCCTCGCGCAGGACGGCCTCCACCGGCTCGCCGTCCGGGACGACCCGGGGGCCGTCGGCGGTGAAGCCCATCGCGGTCAGGCCGGCCACCAGCAGCGGGCCGCCCCTGTCCTCGTAGACGCCGGCCGAGGCCCGGTTGGACACGGTGACCGCAAGGGCCCTCATCCGTCCGGACCCCTCGGTGGTGAGCTCGCTCCGCCCGTTCACTCGCCCGCCTCCGGCGCGAACCAGTCGCCGCTCTTGCCGCCGGTCTTGCTGAGCACCCGGACGGACTCGATGGCAGCGCCCTTGTCCACGGCCTTGACCATGTCGATGACGGTGAGGCCGGCCACCGCGACGGCGGTCAGCGCCTCCATCTCGACGCCGGTGCGGTCGGCGGTCCTCACGGTGGCGGTGATCTCGACGGCGTCGTCCGCGACCGTGAGGTCCACCGTGACGCCGGAGACGGCGATGGGGTGGCAGAGCGGGATCAGGTCGGGGGTCTTCTTGGCGCCCATGATCCCGGCGATCCGGGCCACCGCGAGGGCGTCGCCCTTGGGCACGCCCTCGCCGCGCAGCAGCTCGACCACCTTCGGGGAGACCCGGACCCGGCCGGCCGCGACGGCGGTGCGCGCGGTGGTGGCCTTCTCGGAGACGTCGACCATCCGGGCCGCGCCCTGGTCGTCGACATGGGTGAGGCGGTCGCCGGGGGGAGGTGTCGTCACGGGTGGCTCCAGGGGCACGCAGGTCGAATACCGCGCTACCGTACAGCTCCCCCGCCACACCCCGTGGGAGGGGCCTGGTCCGCGAGACATGTCCTAGGAACCGAGCAGGACCACGTCGACCTCGCTGCCGGCGGGCAGGGCGGTGACGGCCTCGGGGACGGTGATCAGGCAGTTCGCCCGGGCCAGGGCGCCCACCAGGTGCGACTCGGCGCCGCCCACCGGCTCGACGGTGCCGTCCGCCGCCGAGTAGCGGCCGCGCAGGAACTGCCGGCGGCCGGCCGGGGAGCGCAGCGCCGCCGGGCAGAGCGCGCGGACCACCGGGCGGTGGACGTCGGCGGCGCCGAGCATGGTGCGGATGACCGGGCGGACGAACAGCTCGAAGGAGATGTAGGCGCTGACCGGGTTGCCGGGCAGGGCGAGCAGCGGCACGCCGGCCGGGCCGCCGATCCGGCCGAAGCCCTGCGGCTTGCCGGGCTGCATCCGCAGCCTGCGGAAGTCGACGCCGCCGTAGGACTCGAAGACCTCCTTGACCACGTCGTACGCGCCGACGCTGACCCCGCCGCTGGTGACGATCAGGTCCGCCCGGCCGAGCTGGTCCTCCAGGACGGCGCGCAGCCGGTCGGCCTGGTCCGGGACGGCGCCGACCCGGTAGGCGATGGCGCCGGCGTCCTGGGCGGCCGCGGTGAGGGTGAAGCTGTTGGAGTCGGAGATCTGCCCGGGGCCGACCGGCTCGCCGGGCTGGACCAGCTCGCTGCCGGTGGACAGCACTACGACCCGGGGGCGCGGGCGGACCCTGACGGTGGCGCGGCCGATCGCGGCGAGCAGGCCGAGCTGGGTGGGGCCGAGCCGGGTGCCGGCCCCCAGGACCTTGGTGCCGGCCGCGACGTCGCTGCCGCGGTGGCGGATGTGGGCGCCCTCGGCGACCGGGCGCAGGACGCGGACCTCCTCGTCCTCGACGGGCGCGGTCATCGCGTCGGCGGGCACCCCGGTGCCGGTGCCGCCGTCGGTCCACTCGACCGGGGCGACGGCCTGGGCGCCGGGCGGGACGGGGGCGCCGGTCATGATCCGGGCGGCCTGGCCGGGCCCGACCCGGGGCAGTTCGCCCGCGCCGGCCGCGATGTCGCCGACGACGGCGAGCACCGAGGGGTACGGGTCGGTGGCGCCGGCGGTGTCGGCGGTGCGCACGGCGTAGCCGTCCATCGAGCTGTTGTCGAAGGGCGGCAGGTCACCGTCGGCGAGGACGTCCTCGTCGAGCCGGCAGCCCTGGGCGTCGAGCAGTTGCAGCTCGATGGCGGGCAGCGGGCCGACCGCGGCCAGGACGTCGGAGAGGTGTTCGTCCACCGTCCAGAGGCGGGGGGCCGCCGGTGCCGGGTCCGTGGTTCCGTCGCAGCAGGCTGCGGCGGATCCGGTGGTGTGTTGGGTGGACCCGGTCATCGGCGGCTCGCTCTCTGTCGTCGTGTCAGTCCTGCAGCTCGGAGGCGACGAACTCGCGCAGCCAGGAGCGGAACTCCGGGCCGAGGTCCTCGCGCTCGGAGGCCAGTCGGACGATAGCGCGCAGGTAGTCCGCGCGGTCGCCGGTGTCGTAGCGGCGGCCCTTGAAGAGCACGCCGTGGACCTGGCCGCCGGCCTCCGGCTCGCGGGTGGTCAGCTCGCGCAGGGCGTCGGTGAGCTGGATCTCGCCGCCGCGGCCGGGCGGGGTCTCCCGCAGCACGTCGAAGACCAGCGGGTCGAGGACGTAGCGGCCGATGACGGCGTAGTTCGAGGGGGCCTCGTTCGTCTCGGGCTTCTCGACCAGGTCGGTCACCTGGAAGACGTCCTCGCCGAAGCCGTTCGCCTTGACGGCGGCGCAGCCGTAGAGGTGGATCTGGGAGGGGTCGACCTCCATGAGGGCGACGACCGAGCCGCCGAGCTCCTGCTGGACCTCGATCATGCGGGCGAGCAGCGGGTCGCGCGGGTCGATCAGGTCGTCGCCGAGGAGGACGGCGAAGGGCTGGCCTGCCACGTGCTGCTCGGCGACCGAGACGGCGTGGCCGAGGCCCTTCGGGTCGCCCTGGCGGACGTAGTGCATGTTGGCCAGCTCGACGGATTCGCGGACCCGGCGCAGGCGGTCCTCGTCGCCCTTGCGGGCGAGCAGCTCCTCCAGCTCGTAGGCGCGGTCGAAGTGGTCCTCCAGGGCCCGCTTGTTACGGCCGGTGACCATCAGTATGTCGGACAGCCCCGCGGAGGAGGCCTCCTCGACGACGTACTGGATGGCCGGCTTGTCGACGACGGGCAGCATCTCCTTCGGAGTGGCCTTGGTTGCCGGGAGGAAGCGGGTGCCCAGTCCGGCCGCGGGTACCACGGCCTTGGTTACCGGGATTCGGGAGTTGGTCGTCGTCATGCGTTTACCTTACTCAGGCACGTTTTCGCCCGGCCGGGCGCGGTCGACGGCTAGGACAGCACGTCGCGGGGCCCGGCCACGGCGGCAGGCGTATGGGAATTGACCGGCTGGGCGAGGGGGTCCCCGCCGGCACAGGGCGACAGACTACCCGGCTTTCCCGAACGGTCACGCTCGGCAGTCGCGTTGGGCTGCGCACCGGCGGCGGGCGGGGCGGCCGGCCGCGCCGCCGACCGGTCGCCGGGGCCCGGGCGGACCCGCCAGCAGTCGCCGCCGGCCGACCTGGCCTCGGCGAGCGCGCGGTCGGCGGCGCGCAGCAGCACGGCGGCGTGGGTGCCGTCCTCGGGCAGCACGGCGACGCCGACGGCGGCGGTGAGGCCGTTGCCGTGGGCCGGGCGGGACTCGCGCGGGCCGGAGGACCAGTCGAGCAGCAGGTGCCGGCGGACCGACCAGACCAGGCGCTCGGCGACCTGCGCGGCGCCCTCGGCGCCGGTGTCCGGCAGCACCACCAGGAACTCCTCTCCGCTGTAGCGGCCGAGGGTGTCGGAACGGCGGATCTCCATCGCCAGCCGCTGGGCGAGGTCGCGCAGCACCGCGCCGGCGCGGCCGCGGCCGTGCTCGGCGACGACCGCGTCGAAGCCGGTGATCTCCAGCAGCAGCACGGCCAGCGGGCGCGGCCCTTCGGGCTGGTCGGTCCGCTCGGCGCGGCGGGCGCGCTCGATCTCGCGGTCCAGGGTGAGCTGCAGGTGGCGGTAGTTCCACACGCCGGTGAGCGGGTCGCAGGAGGCGGTGCGCTCCAGGTCGGCGCAGCGGGTCTCCAGTTCGGCGATCCGCTCGCGCAGCCGTTCCTGCCGGGCGGCGGCTTCGGCGCCGCCCCGGCGCAGCCGAAGCCCGAGCACGGTGGCGCCGGCCAGCGCGGGGGCGCTGAGCACGGCCAGGGCCTGGACCAGCAGCGGGGTGGACAATCGCGGCGCCCTTTCGCGTGTCAGGCTCTGCGCGTCGATGGCGCCGGCCGGCGGGACCGGTCGGCGGCACGGCTCGACGGCACAGAGTTGCGGAGGATCCGATGCACAACGAGAAGAGCGATCTGAGGACACGGCTGTTGACCCGGCGCCGCGCGCTCTCCGCCGAGGGGCGCGCGGAGGCCGCGCTCGCGCTGGCCGGGCACGCCGGGGAGCTGGCGGCGCCGGGCGCCACCGTGGCCGCGTACGTGTCGGTGGGCGCCGAGCCCGGGACCAGGCCGTTGCTGGACGCGCTGCGGGCGCGCGGGGTACGGGTGCTGCTGCCGGTACTGCTGCCCGACAACGACCTGGACTGGGCCGCCTACCGGGGCCCGCAGGAGCTGGCCCCGGCCGGACGCGGGCTGCTGGAGCCGGTCGGCCCTCGGCTCGGCCCGGAGGCGGTCACGGAGGCCTCCGTGGTGCTGCTGCCGGGCCTGGCGGTGGACCGGCGGGGGCTGCGGCTGGGCCGCGGCGGCGGCAGCTACGACCGGGTGCTGGCCCGGCTGGGGCGGGCGGGCGCGCGGCCGGTGCTGGCGGTTCTGCTCTACGAGCACGAGCTGCTGGACGAGGTGCCGGCCGAACCGCACGACCGCCCGGTGGACCTGGCGGTCACGCCCGCCGGGCTGCGGAGGCTGGGGTGAGACGGCGGCGGGGGGGGGGGGGGGGGGGGGGGGGGGGGGGGGGGGGGGGGGGGGGGGGGGGGGGGGGGGGGGGGGGGGGGGGGGGGGGGGGGGGTGGGGTGGGGGGGGGGGGGGGGGGGGGGCCAGGTGGTCCGGGCCGCATCGTGCACCTGTG
>NZ_JBWKEQ010000025.1:54840-63173 GCF_056435365.1 Kitasatospora sp. NPDC043949 | reverse complement strand
CAACCCCCCTGGTGAGCCCTTGCGGCCACCCCGCGGGGGGGGGGGGGGGTGGGGAGAGGGAGGCGGCGCCGGGGGGGGGGGGGGGGGGGGGCCCCGCCGGGGTCGTGCGGGGTCAGCCGTTGGTGAGCACCAGCTTGTGCTTGGTGGCCTTCTCGACCGCGTCCGGCGTGTAGGCCCAGGTCAGCAGCTTGCCCTTGAGCCAGAGGTCGGTCTGGTCGTTGTAGTTGTCGTGGAAGGCGTGGCCGGAGGCGCCGCCGACGTTGATCCACCGCGAGGAGTCGAGGTCACTCAGGTCGATCACCATCCGCATCGACGGGATCCAGTCCACCTGGTAGCCGGCCGCCGCGTTCCAGCCGGCCGCGTCGACGGCCGCCGAGCCGCCGGAGAGCCGGTACGGGCCGCGGTTGAGCAGCCGGTGGACCGCGCCGGAGGCGATCGAGGAGTCGTCGGTGCCGAGGGTCTGCTCGCGCAGGGTCAGCTTGTGCAGGCGGCCCCAGCTCCAGGTGGAGATGTCCTTGCTGAGCAGCGAGGTGAGGTCCTGCCGGGCGTCCTTCATCGCCTCCTTGAGCAGGTTGTCCAGGCCCTTCTGCTCCTTGTGCTGGGAGTCGATGTACGTCCACCAGGAGCTGTCCGGCTTGTCCAGCTGCTGCCGGACCACCTCGGTCCAGCGGTCGCCGCCGTCCGGCTGGGCCTTGCCCGGGTCGCGGGTGCCGCACTCGGTGACGATCTTGCTGGAGCTGTCCGGCCTGGTCGGGTCGTCCTGCTGGCGGACCAGCAGGCAGTTGCCCTTGGCCCGCAGGTCGGCCGGGAACTTCTGGCCGAAGGCGAGGCTGAGCAGCTGGCGCCAGACGCCGTTGTAGTAGGCGGCGGCGGCCGAGTCGGCGTCCTGGTGGTAGTTCCAGTCCTTCAGCAGGTCCTGCGCCTCACGCACGTACGGGTCGTCGATCTGCTGCTTGAGCAGCAGCGGGACGAGCGTCTTGGCCATGATGCTGGTGTTGTCCAGCTGCATGGTCTGCATGTCGTCCGGCGAGATCTTGCCGTTGTTCTTGAGCAGGCCCTCGATCTGGTCGGTGATCTCCTTGGCCCGGGTGCCGTACTCCCAGTCCTTGGTGAGCGAGTACTTGTAGCTCGGGTCCACCACGGCCTGGTTCGCGGTGACGATGTAGCCCGCGGACGGGTCCAGGCTGTACGGCAGGGCGGTGAAGGGGATCGAGCCCTTCCACTGGTACGTGGAGTCCCAACCCGGGGCCGGGTAGGTGCCGTCGCCCTTGCCGCGGACCGGGATGTCGCCGGGGGCCTGGTAGCCGATGTGCTTGGCGTCGGCGTAGACCAGGTTCTGCGCGGGGACGGCGAAGTCCTTGGCGGCGGCCCGGAACTCGTCCCAGTTGCGGGCCCGGTCCAGCTCGAACACCGCGTCCATGGTCTTGCCGGGGTTCAGCGCCGTCCACTGCAGGGCGACGCCGTAGCCGCCGGTGCCGCGGTCGGGGGCGGCGCTGCCGTTGGGGGCGTACTTGCCGACGTTCTGCTGCTCGGTGCTCTGGTCGGAGATGAGCGGGGCGCCGGTCTGGGTGGTGCGGACGGTGATCGTGCGGTCGTCGCCGCCGGCGACCTTGATGGTCTCCTTGCGGAGGTCGAACTTCACGTCCTTGCCGTCGACCTGGTAGGTGTCCGGGCCGGTGACCTTCTCCAGGTAGAGGTCGGTCACGTCGGCGCCGAGGTTGGTGAAGCCCCAGGCGACGTCCTTGTTGTGGCCGATTATCACGCCGGGCATGCCGGCGAAGCTGAAGCCGGAGACGTCGTACTGGCAGGCCGGCGAGCTGGTGCGGCAGTGCAGGCCCATCTGGTACCAGACCGAGGGCAGGCCGGGGCCGAGGTGCGGGTCGTTGGCCAGCAGCGGCTTGCCGGTGGTGGTGTGGGTGCCGGCGACGACCCAGGAGTTGGAGCCGATGCCCTGGCCGGGGCGGCCGAGCAGCTGCGGCATGCCGTCGATCCGGTCGGTGAGGCCCTGGAGCAGCGCCTTGGTGGTGGCCGCGCCCTGGGTGGTAGCGGTGCCGCCGCCGGACGGGGGCGAGCCGTCGGCGGGGCGGTAGTTGTCGCCGGCCACCGTGCCGGTCTTCACGATCGTGCCGTTGCGGGTGTACGGGTAGTCGGGGTACAGCTCGGCGATCTTGTCCGGACCGAAGTCCTGGGCCAGCAGCGAGCGGTCGATCTCCTCCTGGAGGTTCCCGGAGAGGTTCCAGGCCATCGCCTTGAGCCAGGCCACCGAGTCGACCGGGCTCCACTGCTCGGGCTGGTAGTCGCCGTTGACGGCGCCGAGCAGGGCGTACTCCAGAGAGGCCTTCTCGCCGCCGGGGTGCTCGGCGAGCCAGGCGTTCACGCCGTCCGCGTAGGCCTGGAGGTTCTTCTTGGTGTCGGCCGACAGCTTGGTGTCGAACTCCTTCTGCGCCACCTGCCGCCAGCCCATGGTCCGGATGAAGGCGTCGGTGTCGACCTGGCCGTCGCCGAACATCTCGGACAGCCGGCCGGCGGTGATGTGCCGCCGGACGTCCATCTCCCAGAAGCGGTCCTGCGCCTGGACGTAGCCCTGGGCGCGGAAGAGGTCCTCGTTGGTGTCGGCGTAGAGCTGCGGGATGCCGTTGGCGTCCCGCTTGACGTCGACCGGCGCGCTCATGCCCGCCACCTTGACGGTGCCGTCGACCTCCGGGAAGGACGCGCGGACCGCGGTGACCCCGCGGTAGCCGCCGTAGCCGACGCCGGCCACCAGCAGCACGACCAGCACGATCACGATCAGACGGGCGCGCCGGAACTTCTTCGAGCGGGGCATCTGGGTCCTTGCGGTCCTGACTTCGGGGCGGGCGGGCGTGTCCAGGGCCGGGGGCCGTGACAGGGCACCACATTAGGCCGAGTCGGCCGAGCGGCGTGCACGGGGGACGCTCACCGTGGGATCGGAGGAGGTCAACGAGGAGGCCCGGAAGCGGCGGTTGGGGGCCCGAGGAGGAAAAGAAACTAAAGATATGGCAAAATGTTAGACTGAGTAACGATCCGCAACAGGAGCATTGACACCTTCTTAACGGGTCGCGCCCTCCAGCACCACCAGACACCCCGCCCGCCCCTGCCTGCACGAGGTGCCACTGCGTGAACATCGACCACCTGAACCAGCTCCTCCTCGAGTTCTCCGTGATCCTGCTGGTCGCGGTGGTCGCCGTGCGGATATCCACCCGCTCAGGGCTACCGAGCCTGCTGATCTACCTCGGGATCGGCGTCGCCCTGGGCCAGAACGGCATCGGCGTCTCCTTCAACAACGCCGAGCTGACCCAGGTGCTCGGCTACGCGGCGCTCGTGGTGATCCTCGCCGAGGGCGGCCTCAAGACCAGCTGGCGCGAGGTCAGACCCGTGATGCCGGCCGCCACCGTGCTCGCCACCGTCGGCGTCGGGGTCAGCGTGTTCGTCACCGCGGCCGGCGCGCACTGGCTGGTCGGCCTGGACTGGCGGACCTCGATGCTGCTCGGCGCGATCGTCTCCTCCACCGACGCCGCCGCCGTCTTCTCCGTCCTGCGCATGGTCCCGCTGCCGCACCGGCTCACCGGCCTGCTGGAGGCCGAGTCCGGCTTCAACGACGCGCCCGTGGTCATCCTGGTCGTCGCCTTCGCCACCACCGGCGAGCTGGACTCCTGGTACGTCCTGGTCGGCACGATCATCGCCGAGCTGGCGATCGGCGCGGCGGTCGGCTTCGCGGTCGGCAAGCTCGGCGCGTACGGGATCAAGCACGTCGCGCTGCCCTCCTCCGGCCTGTACCCGATCGCGGTGATGGCGCTGACCGTGCTCGCCTACGCGGGCGGCGCGCTGCTGCACGGCTCCGGCTTCCTCGCCGTCTACATCTGCGCGGTGATCCTCGGCAACGCCAAGCTGCCGCACGGCCCGGCCGTCCGGGGCTTCGCCGACGGCCTGGCCTGGATCGGGCAGATCGGCATGTTCGTGCTGCTCGGCCTGCTCTGCACGCCCGAGACCATGGGCTCCGCGGTGGTCCCCGCGCTGGTGATCGGCGGCGTGCTGGTCTTCCTGGCCCGGCCGCTGTCCGTGGTGCTGACGCTGACCCCGTTCAAGGTGCCGGGCCGGGAGCAGGCGCTGCTCAGCTGGGCCGGGCTGCGCGGGGCGGTGCCCATCGTGCTGGCGACCATCCCGCTGGTGTCGGGCGCGCCGAAGGCCCAGGACGTCTTCAACATCGTCTTCATCCTGGTCGTCGTCTTCACCCTGCTCCAGGGCCCGACCCTGCCCTGGGTGGCCAAGCAGCTGCGGATCGGCGAGGGCTCGATGGGCCAGGACCTGGACATCGAGTCCGCCCCGCTGGAGAAGCTGCACGGGCACCTGCTGTCGGTCGCGCTCTCCCCCGGCTCCCGGATGTCCGGCGTGGAGGTCAGCGAGCTGCGGCTGCCCAAGGGGGCCGCCGTCACCCTGGTGGTGCGGGAGGGCAGCTCCTTCGTGCCGGACAAGGCGACGGTGCTGCGCGGCGGGGACGAGCTGCTGGTGGTCACCACCGACGAGGTCGGCGAGGCGGCCGAACGGCGGCTGCGGGCCGTGGACAAGGGCGGCAAGCTCGCGGGGTGGCTGAACGGGCGGTGAGACCCGCCGTCGGGCGCTGAGCCGGGAAGGTGGGCGGCGGGTGGCGACCGCAAGGCCGGAAGACCGGAAGGCCTCACCAGCTGTTCACCTTCGATGGGCAGGACAATTTTGGACGGGCCTTGTAGTCTGGGGATTCGCGCGACATCTACGCGCGTATATGTATGATGGTCAGATCACACCCAGCATCTGCCTGAAGCAGAGTTGGCGCGACCGTTCGGCGGCCGCGGTCCGGACCTCGGCCACCACGCCGGGCCGGCCCGGTATCTACCCCGGTCGACGCGCGAGAGGACGACTCTCGGCGCCGTCGGGGCCACCCCATGCCCTGCCGCGCTACCAGGCAGCAGGAAGGACCGACCGTGACGGCCCGCCGAACGGTCGACGACCCCGCGGACACCGCGACCCCGCGTGACACCGCCAACGCCACCCCTGCCGACGGCACCGCCGATGCCGCCGGCGCCCCCGCCCCCGTGCGGGTCGGGTACGGCGCGCTGCTGCGCACGCCCGGCGCCTGGACGTTCCTGGCACCGGCGTTCCTCGCGCGGCTGCCGTACGCGATGCTCAGCATGGGCATCCTGCTGCTCGTCAAGGACACCCACGGCTCGTACGGCACCGCGAGCACCGTCGCGGCCGTCGCCGCCGTCGCCCAGGCCCTGATCGGCCCGCAGACCGGCCGGCTCGCCGACCGGTACGGCCAGACCGCCGTCCTCGTCCCGACCGTCGTGGTGCACGCGGCCTCGGTCGGCGCGCTGATCGCGCTGTCGCTCGGCCACGCACCGGCCTGGAGCCTGTTCCTGGCCGCCGTCCCGGCCGGCGCGAGCGTTCCGCAGATCGGCGCCATGGTCCGGTCCCGCTGGATCGCCGAGTTCACCGCGGACGGCGCGTCCGCCTCGTCCGCGGCCAAGGTGGGCACCGCGTTCGCCTTCGAGTCCGTGACGGACGAGTTCACCTTCGTGATCGGCCCGATCCTGGCCACCGCCGTCGCCACCACGGTCAGCCCCTCGGCCGGGCTGATCGCCGAGGCCACGCTGACCCTCGTCGGCGGCCTGGCCTTCGCCGCCCAGCGGCGCACCGCGCCCGCCCGGGCGGTGCCCCAGCCCGGCGTGCGGCGCGCCTCCGCGCTCGCCTCCCCCGGCGTCCGGCTGCTGGCCGGGGCCTTCCTCGGGGTGGGCGCCGTGTTCGGCGGCATGCAGGTCTCGGTGAACGCCTTCGCCGACTCGGTCGGGCAGCACGCCGCCGCCGGCACCGTGTACGGGATCTTCGCCGGCGGCTCGATGGTGGCCGGCGTGCTGTACGGCGTGATCGCCTGGCGGCGGGCCGTGCAGCAGCGGATGATCATGAGCTACGCCCTGCTCGTGCTGGGCTGCTCGACGCTGTGGGCGATGCCCAACCTGATCGCGCTCGCCGTCGCCGGACTGGTCTGCGGCCTGGCCATCGCGCCGACCCTGATCAGCGGCTACACCCTGGTCGAGACGCTCGTCGCGGACGGCGCCAAGACCGAGGCGTTCACCTGGCTGACCGGCGCCATCGGCCTCGGCCTGGCGGTCGGCCAGATGATCGCCGGGCAGCTGATCGACGGCCACGGGCCGTCCAGCGGGTTCCTGGTGCCGGTGGCCGGCGCCGGCCTGGGCCTGATCGCGCTGGTGTCGCTGCGGCACCTGCTGACCGCGCCGGGCCAGGTGGTCGCGGCCGCACCGGAGCGCGGCGCCGCGCCGCAGTTGGTGGGCGCGGCCAAGGGCTGAGCGGGCACGCGGTGGCGCACCGCGCGAAGCCGTGGGCGGCGCGCGGTGGGGGCGGCGCGGAGCCGCGGTGGAAGAGCGTGCGCGGCTCGGCCACGGCTCATCTCACATCGGAGTCGCTGGACTGATCCAGCGGAATGCCGCATCATTGACCATCGTTAGCACTCATCAGGCGAGAGTGCCAGGAGGAAGACAAGTGCCCACGTACCAGTACCAGTGCACCGAGTGCGGCAACGGCCTGGAGGCGGTGCAGAAGTTCACCGACGAGGCGCTGACCACGTGCCCCGACTGCCAGGGACGGCTCCGCAAGGTCTTCTCGGCCGTGGGCGTCGTGTTCAAGGGCTCGGGCTTCTACCGCACCGACAGCCGTTCGTCCTCCAGCAGCACGGTGGGCGCAGGCTCCTCCGGTAGCTCCTCGGCGTCGTCGTCCGGCTCGACCCCGGCGTCGTCCTCGACGTCATCGACGTCCTCGTCCTCCGGTTCTTCGAGCTCTTCCAGCTCCTCCAGCCCGGCTCCGGCCGCGAGCTGACCTCGGCGCCGGACGCCCAGCGCATCGACAAGGCCCGCCACCCCGCGTTCTTCGCGGGGCGGCGGGCCTTCGTCGTCCCGGTTCGCCGTCACCACTCGTCGCCCCGGTTCGTCATCCCGGGCGGGCCGGATGCACTCGTGCGGGTGTACGAATTCGTCCACAGGGCCCGAGTTGTCCACAGGCTGCGGATAAGGGCTTTCCGGGGCGGCGCGCGGCGCACATCGTAGGGGTCGCCGGAGAACGACCGGCCCGCACAGGAGCGGCCCCCACGACCTCGGTGGTGACCATGACGACCATGAGCCTCTCCGTACCGCTGCCCGCACCCGCCGTACCGCCCCGGCGGGAGGTACCGCGCTTCCCGCCGATCCGGCGCGGGGCCGGCGGGTGGCACCGCTGGCGGCACGCCGTACGGCACCGGGCCGGGGTGCCCGCGCTGGTGCTGCTCGCGGTGGCCGCGGCGCTCGCGGTCGGGCCCGCGCGGGCCGGGCTGCCGGCGCCGCCGGGCGGCCCGGTGGGCCGGACGGGTTGTCAATCCGGCCCAACGGAAGATCACCCGTAACCGGGCAACGACTTCGTCGTTCACGGCGGCATGAAAGGCTTCAAGCAATTCCTGCTGCGTGGAAACGTCGTCGAATTCGCCGTCGCCGTCGTCATCGGCGCGGCCTTCACCAACATCGTCAACGCCTTCGTCAAGGGCGTCATCAATCCGATCGTCGGCGTCTTCGGAACGAAGGACCTGGCGTCCTACAGTTCCTGCCTCAAGGGCCCCTGCGAGCTGAACGCCACCGGCGAGGTCACGTCCGGGATCCTCATCCTGTGGGGATCGGTGCTCAGCGCCCTGCTGCAGTTCCTGATCACGGCGGCCGTCGTCTACTTCGTCCTGATCGTGCCCATGAACAGGCTGGCCGCCAGGCGGAAGAGCACCGCCGAGACGGCGGCGGAGGCCGAGGCCAAGGAGGTCCAACTGCTCACCGAGATCCGCGACGCGCTGATCGCCCCGCAGCGCTGAGCACCGCTCCTCAGTCCCCGTGGTGCGGCGGGCGCTGGCTCAGGTACCAGTCCAGCCCCCGCCCACCGCTCTCCCCCGCCCCGGGGCGCTCACCCCAGCCGGTGTCGGTGTCGTCCCGGGACTGCTGGTCCAGCGGGTCCCGGAAGACCAGCCGGGCCTTCGGCGCCGCCGGCCGCTCCTCCCGCCCCTGCTGCTCACCCTGTCCCTGCCCCTGCCCCTGCCCCTGCCCCTGCCCCTGCCCCTGCTCCGGCTCCCGCGCCTGCCCCTGCTCGCTCACCCTGCTCACTTCCGCTTCCCGTCGACTGCCGTCCGGATCGTCCCGTCCCTCCAGCCTAAGAGCCCCGCGACACACCCCGGGGCCGGGGGGGGGGGGGGGGGGGGGGGGGGGAGGGGGGGGGGGGGGGGGGGGGGGGGGGGGGGGGGGGTGTGGGGTGGGCGT
>NZ_JBWKEQ010000025.1:0-54833 GCF_056435365.1 Kitasatospora sp. NPDC043949 | reverse complement strand
CCCTCCCACCCCCCCCCCCCCCCCCCCCCCCTCACCCCCCCCCCCCCCCCCCCCCCCCCCCGGGGCGGGATGGAGCCGCAGGCAGTTGGCTCGGGTTCTCAGGCGGCCTCGAAGCCCGCGTGGTCGGCGATCTTCTTCAGCTCGGCCAGCGCGTGCTTCTCGATCTGGCGGATCCGCTCGCGGGTGAGGCCGTGCTGCTTGCCCACCTCGGTGAGGGTGCGCTCGCGGCCGTCCTCCATCCCGTAGCGGGAGCGGATGATCGAGGCCGTGCGGTCGTCCAGCCGCCCGATCAGGCCGTCCAGCTCCTCGCGGCGGAGCATCACCATCACGGCGTCCTCGGGGGACGTCGCCCCGGTGTCCTCGACCAGGTCGCCGAACTGGGTCTCGCCCTCGTCGTCGACCGCCATGTTGAGGCTGACCGGGTCGCGGGCCCAGTCCAGCACGTCCTTGATCCGGGCCTCGGTGGTGTCCAGCTCGGCCGCGATCTCGGCCGGCTCGGCCTCGCGGCCCAGCTCCTTCGACTTCTCCCGCTGCACCCGCCGGATCCGCCCCAGCTCCTCGACCAGGTGCACGGGCAGCCGGATGGTGCGGGACTGGTCGGCGATCGACCGGGTGATCGCCTGCCGGATCCACCAGGTGGCGTAGGTGGAGAACTTGAAGCCCTTGGCGTAGTCGAACTTCTCGACGGCGCGCACCAGGCCGGCGTTGCCCTCCTGGATGAGGTCCAGCAGCGGAAGGCCACTGCGCGGGTACCGGCGGGCGACCGCCACCACGAGCCGGAGGTTGGAGCGGATGAAGACGTCCTTGGCGCGCTCGGCGTCCTCGGCTATCGCCTCCAGTTCCTCGCGCTTCACGCCCTCGGGGAACACGCCCTCCTCCAGCAGGTGCTGGGCGTACACGCCGGCCTCGATCCGCAGTGAGAGCTCGACCTCCTCGGCGGCATCGAGCAGGGGTGTCCTGGCGATCTCGTCGAGGTACATACCGACCAGGTCGCGGTCGGCCTCAAGGTTGGTCGGGCGGGCCGCGCGAGTCCGGTCGGCCCTGTCGCGAACGACGGCACGGGTGGCCATGCTTGCTCCCTTTGCTGGAATTGCCGAGGTCTGCCTGCCTGCCCCCCGAGAGGGCAAGAAGTGCGGGCCCCGCCGGGGCTCACACGTAACGATCCAACGAACAGAATCCGGACAACATTCCCAAGTCACTCAGATTCTTCCCCGCGATGCAGTACCCTGCTGGTTTTCACCCCGGCCATGGACACCCGGTGACCGGACGAACACCTTCGGTGTCGTTTCCACTACCGCTTCCGAACGCTTCCGTCACGCCCCGCACACGCGCCCGCCGCCCCACCGGCCGCCATACAGGGTGAAACCCCCGAACGGGCACGCGCGTTCCCGCGCGCCCCCGCCTTCCGCCGGCGCCCGCTCCCCGGCGCACGCAGGTTCTCCCCACAAACGATGCCGAATCGCTATCACCCGTGGTCCTGATCGCCCCGGGACACTGGGAAGGTGTCAGCCATGCACCTGACCAACAGCTCGACCGCCGTCACTGCGCGTCACCGCCGCCTCTTGCGGGATTCGGCGCTCGCGGTGGTCTGTGCCGCGCTGTTCGGCCTCCTGGCCGCCCTGGTGACCCGACACTGGCATCCGCTGGAACAGCTCGACCAGAGCTGGATCGGCGAACTGCACACCTTCGCCCGGCGGCACCGGATCTGGACCGCCTCGGTGCAGACGCTCTCCGACATCGGCGGCACGGTCACGATGCGCACCCTGCTCGGCATCGCGGCCGTCTGGCTGTGGCTGATCGGCGCCCGGGTCCTGGCCGGCTGGGTGGCCGCCCAGACCCTGGTCGGCTGGGGCGGCCAGTGGGCGCTGAAGCTGGCCGTCGACCGCCAACGGCCCTCCTTCGCCGACCCGGTCTCGCACGCCGGCGGCCCGGCCTTCCCCTCCGGGCACGCCATGGCCTCGGCGATCACCTGCGCGGTGCTGGTCGGCCTGGTCTGGTACCGGGTCCGCCGACGCGGGCGGATCGCCGCCTGCGCGGTGGCGGCGGCGACGGTGCTGACCATCGGCTGGACCAGGATCGCCCTCGGGGTCCACTGGCCGAGCGACGTGGTCGCCGGCTGGCTGGCCGCCGGATTCGTGCTGGGCGCCGTGACGGCCGTCGTCGAACTCTGGCGACCGGGCGCGCTCGCCCGCGACGTACGGCGGGTCAACTGGCGTACCCGGCCGAGGGTCCAGCGGATCACCGTGCCGTCGGTCCGGTCGCCGCGCGGCACCGACCCGCTGGGCGACGCCGCCACCGACCACCCGGACGGGGCCGTCCACTGAGGCCGTCGGCATCCACGCGCGGCCGTCCGAGGCCGTCCGGGGCTGCCCGAAGCCGTCCGCTAGCGTGACGGCCATGTCTCCCGACCCGGTCCCCACCGCCGCCGTCCGTCACCCCGAGCGCCCGCTGCGGATCGCCACCGTCCAGGCCCAGGCCGTGGCCGGTGACATACCCGCCAACGCCGCCCAGGCCGCCGAGTTGATCCGCGAGGCCGCCGCGGCCGGCGCCCGCCTGGTGCTGTTCGCCGAGAAGTTCCTCTCCGGCTACGAGCCCGAGCTGATCCGCACCGACCCGCTCAAGTACGCCGTCCAGCCCGGCGATCCGCGCCTCGCGCCGATCGCCGAGGCCTGCCGCGAGACCGGCACCGCCGCGATCGTCGGCGCCGCCGCGCAGGTGGGCGACGAGCTGCGGGTCTCCGCCTTCGTCCTCGGCCCGGACGGCGGCCTCGTCACCCGCTACGACAAGCAGCACCTGTTCAAGACCGAACGCGACTACTACCGCCCCGGGGCGGCCGGTTGCACCCTGGAGCTGGACGGCTGGCGGCTCGGCCTCGGCGTCTGCTACGACTCGGGCTTCCCCGAGCACGCCCGCGCCGCCGCACTCGACGGCTGCCACGCCTACCTGGTCGGCGCGCTGTTCAGCGTCGGCCACGGCCACCACGAGTCCCGCACCTGGTTCCCCGCCCGCGCGCTCGACAACACCCTCTACACGGTGCTCGCCAACCACATCGGCCACACCGGCGGTTGGCACACCTGCGGCGGCAGCGCGGTGTGGGCCCCGGACGGCCGGCTGCTCGCCGAGGCCGGCGAGGACCGGCGCGAACTGGTGGTCGTCGACCTCGACCCGGCCGTCCTGCGCGCCGCCCGGGAGACCGAGACCATGCTCGCCGACCTGGCCGTCGCCGGCGCCCGCCCGGCCGCCCCGCGCGCCCTCTTCACCCTGGCCTGAGCCGGTCGACCTCCGTGCCCGGCCGCTCCGGGCAGGCGGGGTGGCCCGGCCGCTCCGAGCCGGGTGCGCTGGCCGGTCAGGCGGTCCGCATCGCGTCCACCACGGTCATCCGGCCGACCCGACGGGCTGGCAGGACGGCGGCGGCGAGCCCGGTCAGGACGGTCAGCCCGAGCGCGGCCAGCACCAGCACCACCGGCGGGCCGCCGACCGTCCCCACCGTGGAGGTGAGCGAACGCGCGGCCGCCCAGCCGTAGCCGACGCCCAGTCCGGTGCCGACCAACGCCCCGGCCAGCGACAGCAGCACCGCCTCCAGGGTGAGCATCCGGCGCAGCTGCCGCCGGGACATCCCGATGGCGCGCAGCATGCCGATCTCGCGGGCGCGTTCGCTGACGCTGAGCATCAGGGTGGCCGCGACGCCGAGCCCGGCGATGGCGACCGAGAAGGACAGCAGGGCCATGCTGACGGTCGTCATCCGGTCCAGCAGCAGCCGCAGCGTCTCCACCTGCGCGCCGGTGTCGGTGACGGCCACCTCCGGGTGGTCGGCGAGCGCCCGGTCCAGCGCCCGGCGGGCGGTCGACCGGTCCTCGCCCGCGCCCGGGCTGATCCAGACCGTGGTGACGGCCGCGCCGGGGGCGAGCCGGTCCAGGGTCGCGGGGGTCACCAGCAGCGTCGCACCGGTCTGCAGGGTGAACGGCAGGCTGCTGCGTCCGGGTTCGACCCGCAGGTCGGTGCCGGGCCCGCCCGCCGGACCCCCGACCCGGCGCACCCCGCCGCCGCCGAGACCGCTCAGCGCGGCGCCGTCGGCGAGCGCCCCGGCCTGGTCGACGCCGTCCGCCGAGGGGTTGAGCCGGGCCAGGTCGGCGGCCGCGACCAGGGTGGGCCGGCCGTCGAGTTCGACGGTGGCCGAGCGGACCGGCGTGACGGCGAGCCCGCGCTGCGCACCGAGCGCGGTGACCGCCCCGGCGGGCAGCGCGCCGCCCCCGGTGACGACCGCCGAGAAGACCCCGGGCTGGCGCGCGGACACCGCCGGCACCAGGGAGTTGGAGGTGATCTCCAGCGCGGTGACCGCGCCGACCATCACGGTCACGCCGAGCAGCAGCGCCGAGCCGGTCGCCCCGGTGCGGCCCGGGTTGAGCCGCAGCTGCTGGGTGGCGAGCCGCCCGGCCGTCCCACCGAGCCGCCGGGCCGGGCCGCCCAGCACGCCGACGACGGCGGGCAGCAGCCGGTCGGCGAGCCGCAGCACGCCGAAGAAGCTGACGATCGCGCCGACGGTGACCGCGAGCAGCGACAGCGGCGGCGGGGCCACCGCGCCGGCCACCAGCAGCGCCGTCCCCGCGCACAGCAGCACCGCCGTCCACACCGCCGCCCGGGCCTTGGCCGCCCCGCCGACCGGCCCGTGCGTGCCGCCGAGCGCGGCCACCGGCGGCACCGCCGCCGCGGCCTTCGCCGGGCCGCGGACGGCCAGCAGGGTGAGCAGCACGCCGAACAGCCCGGCCAGCGCGCAGGTCAGCGGGGCCGGCGCCAGCGAGAGGTGCACCGGGCCGAGGTCGAGCGTGCCGACGACCACCGTCCCCGCCGCGCACAGGCCGACCCCCAGCAGCACGCCCGCCGCCGAGGCTCCCGTCCCGAGCAGCAGCCCCTGGCGGCGGATCAGCCGGCGCAGCTGCCGCCGGTCGGCGCCCACGCAGCGCAGCAGGGCGAGTTGGCGGGTCCGCTGGGCCAGCACCACCGTGAAGGTGTTGCCGACCACCATCCGCGCCACCGCGAGCGCGATCAGCACGAAGGAGAGCGCGGCGATCAGCACCACCCCGTAGAGGGTCCGGCTCTGCCGGGTCGCCTCGGTGACGGAGGCGTCTCGGGTGCGCACCTCGACGCCGTCGCCGAGGACGGCGCGCAGCGCCTCGACGGTCCGGGCCCGCGAGGCGTCCGGCCGGACCCGGACGTCCAGCTGGGCGGTGGTGACGCCGGTCGCGTACTGGGCGACCGCACCGGCCGGGACGCCGACGATCGGGCGCCCGGCGAGGCTGGGCGCGCCCCGGCCGTCCAGGACGCCCGCCAGCCGGGCGGTGGCGGCGGAGCCGTCGGCCCGGGCCAGCCGCACCTCGGCCCCGGGGGCGGCGTCGAGCCGGTGCGCGGTGTCGGCGTCGAGCAGCACCTCGCCGGGCCCGGCCGGCCAGTGGCCGCCGGTGAGCAACTGCCAGCGCAGCGCCGGGTCGTCGGCGACCGCGCTGACCGCGGCGGTCTGGTCGAGCGGGCGCCCGTCGGCCGTCAGCACCGATCCCTTGCCGACCAGTCGCGGCGCCACCCCGGCCACCCCGGCCGTCCGCCGGGCCCGCTCGGCGGCGGCGTCCAGCCCACCGCCGGCGGCGGTCCTGGTCACCTGCACGTCGCCGGGCCCGACCTCGGCGGCCGCGGTCTGGCTGAAGGAGTCCACCAGCGCCCCGCTGCCGCTGACCGAGGCGATCAGGAAGGCCACCCCCAGCGCGATCGCGGCCCCGCTCAGGAGCAGCTGCCGCAGTTGCCCGCGCAGCTCGGCCACGGTGTATCGGTACGTCGTCATCGCTCCCCGGCTCGTCCGCCCTGACCAGGCACGACGCACTGGCAGGGGCCTCACCGAGCCTAGGGTCCGCACCCGCCCCGGCCCGTCAGCACGAGGTCTCCTCGATGATCACTCCGAGGACGGACGGCCGACCGCGCCCCCTCCTCCCCGAGAGGTACGCCGCCCCCGACCCGGCCCGGCCCCGGAAACGCCGTAGGCCCCCCGCCCTGGTGGGCGGGGGGCCTACGGCGACACACGCGTCTCTGGTGCCCCAGGCAGGATTCGAACCTGCGACACCGGCTTTAGGAGAGCCGTGCTCTATCCCCTGAGCTACTGAGGCGAGGATCCGCCGGGGAGCGACTGCATCCCGTAAGCGGATCCGGGGGCGGCCGGCCCGAGGGCAAGCCGCTACCGGCTCAGTGTAGCGGGTCGGGCGGCGCCCGGGCGGCGGCTTCGCGATCTTGCCGAGAACGGGGCCGGACGTGCCGCCCTCCGGGCTCCGACGGGGCGTCGGGGCGGGCGGTGACGGCTGCCCGCCGGGCCGGGGGCGGTGCTCAGCTGCGGGAAACGACCATCTGGGCGCTGCCGTCCGGCAGGCCGGCGGCGGCGACCTTCTGCCCGCCGAAGGAGGTGCTCCACCAGCCCTGCCAACTGCCCGAGGCGTAGCGGGCGTTGTGGTAGACGACGCCGTCGTTGCCCACGGCGATCAGCTGGGCGTCGCCGTTCGGCATGCCGGTGATCGCGAAGCTCCCGGACTGGAAGCTCGCCGCGCCGGCGTATCCGTCGACCACGTTCCAGTCCTGCCAGGAGCCGCTCGCGTAGCGGGCGCTGTGGTAGATCTTCCCGTCGCTGCCGGTCGCCAGCAGCTGGGTGTCACCGTTCGGCATTCCGGCGATCGCGACGTCCTTCGCCTGGAAGGTCGCGGCGCCGACGCCCGCGACGGCGTTCCAGCCCTGCCAGGCGCCGTTCGCGGAACGGACGTTGTGGTAGACGTTGCCGTCGTTGCCGGTGATCAGTACCTGCATGCTGCCGTCCGGCAGTCCTGCGGCCGCGATCTTCTGCGCGCCCCAGTCTCCGATCGGCAGCCAGCCCTGCCAGGCGCCCGAGGCGTAGCGGGCGTTGTGGTAGATCTTCCCGTCCTTGCCGATCGCCATCACCTGGGTGTCGCCGTTCGGCATTCCGGCGATCGCCTCGGCCCGGGCCGCGAACCGCGCCGACCCGGCGTAGCCGTCCAGCGGCGCCCAGCCCGTCCAGGATCCGTTCGGGTAGCGCGCCGTGTGGTACAGGTTGCCGTCGGCACCGGTGGCCAGCGTCTGGGTCGAGCCGTCCGGGGTCGCCGCGATGGCGTCCTGCGAGCCGTTGAAGAAGGCCGAGCCGGCGTAGCCGTCCAGCGGGCTGAAGGACGTCCAGTTGCCGTCCACCAGGCGCGTGGCGTGGAAGAGGTCGCCGGCCTTGCTCACCGGCGCGGTCGGCGACGGGTACGGGTTGGCGTGGTCGGTGCTCAGACCGCCGTTGCACTTCGCCGCCCAGGCCCCGGCGCCCTGGCCGGCAAGGATCCGCTCCGCCGTCAGGATCTGCTGCTGCTTGGTGGCCTGGTGGGGCATCGGCGCGTACTGGGTGCCGCCGTACGCCTCCCAGGTGCTCTTCGTGATCTGCAGGCCCCCGTAGTACGGCCAGCCGGCCTTGTAGTAGCTCCAGTCGCCGCTGCTCTCGCACTGCGCCACCCGGTCCCAGGTGGCCACCGAGGCCGCCTGGGCCGAGCCGGCGGCCACCGTGGACAGGCTCAGGGCGGCGAGGGCGGTGAACGTGAGGAGGGCTGCGCGGGGTCGGCGGGAGGCGCGGGACATCGTGACCTCTTCTCGGAGGGGCGGTACGGCTCGCGCGGGTCGGAGCCGGGGGCGAGCGGCGAGACGGCAGGAGAGCGGCGGCGAGGGGGCCGGCCCACCGCGGCGGGGCGGCGGTGGGCCGGCGGGTGGAACCGGCGGGCGGGGACGGTCAGTTGTAGGTGCCGCCGATGGAGACGGCGTAGTGGTTGCCGCTCACGCCGTTCAGCTGGATCGGGGCCGCCGGGTCCCAGCTGCCGGAGCCGTCGCGGATGGTGTGCATGATCCGGTCGTCGTTGGTGATGAAGACGGCCTGGAACTCGCCGTCGATGTTGGCGGCGCTGACCCGGTTGGCGGTGAACGAGCCGATCACGGGGGCGAGCTCGGCGAACGGCTGCCACGTGCCGTTGCCGTAGCGGGCGCCGTGGAACTGCTGGCCGTTGTTGTTCACCACGACGATCTGCGCGTCGGATCCGGTGCCGGCGACCGCCACGTCCTGGGCGGGGCCGACGTTCCCGGCGGCGTCGTAGACGTTGCCCCAGGCCGACCAGGAGCCGCTGACGGCGCGGATGGCGTGGTAGACCGTGCCGCCCGAGACCGTCACGACCTGGAGTTCGCCGTTGACGCTCGCGACCGAGGCGCTGGTCACGGCGCCGCCCGCCGGGGTGATGTCGCCGAACGGCAGCCAGGTGCCGTTCGCGAGCCGGGCGGTGTGGAAGAGCTTGCCGTCGGCTACGGCGACGACGTGCAGGTCGCCGCCGATCGAGACCGCGGAGACCTTGGTGACGTTGCCCAGCCTGTTGGTCTGCGGGCCGATGTCGGTGAAGCGGTCCCAGCTGCCGCCGGAGTGACGGATGGTGTGGTAGATGTTCCCGTCGCCGCCGACGGCGAGCAGGTGGGTGTCGCCGTTGATGCCGGCGTCCGCGATGGACTGGACGCCGCCGATGTCGCCCGCGACGCTCTCCACGTTCCCGAAGCCGGTCCAGCTCCCGTTGGAGGAACGGGTGGTGTGGAAGACGTTGCCGCCACCGTTCACCACGACCTGGGCGCCCCAGCCCACGGCCCCCTGCTTCGGCGGCAGCGGGGTGCTGTCGACGGTCTTGTCGTAGCGGAAGGGCTTGAAGCCGCCGCTGATCAGGGAACTGCGCGAGTAGTTGATCTTGCGGGCGGTCAGGCCCGGCCGCGGCTCCTCGTAGACCACGGCGGTGTTGTGGCTGCCGTCGGTCCAGCCGGCGAACAGCACGACGTGCGTGCTGATGTTGTCGATCATGTCGCCGGGCTGCAGGTCGTCGAGGCTGCCGAGCTGGGTGGAGATGTCGTCGAGGGTGGAGGTGACCCGGCTGGAGCCGAGGTGCCAGGCCATCGAGACCAGGCCGGAGCAGTCCTGCCGGTAGGAGCCGTTGCTGTCGCTGTGCCAGAGGCTCTGGCTGTACGGCACCGCCTGGTCGACCCAGTTCTGGGCCCGGGCGATGATCTCGGAGCGGCTGATCGGGCCGTTGACGGACGAGGTGCCGACGGCCTGCGCCGGTGCGGTCAGCGACACGGTGGAGACGACCGCGCCGAGCGCGAGGGCCCCGGCGAGGGCGACGTTGGCGAGCTTCGAACGGTTGGCGGACATGGCGGACCTCCGGACGTGGTGGACGGGGTTGGCGGCTGGGCCCGGCTTCGAGGTGCTCGGGGCCCGACGGTGACGGGCGGCTCACGCGGCGCGCGGATTCCGGTCGGCTGCCCTGCGGGAGCAGCCGGCCTGGCGGCGGTTCGACGCGCTGGTTCGACGCGCTGGTGCGAGGCGCTGGTGCGGGGTGCTGCGGGGTGCTGCGCTCGGCGAGGCCGGGGTACGGCGCTCGGATCGGCCTGCCTCGGGAGCGGGCCCGGCGGGACGGCCGCCCCGCAGGAGCAGCCGGTCGATGGGGCCCGGCGGGGCCGGGGCGAGGTGGTGGGGCCGTCAGCCCCGGACAGGCGCTAAGAAGCAGCCGCGGCGGCGGCCCGGCCTGCGACGGCGAGGGTGGCGACCGCGGTGGCCTCGGTCATGACGGTGCGGAGCATGACGGCGTCCTCTCCTGCTGCGACGTGAGGGTGGGATCCGGTGGCCGCGTCCCGCGGTGACGCGCTCTCCGGTGCCGCCCTGAGCGGTGCTCCCTGGCGGCGATCACCAGCTTCGTCGCCGCTCAGCGGCGGTGGAAGGGACTTCGGCTGGACGGAAGTGGCCCTGGACCGTTCCGGCCAGGAGCGGTCGGCGTCCGCGCCGGGGCCTGGTCGAGACCGCGCCTGGCCGGGTCGGGACCGGGTGGGGGTGCGGGTGCCGACGAGGGGTCAGAGCGGGTCAAGTAGCCTGCCGGAAAAGTGTTCGACCGCCTTGCCGCGCCGTGCGAAGGAGACGAAGGACCCGATGAGACCTGCTGGGCACCCGGTGGTGCGACTGCTGGGGCAGGTGTGGGTGTGGCCCGCGGTGGTGATGCTGGCGGTGGGCGGGTACCGGCTGGGGACGCCGGAGCTGTGGCGGGACGAGATGGCGACCTGGACGGTGGCCACCCGGTCGTTGGGCGACCTGCTCCGGCTGCTCCAGCACGTGGACGCCAGCAACGGGGCGTACTACCTGCTGATGCACGGCTGGACGACGGTGTTCGGCGACTCCGTGGTGGCGCTGCGAATACCCTCCGTGCTGGCGATGGCGGGGGCGGCCGCGTTCGTGGCGCTGACCGCCGAGCGGCTGTTCGGCAACCGGGTGGCGGCGGTCGGCGCGGGGCTGCTGTTCGCGGTGCCGCCGGAGGTGTCGCGGTACGCGCAGGAGGCGCGCGCGTACGCGCTGGTGACCTTCGCGATCGCGGCGGCCACCTGGTTCCTGGTGCGGGCGCTGGAGCGGCCGACGTGGCGGCGGTGGGCGCCGTACTGCGCGGCGATGGCGGTGGCCGGCGCCGGGCACCTGATCTCGTTCAGCACGGTGGCCGGGCAGGTGGCGCTGGTGCTGCTGCACCTGTGGCGCACGCGCGGGGCGGCGGAGCGGCGGCTGCTGTGGCAGTACCCGGTGGCGGTGGGGGTGGCGGCGGTGCCGGTGCTGCCGGTGGTGCTGCTCGGCAGCCGGCAGTCGGACCGGCAGCTGGGCTGGATCGAGACGCCGAACCTCGGGGGCCTGGTGCACTTCGGCCAGCACCTGTTCGGCTCGCACACGGTGTTCTACGCCTTCGTGCTGCTGGCGCTGCCGGCGCTGCTGCTGCCGGGCCGGCGGGTGCAGGCCGGGCAGGCGCTGCTGCTCGCGGAGCTGCCGGTGATGGGCGTGTGGGTGGTGTCGCAGGGCGGCACCTCGTACTTCATCGAGCGGTACATGCTGTTCACGGTGCCCGCGTGGGCGGTGCTGGCCGGGGGCGGGGTCGGCGCGGTGTACGGCGTCGCGGCGGCCTGGGCGAAACGTTTCCGCGCTCCGGGACCGGCCAGGGCGGCGGTGGGACTGCTGGCGCTGGGACTGCTCGCCGCCCCGGCCGTGGCGGCGCTGCCGAAGCAGCCCGCGGTGCGCTACGTGGGCTCGCACAACGGGTCGGAGGAGCCGTTCCGGGCGGCGGCCGGGGTGATCGCCGCGGGCTACCGGTCCGGGGACGGGATGGCGGCCCCCCTGGGCAACCAGGCCTGGGCGATGGTGTGGCCGGGCGTCAGCTACTACCTGCCGTCGGACGTCCACCCGTACCCGGTGTTCGTCGCGCAGAGCGCCGACGACGCGGAGGACCTGTCGCCGACGCCGTGCCCGCAGCCGGAGGCCTGTCTGGGGCAGGCGGCGCGGATCTGGCTGCTGGTCCTCGGGGACACCGAGGACCCGCTGACCACCATGCCGGAGGACCAGGCGCAGGCTCTCCGCACGCAGTACGGCGCGCCCGACCAGGTCACGCCGCTCGGCGGGTTCACGGTCGCGCTGCTCGACCGCGACAACTGACGGGACGAACCCGGAGCACGCGACAACTGACGAGCGAGACCCGGAGCACGCGGAAACACGACGGAGGGGGAGCCGGGCGAACCGGCTCCCCCTCCGTCGTCGCGGTGTCAGAGCGTGCGGGTCAGCCGGGACTGGATGGACGGCGGGTTCAGGTCGGACTGAAGGGCCACCGGGACCTCCGTCTTGTCGTCGCCCGCGCCCACCCGCAGCAGGCCGACCTCCTGGCCGGCCTTCGCGGTGTGGCCGAGCTTGGCCGCGTCCAGGGTGACCGTGCCGGTGATGCCCGGGAAGCCGGCCACCACGAGGTCCTTGGTCGCGACGACCTGGACCTTGCCGCCGAGGCCGTCGTCCACGGTGCCGACGACGTCGCCCTTCTTCACCACGGTCTGGCCGGTCAGGCCGCCCTGCGCGGCCTGGATCTGCTTGCCGCTGACCTTGAGCACGGTCGGCAGGATGCCGTCGCCGGGGTTGGGCGAGGTGGCCTGCTGGCCCAGGGTGACGCCGATGATCAGCCGCTTCACACCGCCGATCTCCTTGTAGGCGGCCCACATCAGGCAGCCGCCGGCCGGGGTGCTGGAGCCGGTCTTGACGCCGATGACCCCGGTCTTCGGGTTGATCAGGTTGTTGGTGTTGGAGATCTTCGCGTTGTTGAAGTTGGTCTCCGGGGTGGAGACGATCTGCCGGAAGATCTCGTCCTGCATGACCTGCTCGGCCAGCTTCAGCTGGTCCTTGGCGGTGGACTTGGTGTCCGCGAGGAAGCCCGCCGGGTCGGCGTAGGTGGTGTTGGTCATGCCGAACTTGGCCGACGTCTCGTTCATCAGCTTGACGAACGCGTCCTCGGAGCCGGAGTGGAAGCGGGCGAGCAGCCGGGCCACGTTGTTGGCCGAGGGCAGCATCAGCAGTTCCAGCGCCTGGTACTCGGTGAGCACCTGGCCCTCGGTGAGGGTGACCCGGGACTCGTCGACGTTGCCGGACTCCTGCGCGGCCTGCTTGTCCACGGTGATCTTCGGGCCGCTCTCCCCCTTCTTCAGCGGGAACTTCTGGAGGATCAGGTAGGCGTTCATCACCTTGGTGACGCTGGCGATCGAGGACGGCGTCTCCTGCCCGGAGCTGCCGAGGCTGCCGACGCCGACCACCTCGGCGGCGGACTGGCCCTTGGCCGGCCAGGCGAGGTCGAGCTGGTCGCCGGCGAAGCTGAAGCTGCCCGCGGCGGACATCCGCACCTTGGCGTCCGGCAGCGGACGCAGCAGCTGGGCCACCACCGCCGCACCGAGCACCACGGCGAGGAAGGCCGTCCAGATGGTGATCCGCTTGAGCGCGCGGCGCAGCGGCGAGACCGGGCGCGCGTTGAGGGTCGCCAGGACCTCCATCGCCTCGGCGGTGTTCTCCGGCGCGGGCGGCGGCTCCGGGAGGGGCAGCGGCTCGGGCTTCGGCAGCGGCGGGACGGGCGGCACCGGCCGCGGGTCGGGGGTGGGCAGTGGCTCGGGGGCCGGGGCGGGGCCGGGCACGGGGGCGGGAGTCGGCTTCGGCAGCGGCTCCGGACCGGGCTGCGGCTCGGGTTCGGGGAGGGGCTTGGGCGCCGGGTGCGGCTCGGGCACCGGCTCCGGGACGGGGGACGGCTCGGGCTGCGGGGTCGGCGCCGGGGGCTCGGGCACGGTGCCGGACGCGGCGGCCGCGGGGGCCACGGCGGCGGCGGAGGCGCGCGCAGGCGCGGGCTTGGCCGGCCCGGCTGCCGCCTCGTCCGGTTCGTCGCTCTCGGGCGCGGCGGGCACGGCAACCTCGGCGGGTGCGGCGGCCCCAGGCGTGTCGCCCTCGGACGCGGCCTTCCCGCCGGCCTCCTTCGCCCCCTTCTCCGTGCCCTTCTCCGTTCCCTTCTCCGCACTCCCCGCCACGGCTCCCGCATCCGCCGCGGCCGTCCGCATGGCGAGACGCGGGTCGGTTCCGGTCGGCCGTCCGGCCGCCTTCTCCTCGCCGTCGGAGGCCGTCACGGCCTCCGCCTCCCCGGCCGCGACGTCGGAACTTCCGTCACCGGCGGGCCTGGTCAGCTCCTCGGGCAGCCGCAGCGCGGTGGTCGCACTGTCCACCGGCAGCCGCAGCATCGTGGTCTTGCTGTCCACATCCCGGACACGGAGCTGTACGGTCGAGCCGCGCTTGGCCCCCGCCGCCGGCGTGTCGCCGGGGCCGGTCTCGGCCTCCCGGCTGCCGTTCGGGTTGCCGTCCGGAGCACCGTCCGGGTCCGGACCCGCACCGCCGGCCGTCCCGGTCCGTTCGCGTTCGCGCTCCTGCGCCCGCTCGCCGTCCCTCAGCACCCTGTCGGGGGACTCGCCCACGTATCCCAGCCTCCTCAACGCCCGGCGGGGCACCGGCAGACCCGATTTCGGGAAGCCGACGCCCCGCCCCGTGTACCTGTACAGTCTCCGCCACCGCCGGCCGATCCGGCCGCGCACACCCCGCCCGACCGGCGCTTATTGCCGTCGCACGGGCGTACTGCGGTCTGTTCACCGGTCAGACGCCGGGCCCGCCGCCCCTGGTTCCCCGCCTCCACCGCAAGGTCACGATTCGGAGGCGTACTCGACAAGCCCGTGTGAGAGGCGTCACCCTGTCTCTCATCCACGCGGGGAGGCTTGGATGGGCAAGAGCCGCAGAACTGTTCCCGAGGAACTCTTGCTGCTCGCTTTGGACCCGACCACGGGTACCACGGCGCAGCCGCAGACCCTCGACCTCGGACTCGCCGGGGCCCAGCTCGTCGAGCTGTCCCTGGCCGGACGGATCGTACCGGAGGGAGACCGGATCGCTGTCGTGCTCGCACGGCCGACCGGCGACCCGACCCTGGACCACGCACTGGAACTGCTGCGCCGACGCGGCAGTCCGGTCCGCGCGGCGCACTGGATCGGCGGGCCCCGGCTGGGGCTGCGGCAGACTTACCTGGCGCACCTGGAGCGCTGCGGCATGGTCACGGCCGTGCCGGGCCAGGTGTGCGGGGTGCTGCCGACGACCCGCTATCAGGCGTCGGACGACTGCACCAACGCCGCGATCAAACAGCGGCTGGACACCGCCATCCGCACCGGCGTGCCGCCGGACCCGCGGACGGCGGCGCTGGCGGCCCTGGCCCATTCCGTGGGCCTGGGCAAGCACCTGTATCCGGGCAACGAGGGCCGGTCCTCGCGGTCGCGGCTGCGCGACCTGATCCGGTACGACCCGCTGGGCGGGATGGTCGCGCACGCCGTGATGGACGTGCAGAACGGCCTGCCGGCGCAGCAGAACCGTTCTGCCCAGGGTTCCGGGACCGGTACCGGCACCGGGCGTTCCGGCGCCCGCGCGGCGGGCCGGGGCTCGGGGCGGGTCGCCGCCTCACGGGTCGGCGTCCGCTGACCGGGACCGCCCGGGCGCGCGGGACACCGCACCGATCGCCGTACGGCCTGCGCGGCACGTGCAGCCCGCACGGCCCGTACGGCCCGTGACGGCGGGCACCATGGGCCCGGCGGGCACCACGGGACCGGCGGGCACCACGGGCACCACGGGCCCGGCGGCACCTCCACCGGCGCGCGCCGCCCCGTTCACGCCGCCCGACGGCGCTGAGCAACGGCGCTGAAGGACCCGACGCACCACCGAAGCAGCACCCGCACCACCAGGAGCACGGAGGGGCGGTCGCCCCGCGACGGAAGTCGCCCGGCGACCGCCCCTCTGCCGTCCCCGAAGGCCCTTTGGGGCCCGTCCGGGGAGCCCGGCGGTCCTGCCCTCGCACGTGCCAATGGCACCTGCGCCGCCGGGGAGCACATCCTTAGCCCGTACCGGTTCGAGCCGCTGAGCCGCATTACCACTTGAGGGCCCTCGCCGTCTCACAGAAGTGCTTTTCCGACGATCTGTTCTACTGCGCTGCTGTGATTCCCTGACGCCGACCTGGCCCAAGGTGACATGCTGCTCCAAGTCAGGGGGGTTGGTCCCAATGTCCGAAGTGTTCCGAGGGCTGCCGTTCCAACGATCACCAGAGGTCCGGCCGGAGGTCGATGTGTCGACGAGCATCAATCCCACCGTGCGCCGTCGGCGCCTGGGCTCGGAGCTGCGCAAACTCCGCGAGGGCCTCGGGATGACGGCGGAGGAGGTGGCGGGCCGGCTGATGGTCTCCCAGTCGAAGATCAGCCGACTGGAGAACGGCCGCCGCAGCATCAGCCAGCGCGACGTGCGCGACCTCTGCGACGTCTATCTCGTGAACGACGAGCAGATGCGCGCCAGCCTCATGGAGATGGCCAAGGAGTCCCGCCAGCGCGGCTGGTGGCACGACTTCAACGACATGCCGACCCCGTACAGCGTCTACATCGGGCTGGAGGCCGAGGCCTCCTCGATCCGCGCGTACGAATCCTCCTTCGTCCCGGGCCTGTTGCAGACCGAGCAGTACGCGCAGGCCGTCGTGGAGGGAACCCAGCCGGACACCGACGCGCTCGCCGTGCAGCGCCGGGTGCAGGTCCGGATGAAGCGCCAGGACCGCATCCAGGGCGAGAACCAGCTCGGCAGCCTGTGGACCGTCATAGACGAGGCGGTGCTGCGCCGCGAGGTCGGCAGCCGCGAGGTGATGGCCGAGCAGCTCAAGCACATGATGGAGCTGAGCCAGCACCCGAACATCACCATCCAGGTGATCCCGTTCTCGGCCGGGGCCCACCCCGGTATGACCGGGACATTCTCCCTGCTGGAGTTCCCCGAGTCAGCCGATTCCACGGTTGTCTACTTCGAAGGGGTGACGAGCGATCTCTACCTGGAGAAGGACGCGGACGTCCGCCGCTATACCGGTCTGTACGACTACCTGCGGGCGGCGGCACTCGGCGTGGCGGAGAGCCGGGCACTGATAGCTGAGATTGAAGAGGGATACCACTGATGAGCACCACCTCCGAGCACGGAACCCGCTGGCGGAAGAGCAGCCACAGCGGCGGCAACGGCGCCTGTGTGGAGATCGCCACGCCGGCCACGGGGGCGGTGGCGGTACGGGACTCCAAGGACCCTCAGGGGCCGCAGCTGCGCTTCTCCGCCGAGGCCTGGACCGCGTTCGCGAGCGCTGCGGCCACCGGGGTGTTCGGCCGCCGCTGACCCTGCGGCGGCGGCCACCGACCCGGCCCCGCGCCCCCGGTGCGAATCCGAGCTCGGCCCGTTTGCCCGTAGCAGTGGCCGTCGCCCTCGCCGGCGGCCGACGCTACGGGCAAACGTCGTTCCCGCCCGAACTTCCCGCCCCATCTGTCCTGTCCGCCCCGTCCGTCCTGTCCGCCCCGTCCGCCCCGTTCAGCGCACCACCGGGTACCGCTCGGACCAGGTCAGCCCCTCCGGGGTGCGCGGATCGTGCAGTTCGGTGCCGTGCATCAGCTCCAGCACGAAGTCGTCGGCGAGTTCGAGGATGGCGCCTCGCCCCTCCAGCCCGGCCACCAGCCCCGACGGCAGCGCGGTGTCACCGTGCAGCACCCCGAGCAGGCTCCCGCAGACCGCGCCGGTGGAGTCGCTGTCCCCGGAGTGGTTGACGGCGAGCAGCAGGCCCGAGCGCACGTCGTGCGCGACCAGCGCGCAGTAGACCCCGATCGCCAGCGCCTCCTCGGCGACCCAGCCCTCCCCCAGCGCCTCCACCCGGTCCGCGGACGGCTCGCCGGCCCGGACCGCGTCCAGCGCGGCCCGCAGCGCGGCGGTGGTCTCCTCGTGCGCCTGCCGCTCGGAGAGCAGCGCCAGGGCGAGGTGGACGCCCTCCTCCAGGGTGCCGCCGCGGGCCACGCTCTGGACGATCACCGCGAGCGCGCCCGCCGCGAGGTAGCCGGTGGGGTGGCCGTGGGTGAGCACCGCGCACTCCACCGCGAGTTGGAAGACCAGGCCCGGCTCCCAGCTGGTGAGCAGGCCGAACGGCGCCGCCCGCACCACCGTGCCGCAGGCCTTGGAGTGCGGGTTCTTCGGCCGCTCCACGGTGCCGAGGAACTCGGCGTCGGCCCCGGTCAGGCCGGACAGGCAGCCCTGGCCGGGGGCGCGCTGGGCGTACAGCCACTCCTCGCGGCCGAGCCAGCCGAGGTCGGGGCGGCGCTCGTCGGGGCCCCAGTCGCGCTGGGTGGCGGCCCAGCGCAGGTAGGCCAGGTGCAGGTCGGTGGGCGGATGCCAGCTGCCGGTGTCGCGCCGGATGTGGGCGCGGATCAGGCCGTCGACGGTGAACAGGGTGAGCTGGGTGTCGTCGGTGACGGCGCCGGTGCGCCCGTACGCGGGGACGTAGCCGGTGACGCCCTGCGGGCCGTGCTGGGCCCGGATCTTCTCCAGCGGCTCGAACTCGACGCCGGCGCCGAGCGCGTCGCCGATGGCACCGCCGAGCAGACAGCCCCGCACCCGGCTGCGGAAGTCCTGCTGCTGGGCGCGTGACCACAGTGGCATCACGACGGGGCGCCTTTCCTCGGGGCAGGGGGCTGCGCGACGCACGGCCGCGGCGCGCGCCCTGGCACTGTATTCGAAGACCCGAGCGAATCAAGGGCGTCCCTCGTGCTCCGGTTTCCCGGCCCCGGCCGCCGTACGGGCGGCAGCGGGGCCGGGGGAACCAGCAGGCCGGGACCGGCGGAACCGGGAGGCCGGTGGCGGGATCAGTCCAGGACCGGCAGCAGCTCCGGCAGGTGCCCGTCCGAGGCCAGCGCCGCGGCCCGGCGCTCGGCCGGCACCTCGCCGTACGTGGTGGTGCGCTGGCGGTGCGGGCGGCCCGCCGCCTCGGCGATCGCCTGGAGGTCGCGCACCGACTTGTAACTCCCGTACGCCGAGCCGGCCATCCGCGAGATGGTCTCCTCCATCAGCGTGCCGCCCAGGTCGTTGGCGCCCGAGCGGAGCATCTCGGCGGCGCCCTCCGCGCCCAGCTTGACCCAGCTGGTCTGGATGTTGGGGATGTGCGGGTGCAGCAGCAGCCGGGCCATCGCGACCACCGCGCGGTTGTCCCGGGCGGTCGGGCCGGGCCGGGCGATGCCGGCCAGGTAGACCGGCGCGTTGGTGTGGATGAACGGCAGGGTCACGAACTCGGTGAAGCCGCCCGTGCCGTTGGTCTCCAGGGAACGCTGCTGGATCTCGGCCAGCAGCCGCAGGTGCCCGAGCCAGTGCTTCGGGGTGTCCACGTGCCCGTACATCATGGTGGACGAGGAGCGGATGCCCAGTTCGTGCGCGGTGGTGACCACTTCGACCCAGGTGGCGGCTGGCAGCTTGCCCTTGGTGAGCACCCAGCGGACCTCGTCGTCCAGGATCTCGGCCGCCGTGCCCGGGATGCTGTCCAGGCCGTTCTCCTTGGCCCGCTGGAGCCAGTCGCGGATGGACAGCCCGGTGCGGGTCGCGCCGTTGACCACCTCCATCGGCGAGAAGGCGTGCACGTGGATGCCGGGCACCCGCTCCTTCACCGCGCGGGCGATGTCGAAGTAGGCGGTGCCGGGCAGGTCCGGGTGGATGCCGCCCTGCATGCAGACCTCGGTGGCGCCCACCTCCCAGGCCTGCGCGGCCCGGTCGGCGACCTGCTCCAGCGACAGGGTGTAGGCGTCGGCGTCGGTGCGGCGCTGGGCGAACGCGCAGAAGCGGCAGCCGGTGTAGCAGACGTTGGTGAAGTTGATGTTCCGGGTGACGCAGTAGGTGACGTCCTCCCCGACGGTGTCCCGGCGGACGTCGTCGGCGATCCGGCAGAGCGCGTCCAGGGCCGGGCCGTCCGCGTGGAACAGCGCCAGCGCCTGGTCGTCGGTGAGCCGCGTTGGGTCGTCGGCGGCCACCGCCAGCGCCTCGCGCAGGTCGCCGACCAGCCGCTCGGGCGCGCCCTCGGCGAGCACCTGCTCGCGCAGCACCTCCCAGTCGCCGTAGACGTCCTCGAAGTCGGCCCGGCGGTCGCCGGTGCGGCCCTCGGTGTCGATGGTGGCGTGCAGGTCGGTCCGCCCGTACGAGACGGGCAGGTCCTCGGGCTCCTGCCAGGGCAGGCCGCGGACCACCGCGTCCGGGTTCGCCAGCCCGGTCTCCGGGTCGGCGAGGGCGCGCACGTGCGGCAGCACCCGCGGGTCCAGCCAGGGCTCGCCGCGCCGGACGTACTCGGGGTAGACGGCGAGACGCTCGCGCAGTTCGAAGCCGGCGGCCGCGGAGCGCTCGGCGAGCCGCTCGATCTGCGGCCACGGGCGTTCGGGGTTGACGTGGTCGGGAGTGAGCGGGGAGACGCCGCCCCAGTCGTCGACGCCGGCCGCGATCAGCCGCCCGTACTCGCCGTCCACCAGGTTCGGCGGCGCTTGCAGGCAGGCCGCCGGGCCCATCACGTGCCGGGCCACCGCCACGGTGGCGACCAGCTCGTCCAGTTCGGCGTCGGGCATGCCGCGCATCGCCGTGTCCGGCTTGGCGCGGAAGTTCTGCAGGATCAGCTCCTGGACGCCGTGGTAGGCCCGGGAGACCTTGCGCAGCGCGAACAGCGACTCCGCGCGCTCCTGGTACGTCTCGCCGATGCCGATCAGCAGGCCGCTGGTGAACGGGACGGAGCTGCGCCCGGCGTCCTCCAGCACCCGCAGCCGGACGGCCGGTTCCTTGTCCGGCGAGCCGAAGTGCGGGCCGCCGGGCTCGCTCCACAGCCGGGTGGCGGTGGTCTCCAGCATCATGCCCATGGAGGCGGAGACGGGCTTGAGCCGCTGGAAGTCCGTCCAGCCGAGCACCCCGGGGTTGAGGTGCGGGAGCAGGCCGGTCTCCTCCAGGATGCGGATCGACATCGCCCGCACGTAGGCGATGGTGTCGTCGTACCCGTGCGCGTCGAGCCACTCGCGGGCCTCGGGCCAGCGGTCCTCGGGCTTGTCGCCGAGGGTGATCAGGGCTTCCTTGCAGCCGAGTTCGGTCCCGCGCCGGGCGACGTCCAGCACCTCGTCGGGGGACATGAACATCCCGTGGCCGGCCCGGCGCAGCTTGCCGGGGACGGTGACGAAGGTGCAGTAGTGGCACTTGTCGCGGCAGAGCCGGGTGAGCGGGATGAAGACGCTCTTGGAGTAGGTGATGACGCCGGGCCGCCCGGCCGCCGCCAGCCCCGCGTCGCGGACCCGGGCGGCGCTCGCACACAGGTCGTTCAGGTCCTCGCCTCTGGCCTGGAGCAGCACCGCGGTCTCGGTGACGTCCAGGGCGACGCCGTCCCGGGCTCGGCGCAGGGCGCGCCGCATCGCGTTAGCGGTCGGGGGGTTGCTTGCGTCCATGGCGGTTCCGTCCATGGCGCGACCCTACGCCAGGTGTCGTACGTTCGGAGTAGCCAACCCTGAGGGCGTCTCAGGGTCGATGTACCCGCGAGGTTGACCCCGAACTGGCCCCGCAGGGCGATGACGGGGCCGGAGTGCGGGCCTCTAATGGAAGGGCACAGCCAATCGCTCGTGTTCGTAGAGGAGTTGAGGACGCCATGACCAATGACACGGCGGCGGGGGACAACGTGGACGGCGGCGTGCCGTACCGCTCCCGGCGGCGCATGCTGGTGCGGGCCGGGGTGCCGCTGACGGTGGCCGCGGTGATCGCCGCCGGGATCGGCCTGGTGCCCGCACTGGCCGCCGACGCCCCGCCCGAACTTCCCTCGCTGACGCCGGAGCAGCTGGTGGCCAAGGTGCTCGGCTCCGACGCGCAGAGCCTCTCCGGCACGGTGTCCGTCTCCACCGACCTCGGCCTGCCCAGCCAGCTGCTGGGCGTCGCGGCCGGCGGGCTCGGCGCGGCGGCCGGGCGCGGCGGCGGCCAGGGCTCCTCTTCGGCCGACCCGCAGGCCAAGCTGCTCGGCCTGCTCGGCGGCGACCAGACGCTGCGGGTCGCGGTGGACGGCCCGGACCGCCAGCGGGTCGACCTGCTGGAGGACATGGCCGGCTACACCGTCGTCCACAACGGCGACCAGGCCTGGGCCTGGGACAGTTCGACCAACACCGCCGTGCGCCTGACCGGCCAGGCGCCCGCCCAGCACCCCGACACCGCCGGCAAGCACGCCGGGGCACCGCTGACCGGGGTGCCGACGACCCCGCAGGAGGCCGCCCGGCAGTTCCTGACCGCGAGCGCGGGCACCACGTCGGTCACCGTGGCCGGCACCGCCAACGTGGCCGGGCAGAAGGCGTACCAGCTGAGCGTCAAGCCCGCGCAGTCCGGTTCGACCGTCGCCGAGGTCCGGATCGCGGTCGCCGCCGACAACGGGGTGCCGCTCTCGGTGGTGGTCAAGGGCGTCGACGGTTCCACCGTGCTGGACGTCCACTTCACCGACGTGTCCTTCGCCAAGCCGGCCGCCAAGACCTTCGACTTCACCGTGCCCAAGGGCGCCAAGGTGACGGAGCACAAGGCGGACGAGGGCGCCAAGGGTGAGGTGCCGCAGGGCTTCGCGCCCAAGGGTTCCGCGCCCGGGGGCCAGGCCGGTCAGGACGCCTCGGGCCGGGACCACGGCGGCGTGAACGTGATCGGCGAGGGCTGGACGACCGTGGTCTCGGCGCAGCTGCCCGGCGGCGCCGTCGACGCGCCGCAGGACGGCGGCAAGGGCGGCAAGCACGGCGGCCGGGGCGCGGCCCTGAACCCGCAGGCGCTGGTGAAGTCGCTCGGCAAGCCGGTCGGCGGCGGCACGCTGATCAGCACCAAGGTGGTGAACGTCCTGGTCACCGACGACGGCCGGGTGTTCGCCGGCGCGGTGACCCTGCCGGTGCTCCAGCACGCCGCCGGGGTGAACTGACGGATGACGAAGGCTCCCGTAACGGGGGACGTTACGGAGTCGGCCGGGGGTCCGGGCGCCGAGCAGCGCCCGGGCCCCGTGCCTTCCACCTCCACCTCCCCCTCCACCTCCTCCCCCGGTTCCCCCGGCTCCTCCCGGCCCGACGACGTGATCAGGACCCGCGGTCTGACCAAGCGCTTCCGGGGCGGCCAGCTCGCCGTGGACGGCCTGGACCTGAGCGTGCCGCGCGGCTCCGTCTTCGGCTTCCTCGGCCCGAACGGCTCCGGCAAGACCACCACCATCCGGATGCTGATGGGCCTGATCGCCCCCACCTCCGGCGTCGCCACCGTCCTCGGCGAGCCGATGCCGCAGTCCGTCGCCTCCGTGCTGCCCCGGGTGGGCGCGCTGATCGAGGGCCCGGCGCTGTACGGCTTCCTCTCCGGGCGGGACAACCTGGTCCGGTTCGACGCCGCCGACCCGACCGCCGACCCGCGCACCCGGCGCCTGCGCGTCGAGACGGCGTTGGAACGGGTCGGGCTGAGCGCCGCGGCGGCCAAGAAGGCCCGCGCGTACTCGCTGGGCATGAAGCAGCGGCTCGGCCTGGCGTCGGCGCTGCTCCAGCCGCGCGAGCTGCTGGTGCTGGACGAGCCCACCAACGGGCTGGATCCGCAGGGCATGCGCGAGATCCGGGCGCTGGTGCGGGAGGTCGCGGCGGAGGGGACCACGGTGTTCCTCTCCTCGCACCTGCTGGACGAGATCGAGCAGGTCTGCACGCACGCGGCGGTGATGTCCCGGGGCCGGCTGGTGGTGCAGGGCACCGTCGCCGAACTGGCCGCCCGCGCGCAGGGCCGACTGGTGGTCCGCACGCCGGACGTGGCGCACGCCGTGGAGGTACTGGCGGCCCACCGGGTCGGCTCCCTGCTGCCCGGCGACGGGCGGGTGGACGGCGAGCTCGGCGCGCTCGGCTCGCTCGGCTCCCCGGTCGAGGAGGCGCTGCCGAAGCTGTGCGCGGCGCTGGTCGAGGCCGGGGTGCGGGTGCACGGGTTCGGGCTGGAGCGGGGCACGTTGGAGGACGCCTTCGTGGCGCTGACCGGGGAGGGCTTCGATGTCGCAGGCTGAGCTGTCGCAGGCCGGGATGTCGCAGGCCGGGGCGGTGCCGGTCCGGACCGGGCGGAGGCCGCAGACGGCGGCCGGGTTCCTGGCGCTGTTCCGCAACGAACTGCACCTGACCTTCCGCCGGATGCGCACCAAGGTGCTGCTGGGGATCCTGGCGGTGCTGCCGATCCTGATCGGCGTGGTCGTCAAGCTCAACACGGGCAGCCCGCACGAGGGCGGCGGCGGGGTGAACTTCATCGCGCAGACCACCCAGAACGGCCTGTTCCTGGTCTTCACCGCCCTCGCGGTCGCGCTGCCGGTGTTCCTGCCGATGACGGTCGGCGTGGTCGCCGGGGACTCGGTCGCCGGCGAGGCGGCCACCGGGACGCTGCGCTACCTGCTGGTCGCGCCGGCCGGGCGCACCCGGCTGCTGGCCGCCAAGTTCACCGCCGGGTTGGTGTTCTGCCTGGCCGCCACCGTGGCGGTCGCGGCGGCGGCCCTGGCCACCGGCGCCGCGCTGTTCCCGCTCGGCGAGGTGACGCTGATCTCCGGCGACACCATCGGCTTCGGCGACGCGCTGCTGCGGGCGGTGCTCGTGGCCGGGGTGGTGGCGGCCTCGCTGGCCGGGCTGGTGGCGATCGGGCTGTTCGTCTCCACGCTCACCGGCAGCGGCATCGCGGCGATGGCGGCGACCGTCGGGCTGGTGGTCACCGTGCAGATCCTGGACGCCTTCCCGCAGCTGGACGCCGTCAGGCCGTTCCTGTTCACCCATTACTGGCTCAGCTTCGCGGACCTCCTGCGCCAGCCGATGTACTGGGACGGCGTGTGGAAGGACCTCGGCCTCCAGGCCGCCTACGTCGCCGTGTTCGGCGCGACGGCCTGGTCCCGCTTCACCAGCCGGGACATCAGCGTCTGACCGCCGCCTCAGCGGGAGCGGACCAGCAGGGGCGGATCAGCGCCTGACCGCCGCCTCGGCGGGGGCGGGCTGCGGCACAGCCGCGGCCCGCCCCGCGCGGTCGGCCCGTACCTGGCGCAGCGCGTCCCAGGTGAGCACCGCGAGCGCCAGCCAGACCAGGCCGAAGCCGGCCCAGCGGGCGGGCGGCATCGACTCGTGGAACACCGCCACGCCGATCAGGAACTGGAACACCGGCGCCAGGTACTGGAGCAGCCCGAGCACGGTCAGCGGCACCCGCACGGCCGCCGCGCCGAAGAACAGCAGCGGGATCGCCGTGATCACGCCGCTGAGCAGCAGCAGCCCGGAGTGCCCCCAGCCGTACGAGCCGGCCACCGTGTGGCCGAAGGTGCCGCGCCCGCTGACCTCCAGGTAGACCAGGTAGCCGAGCGCGAACGGGAACATGAAGGCGCTCTCCGCCGCCAGGCTCTCCAGGCCGCTCAGCCCGACCTTCTTCTTCAGCAGCCCGTACGTGGCGAAGGAGAGCGCCAGGGTGAGCGCGATCCACGGCAGCCGCCCGTACGCGACGCTGAGCACCGCGACGGCGGCCGCGCCGACACCGACCGCCGCCCACTGCGCCGTCCGCAGCCGCTCCTTGAGCACCAGGACGCCGAAGCCGATGGTGACCAGCGGGTTGATGAAGTAGCCGAGGCTGGTCTCGACGACGTGCCCGGCGTTGACGCCCCAGATGTAGACGCCCCAGTTGATCGAGATCACCGTGGCCGCGCCGGCCAGCATGGCGAGCCGGCGGGGCTGGCGCAGCAGCGGGCGTATCCAGCTCCAGTGCCGCTGGGCGATCAGCAGCAGCACCACGGCGACCAGGGACCAGACCATCCGGTTGGCCAGGATGTCGTCGGCGGCGCCGGGCTCCAGCAGTGGCCAGAACAGGGGGAAGAGGCCCCAGATGCCGTAGGCCGCGACGCCGTACCAGAGGCCTCGGCCGCTGTCCTGCTGGGTTGTCTCTGGCATGGCCGCCTGCCCTCCGCGCGCGTGTGTCGAGGTGACGGTAGCGGGCGGAGGGGCAGGCTGTCATCTCCGTTTCCGCATTTTGGTCATGACATCGCTGACCTCGGGAAACGCGGGCCCACGGCGGGTCCGGAGTGCGGGAGGACCTGAGGCCCGGAGCGCCTCAGGCCTGGAGCGCCTCAGGCCCGGAGCGCGGCGCGCACCGACTCGGCCAGCGGGACGGTCGGGCGGCCGATCAGCCGGGCCAGGTCGCCCGGGGTGCCGGCCAGCTCGCCACGGGCGATGCCCGCGTCCACGTCCACCAGCACCTCGGCGAAGCCCTCCGGCAGGCCCGCGCCGACCAACGCCGCGAGGTGCTCCGCCGGTGCCACGTCCTGGTGCGCGACCGGCTGCCCGGAGACCAGCGCCAGCTCGGCCGCCAGCTCCGCCAGGCTCCACGCGGCGTCGCCGCTCAGCTCGTACACCCGGCCCTCGTGGCCCTCGCCGAGGAGCACGGCGACCGCCGCGTCCGCGTAGTCCTTGCGCGGGGCGGTGGCCACCCGGCCGTCCCCGGCGCTGCCGAGCACCACGCCGCGCGCCACCGTGCCGGCCGCGTCGCCCAGGTAGTTCTCGGTGTACCAGCCGTTGCGCAGCAGGACGGACGGCAGGCCGGATGCGCGGATCAGCTCCTCCGTCGCCTTGTGCTCGTCGGCCAGCCGGAAGGTCGCCGCGCCCGGCGCGCTCGTGTAGGCGAACAGCGCGACACCGGCCGCACGGGCCGCGTCGACCACCGCGCGGTGCTGCGGGATCCGGCGGCCGACCTCGCTGCCCGAGATCAGCAGCACCCGGTCACCGGCCGCGAAGGCGCCGGCCAGGGACGCCGGGTCGTCGTAGTCGACCACGCGGACGGCCACCCCGCGCGCGGCCAGGTCGGCCGCCTTCCCGGCGGAGCGGACGGCGACCGCCACCTCGCTCGCAGGGACCGCGGCCAGCAGGCCCTCGACGACGAGACGGCCGAGCTGGCCGGTGGCACCGGTGACGACGTACATGGGGATGCTCCTTGGGTGGGTTTCTGCCTCGACGGGGTTCCTGCCTCGAAACTCACCCTAGGGACTGCACTAACCTTTCGAAAGTACGCACTTCAAAGTACGGTACTGACATGAAGGTAATGGCAGGACAGTCATGAAGACCCTGGAGGAAGGCCGCCCGGCCGTCCCGGTGCGCGAGCTGCCGCCGGCGGACGTGTTCGACCGCATGTGCCCGTCCCGGGGCGTGCTGGAGCACGTCACCAGCCGCTGGGGCGTCCTCGTGCTCGGCGCGCTGCGCGAGCGCGGCTACCGCTTCAGCGAACTGCGCCGACGGGTCTCCGGCGTCAGCGAGAAGATGCTCGCGCAGACCCTGCAGACGCTGGAACGCGACGGCTTCGTGCACCGCGAGGCCCACCCGGTGATCCCGCCCCGGGTCGACTACAGCCTCACCCCGCTCGGCCGGGAGGCCGCCGAACTGGTCGCCGCCCTCGCGCACTGGTCCGAGCAGCGGGTCCCCGCCGTCGAGGCCGCCCGCGCGGAGTACGACGCCCGGCCTAGCGTTCGCTGATCAGGGCCGCCAGCCCGTCCAGCACGCGGGCCAGGCCGAAGGCGTACGCGTGGTCCGGGTCGTACGCGCCGCCGTGGGCCTCGCCGGCGGCGGCGCCCACCCGGGCCGCGACCGGGTAGCGCTCGGCGTCGAAGACCTTGGCGAGCAGCTCGGCGTTGGCGGCCCACCACTGCGCGTCGGTCATCGCGCTGTCCTGCCGGGCGGCGCGCTCGTCGGCGGCCATCCGGGCGCAGGTCTGGACGAAGCCCAGCAGGTGGGTGAGCGCCGCGTCCAGTTCGACGTCGGGCAGGCCGGTGCCCTCGAAGGCGCGCAGCTCGTACTCGTACTTGGCCATCAGGCCCGGGCCGAGCGGCGGGCGGCTGGTGGAGACCGCCGAGACCCACGGGTGGGCTCGGTGCAGCGCCCGGTTGTCGTCGGCGACGGCGGTCACCCTGGCCCGCCAGCCGTCGTCGGCGGGGGTGCTGCGCGGCGTCGTCGCGTAGACGGTGTCCAGCATCAGGTCGAGCAGTTCGGCCTTGCCGGGGACGTAGGTGTACAGCGCCATCGGGGACAGCCCCAGCTCCTGCGCCACCCGGCGCATGGTGACGGCGTCCACGCCCTCGGCGTCGGCCAGGGCGATGGCCACGGCGGCGATCTCGCCGGTCGACCGGGCCTGCCGCGGGCCGCGCCGGCCGGGCTTCTCCTCGGCGGTCAGCCCCCAGAGCAGGGCGAGGGTGCGCGCCGGATCTCCTGCGCTGCTGCGGTCCGTGGCCATGGGGGGATCTTTTCACGGCCCCGCCGACAGCTCGACGGAGCGACGGGGGCGGTCGCTCGGCGGTTCGGCAGCCCGGTGCCGGCGTCATACGAGCGCCGGGTGGATCAGCCGCCCGTGGTGGATGAGCGAGGCGGACTGCTTGAGCCGGTTCACCCGGACGCTGATCTCGTAGCCGCGGATGCCCTCGACGTGGGCCAGGCGGCCGGTGAGGTAACGGTAGAAGTCGGGGGTGTCCCGGCAGGCGACCACGGCCATCAGGTTGTGGCGTCCGCTGATCGCGGCGACGAACGCGCACTCGTGGTGGCCGCCGACCTCCTCGCCGACCTGGTGCAGCCGCGGTAGGTCGACCTGCAGCCACAGGGTGGCGTTGAGCCGGTAGCCGAGGCGCTCGGCCAGGGTGTCGACGTCGTACGTGAGCGAGCCTGCTGCCTCCAGTGCCTCCAGGCGACGGGCGACCCGGGGCTTGGACCAGCCGGTGACCTTGGCCAGGTGGGTATGGGTGGCCCGGCCGTCCTCGGCGAGCGCGCGCAGCAGCGGCAGGTCCTGTTCACCCAGGGGCGTCGACGAGGCCACTGCCGGGGTGGGGTGGCCGGAGGTCAGCCGCCGCACCTGTTCGGGGGTGAGCGAGGCGTCGGGGTCGGTCCAGGGCGCGGTTCCGGGACCGCCGTAGATACGCACGACCAGGTCGACGTTCACGTCCAGGACCGCGCCCGCTCGCGGCAGCTGGCGCAGCAGCAGGTCGTCATGGTCGGTTCCGGCGGGGGACCGGATGATGCAGATGATCTCCGAGCCGCCGGAGGCGATGCCGACGTACGCCACCTCGGACCGGCGGGCCAGTGACTGGGCCAGCGGTGCCACCGCATCAGGTCGGCAGCGCAGCCGGGCGATCCACTCCGCCTGGCCGTCGGCGTTCAGGTTGCCCAGTCCGACGACGCGCAGCAGGCCGTCCCGCCGCAGGGCGGCGTAGCGGCGCGCCACAGTCTGTTCGGACACGCCGATGACCTCCCCGAGCCGCCGGAACGAGACCCGGGGCGCGCACTGCAAACCGTGGATGATTTTGCGGTCCAGATCATCAGCCATGGAGGAATGGTCCCATCGCCAGGCGCCCAGGCGGAGGTTCCGGGAGGCTTCTTGGGATCGACTGCGGGTTTCGGGTGCTTCGGGGAGAAGCTGATCGGCGGCTCCACGGGCGGCTGCCATCGGCCGTCGCCCCCGGGAGCGGGCGCACGCTCCCGGCGGCGCTCCGAGAATGCGGGGCCTCCCCCGCAGCAGCCGAAGGAACGACCCCGTGAACTCCACAACGACGCCGGACCTCAGGGCCGGACGGGCCGCCACGCTCGTCATGGCCTGCCTGGGTGTCTTCGTCGCCTACCTGCCCGTCACCACCGTGTCGGTGAGCCTGCCGGCGATCCAGCGCGCGCTGGGCACGTCGACCTCCGAACTGTCCTGGGTGTCGGACGCGTTCGTGCTGCCGATGGCCGCGCTGATCCTGACCACCGGCGTCTGGGGCGATGTCCACGGCCGCAAGAAGGTCTTCCAGACCGGCATGGTCTTCTGTGCGCTGGGCGCCGCGATCTCGCTGCTGTCCAGCTCGGTGCAGGCACTGTGGGTCGGGCAGGCGGTCTCCGGCATCGGCGCCGCCGCTCTGCTGCCCACCACACTCACACTGATCAGCCATGCCGTGCCCGACCACCGTGAGCGGGGCAAGTTCATCGGCTTCTGGGCGATGAGCCTGACGGCCCCGCTCGCCGTCGGCCCGCTGATCGGCGGCGCCCTGCTGGAGCACACCACCTGGCGCTGGATCTTCCTGCTGCCGATACCGCTCTCCGTGGCCCTGCTGGCCGTCGCCGCGTTCCGGCTGCCCGACTCGCGCGCCCCGCACGGCCGCCGGCTCGACTGGCCCGGCCAGATCACCGCCGCCACCGCCGTCACCGCACTGGTCTACGGCGTCATCGAGGGCGGCGCGGACGGCTTCGACGAACCCGCTGTGATCACCGCGCTGACGCTCGGCGCGGTCGCCGCCGGAGCCTTCGTCCTGGTGGAACTCCGCAGTACCAGCCCGATGCTGGACCTGGCGCTGTTCCGCAGCCCCGCGTTCACCGCCACCGCACTGGTGGCCGTGGTCAGCTTCCTCGGCCTGATCGGCTTCTTCTTCGTGCTCAGCCTGTACTTCGGCCTGGTCCAGCACCTGAGCACCATGCAGGCGGCACTGCGGATGGTGCTGGTGTCCGGCACCTCGCTGGTGGCCGGCCTCCCTGTCGGACGGCTGATGCACCGGATCCCGCCGAGGGTGCTGATCACCTCCGGGCTGGCGCTGGTCGCCGCCGCGATGTTCGCCATGACCGGCGTCGACGCCCACACCTCCTACGCGGCGCTGACCTGGCGACTGGTGCTGCTCGGACTCGGCATGGGCGCGGTGCTCACCCCGATGACCGCCTCCGCAGTCTCCGCCGTTCCCTTCCACCTGGCCGGGATGGCCGCGGCCGGCAACAACGCGATCCGCCAGGTCGGCGCCGCGCTCGGCCCCGCCGTCCTCGGGGCGCTGCTCACCACCCGTGCCCTGAACGCCCTGCCCGCACAGCTCGCGAACGCCGGCGTCCCGGCCCAGACCGGCGCGCGTGTCCTGGACTCCGCCCGCGAACACGGCCTGGGCGCCGTCGCCGGACTCGACCTCGGCCCCGCCACGGGACAGGCCCTGACCGCGCTGAGCAACTCCTTCCTGGACGGCATGCGGCTGTGCCTGCTGGTCTCCGCCGGCCTCGCCCTGCTGGCCGCGCTGGCCTGCGCCCTGCTGCTGAAGAGCCCGTCGAGCGCGGCACCGAGGGCGGCGGGTCCGGGACGGCCAGTGCCGGAAGCGGAGCAGGCCGCGGTCCCGGTTGCGGCGCAGCCAGCCTGAGGAACAGGAAGCAGGGGGACCGACAGCGGTGGTACTGCACCCCGCTGGAGGGAGTCGGTCCGCTGCGCTTCGGGATGAGTCCGCAGCAGGTGTCGGCCGCCCTGGACGGCGAGGTGCCGGCCGAGAGCTGGGGCCACCACCCCTTCCCGGTGGGCAGCCCTTGGGAGGACCAGGGCACTCCCGAGGAGTGGCACGTGAGCAAGGAGTACTACGCCCGGGCTGGGGCGAGCGCGCACTACTTCTACGCGTCGCAGGCGGGCAGGGGTTCCGTGCTGGCCCGGGTGAGCGTCCACGGGCGCAGCGGCCCCCTAGTGTCCCTCTACGGCATCGAACTGATCGGCCGCAAGCCCTCCGCCGTCGAGGCGGACATCATCCGCTACATCCAGGACCGCGGCCTGGACCTGCGCATGGGTTGCGGCGGGGACATCAGCCCGGGCGACTCTCAGGTGTGGGCACGGGCGGAGCGGGCAGGGGACACCTCGGTCAGCGCGGCCTGCTTCTGCATCGAGGACTTTGAGTACCACGGCTGACCCCGTGTCCAGAAGCCGATCAGCCAGTCGACGCCGGCTCCTCTCCCGTTCTACGCAGACGTTCAGGCCTGCTCACTCCGGTCTTCCCGGCCGCCCGATGCCGCGCTGATTCGACAAGATCCGAAAGAGAGGTCCCTAGCCGACCATGATCAAGCTCGGCGCCAACCGCTGTACCGGTGTTCCCCGAGGCCGGGCTACCGTCTCCCCATGACCAGCGTCCCGACCAGCAACGGCCCGACCAGCAACGGCCCGAGTGGCGGCGGCTCGACCGCTGGCGGCCCGGACCCGATCCCGGGCACCGACACTCCCGAGGCCATCCGGCCCCGCGTCACCTGCCGCCGCTGCCATCGCCCGCTGCACGACCCGGAGTCGCGGATCCTGCGGCTCGGCCCGGAGTGCCGCGATCCGGCGGAGCGGGTCGCGCGCTTCGACGTCGACCAGGATCCGCTGCCGGGCATCGGGTGACGGGCGTCGGGTGACGGGCATCGCCCGCCGACCTCTGCTGTAGCGCCCGTCAGGCGCGCCGGAAGAGGCGGCGCAGGAGGCCGGGGCGGGGTTCCGGTTGCTCCCGGGGCACCACCTCGGCCTGCTGGGCTTCCCCGGCTTCCCGGGCTTCCCTGGCCTCCTGGGCCTCGGCCCGCTCGATCAGCCGCCGGGCCAGGTCGAGGTCGGCCCGGGGCAGCCAGGGCGCGGTGAGCGCCAGCGCGGCGAGCGAGCGCAGGACGGTCACCACGCGGGTGCGGCGGGCCCGGGCGCTGTAGTGCAGCCGCTGCCGGAGCCGGTCGGCGATGTCGGCGCGGGTCTCGGGGTGCGTCCAGCCGATCGCGACGAGGGCGAAGCCGGCCGCCTCGACCACCCAGTCCTCGGGCCCGAGCAGCAGGTCGACCAGCACGCGGCGGCGGTCGGAGTCCTCCCACGGCTGGTCGGTGCGGTGGTGGGCGATGCCGAGGCAGGCGAAGACCTGGACGGCCCGCACCCACAGTTCGGGCTGGTGGGCGAGCAGGGCCCGGCCGAGGTCGTCCTCCCGGGGCATCGGCGGGTGGACGAGCGCGCCGAGCAGGTCGTCGAGCGGCAGTCCGGCCAGCCGGACGGCGTGGTCGTAGGCGGCGGGGACCGTCGCCCAGACGATCTCGGCGGTGGCCCGGACGAGTTCGGCGCTGTCCGGTGCGGGCGGGGCGACGGCCGGGCGCGGGTCGGTCCCGTCCCAGGCCCAGATCCGGGTGGCCGGTTCGGCCAGCGGGAGCCGGGGGTCGGGCTCGGCGACGGACCGGTAGTCGACGGTGGCGCGCGGCAGGGCGAGGCGGACGGCCAGCAGGGAGCTGGGCGGTTCCACGGCGGAGGCGCTGCACTCGATCTCGCTGTCGCGGGTGGTGCCGGGGGCGGCGAGCAGCTGGTGCAGCACGTTGACGGTCGCCTCGGTGGCGCCGGAGACCATGCCGAGCCAGGGTTCCCGGTGGCTGAGCCGTTCCAGCAGGTCCTGGGCGTACTCGTGGTCCGGGTGGGCGCGGTGGTGGTCGGCCAGGGCGAGCAGGTGGGCGGGGTCGCCGTCGGCGGCGTGCCGCAGGCCGTACCGGGCGGGGGCCGCCTTGGGGTGGTCGGGTTCGGTGGCGAGCACGCGGTCCAGCCAGGGCAGGCCGTCGGCGGGGCGGCCGAGGGCGCCGTACAACTCGGCGACGTCGACGGCGAGGTAGCTGCTGGAGTTGTCCCGCTCCGGTTCGACCCGGGCCAGTTCGGCCTCCCAGACGGCGAGCGCCCGTTCCGGCCGGCCGTGCGCGCGCAGGGCGTTGCCGAGCATCACGGACGGCAGGTAGCCGGGGGCCAGCAGGTGGGCCAGTTCGGCGAGTTCGACGGCGCGGTCGGTGGCGCCGAGGCGGCGGGTGAGGCCGGAGGCCATCGCGAGCAGCAAGGCGTGGTCGCCGTGGCGGGCCACCACGGACTGGACGAAGTCCTCGAACGGCTGGACGGCTTCGGCGAGTTCGGCGGGCAGCGGGTCGGGCAGTCCGCCGGCGGCCCGGGCCACCGCCTGGGCGACGGCGTCCGGGTCGACGAGGGCGGGCAGGTCCTCGCGGGCGAGCCAGGCGGTGTGCGCCCAGGGTCTCGCGGGCTCGTACTGGATCGCGGAGGCGAGCAGGCCGACGGCGGTGTCCCAGTCCCCGGCGGCGGCCTCGACGTGGGCCCGGCAGGCGACGGTGCCCAGGTAGACCTGGCCGTCCAGCGGGAACAGGTCGCGGGCGGCGGCCGGTCCTCCGGCGGCGGCGCACAACTCGGCCAGCGCCTCGTACAGTTCGGGCAGCTGGGGGTCGGCGAGGATCGCGTCGGCCAGGTGGTCGGCGGCGTGCGGGAGGTCTCCGGAGTCGATGGCCAGCCGGGCCACCGCCACCTCGCCCTCCGCCGCCAGCCGCTCGTCGCCCTCGTCGTCGGCGTGCCCCATGTGGTCGTCCCCCCGCTCGCGGTGTCTGCCTTGTGCGCGGACGAGGCTATCCCGCGTATCTGATGACCGGATGATCAATCTGCCGGTGTGTCGGACGAGCTGGAATTGGCCTGAATCGCGCTCACCTCTAGGTCGGATACACCCCGAACGAGTGGTTTGGGTGCTGGTCGGCGCCTTTTCCCGGAATCGGCGCACCACGATGTTCCCGACGCTTCGCTCCCGAAGCACCCCCCGGTGCACCCACCGGAGCACTCACTGGAGCACCCACCGGAGCACCCCCACCCCGACGACAAGCGAGAAGTGACGATGAAGCTCTCCCGCACCCTGTCCATGGCCGCCTCGGCCGCCGTCCTGAGCACCGTCGCCCTGGGCACCACCGCCCTCACCGGGCACGCCACACCAGCGGCCGCCGCCTCGTTCGTGGTCAGCGAGGCCCAGTTCAACCAGATGTTCCCGAGCCGGAACTCCTTCTACACCTACCGCGGCCTGACCGACGCCCTCAGCGCCTACCCCGGGTTCACCACCACCGGCAACGACGCCACCCGCAAGCGCGAGGCCGCGGCGTTCCTCGCCAACGTCAGCCACGAGACCGGCGGCCTGAAGTACGTCGTCGAGCAGAACACCGCCAACTACAGCCACTACTGCGACGCCTCGCAGCCCTACGGCTGTCCCGCCGGCAAGAGCGCCTACTACGGGCGCGGCCCGCTCCAGATCAGCTGGAACTTCAACTACAAGGCCGCGGGCGACGCCCTGCACATCGACCTGCTGAACAACCCCTACCTGGCCGAGAAGGACCCGGCCGTCTCCTGGAAGACCGGCCTCTGGTTCTGGAACACCCAGAAGGGCGCCGGGACGATGACCGCGCACGACGCCATCGTCAACGGCAAGGGCTTCGGCGAGACCATCCGCAGCATCAACGGCGACCTGGAGTGCAACGGCAAGAACCCGGACGAGCGCAACGACCGCATCAACCTCTACAAGAAGTTCGTCGGCGTCCTCGGCACCGACGTCGGCGGCGGCAACATCTCCTGCTGACCGGCGGCCCCGTGCGTGGGAAGTCGACCGGGCCGACTTCCTGCTCACGGCCCCCCGCAGACCGGCGCATCCCAGCGCTCGACGAGGAGCCTGCGCCGTCCTGCACGAGGCGTTCCTCACGGAGGCCCGGGCGGCGTCGGGCTCGGCGGACGGGCACCTCCCGTACGGGTTCAGGATCCACCTCGCGACGGCGCGGCTGCGGTGAGGCCGGTCCCGTCGGGCACCTGAATATTTCATCACGAGAAATATTCAGGTGGTCGTCGGCGTTGACCACGGAGCCGGGTGCGGGAAGGCCCCGCACGGCTGGAGACGGGAGCGACGCCGTGCGCGTGGAGATCTGGACCGACATCAACTGCCCGTGGTGCTACATCGGCAAGGCCCGGTTCGAGCAGGCCCTGGAGCGGTTCCCCCACCGCGGAGACGTGGAGGTCGTCCACCGCTCCTTCGAACTCGACCCCCACTCGCCGGCCGAGGCGCGGCCGGTCGTCCCGCTGATCGCCGCCAAGTACGGGCTCAGCCTGGACCAGGCCGAAGCGGCGGAGGCGCGGATCGCGGACAACGCGCACGGGGAGGGGCTGGCGTACCTCCGCGAGGGGCGCGACGCGGCGAACTCCTTCGACATGCACCGCCTGCTGCACTTCGCCAAGGACCACGGGCGGCAGGGGCAGCTGCTGGACGCGCTGTACCGGGCCAACTTCGCCGACGCGCGATCCGCGTTCGCGGAAGGGCGACTGGTGGAACTGGCCGTCGAGGCGGGGCTGGACGGCGAGGCCGCGGCGGCGGTGCTGGCCGATCCGGACGCCTACGCGGAGGCGGTGCGCGAGGACGAGGCGACGGCGGGCGCGATGGGCGCCACCGGGGTCCCGTTCTTCGTGTTCGACCGGCGGCTCGGGGTCTCGGGCGCCCAGCCCGCCGAGACGTTCACGGCGGCACTGGAGCAGGCCTGGGAGAGCCGGGTGGCGGTGCCCCTGCTGGTCTGCGGCGCCGGCGGTGAGGGCAGCGGCGAGGTCTGCGGGCCGGACGGGTGCGAGCTGCCGCAGCGGTGAGGCGAAGGGCGTGGAGCAGGAAGTCGGCGGGGCCGACTTCCTGCTCCGGGGGTGTCAGCGCTTGGGGGCGATGAGGCGGATGCCGGTCCAGTCCGCAGCGGCGCTGATGGCCTTGGTCGAGGCGAGGCCGGCGGTCTGGGCGGCCTCGTTGACGTCGCTGGGCTCGATGTAGCCGCCCCGGCCCGGCTTCGGGGTGAGCAGCCAGATCATGCCGCCCTCTTCGAGGAGGCCGATGGCGTCGACCAGGGCGTCGGTGAGGTCGCCGTCGTCCTCGCGGAACCAGAGCAGGACGGTGTCGGCCACGTCGTCGTAGTCCTCGTCGACGAGGTCCTGGCCGATCAGCACCTCGATGCCCTCGCGGAGATCCTGGTCGACGTCCTCGTCGTAGCCGATCTCCTGGACGACCTGCCCGGGCTCGAACCCGAGCCGGGCCGCCGGGTTGGTGCGCTCTGTCGTCATGCCGGTGTTCCTTTGACTTGGAGGCGCCTGTCGCCTCGCATCCGGGTAGCCAACCAGACACGGACGGCGGTCGGCGCGGAACACGCCCGGAGATTGACGATCCGTCAGATCTTGCGGCAGGAGATGACCACGGACGAGCTGACGGTCAACAGGAGTTGCGCACCGCCGGCCGCGTCGGCCCGGGCAATGGTGGCGCCCAGCTCGCCGGGCGGGAGGGGGAACGTGTGCGGGCGCAGGTCGGCGTCGTGCGCCACGACCGCGTCGCCCTCGACGTAGAGCAGCAGGTATTCGGCGACGTCGGACACGTCGGGTCCCCTCCCCTGGGGTGGCTGGCGCTTGGCGCTGCCCACGCTAGGGGCCGCGCGGGGCGCGGTCGGTGGCATTCACCCGGCACCACTCCCACGGGTGAACGCGGTCGAGGACGAGCGAGGGCTCGGGCTGGGGTTGAGGTGGGGGTTGAGGCGGGCGGGGTGCCCGGCGGCGTTGCGACCGGCGGCCTCGCGGTAGGCGATGCGCTGGACGGCGGTGAGCAGGCGGTAGAGGTTGAGAGCGGCGTCGGAGTCGTCGGCGGCGAAGCCCAAGTGGAAGATGAAGGCTTCGAGTTCGCGCCAGTCGAAGTCGTCGGGGACGGGCTGGGCGGCGCCGGGGGCGAGGGTGTTGAAGGCGGCGGCGACGGCGTAGTGGGTCGCGGCGAGGGCGTTGGCCAGGGGGTTGGGGCCGAAGTCGGGCTCCGGGGCGGGGTCGGACATGTCAGGGGTCCTCCTCGTCGGGCTTTGCAACGTTGAGTGCGGTGATGACGCCCAGGACGACGGTGGCGATCGCCAGGGCGAGGAGGACGGCGAAGGCGGCCGCGATCAGAAAGCGCACGGGTCGTCGCGGTCTCGGTCGGCGGCGAGGAGGAGGGAGAGGAGGTTGAGGAGGGTGGAGGCGGGGGCCGTGTTGAAGCGGACGAGGATGCGGCCGTCGATGGTGCGGTCGGTGGTCGCGGAGGGGAAGATGAGGCCGAACCTGCGGCCGCGCTCGTCGACTTCGGCGAGGAGCGTGCGGATGTGGTCGTCGGTGTAGTACCGGATCCGGGGGTCGGTCGGCAGCATCGGGTAGCGGCGGGGAAGAGGCATCAGGCGGCGTCCAACTGCAGTTCGAACCAGACGGATTTGCCCTGCTTACGCAGGTCAGTGCCGAAGCGGTGGGTGAGGGAACGGACGAGGTGGAGGCCCCGGCCGGAGAGGGCGAGGGGGTCGGCGGGGACGCACGGCTCGGGCGGGAGGGTCTGGCTGTCGTCGCAGACCGAGACCCGGAGCCTGCGGTTGAGGAGGGACAGCACGACGAGGGGCGCGAGGCTCCCGGCGTGCTTCCACGCGTTGAAGAAGAGTTCGTGGAGGGCGAGTTCGGCGTCGGAGATGGTGGGGGGCGGCCAGCCGGCGGTGGTGAGGAGGTCGCACAGCTCGGTGCGGGCGGCGGTCCAGTCGGGAGGGTTGGAAGCACGCATGGGAGACCCCAGGAGGAGAGGAGGGGAATCGGCGGAAACGTCGCCATGAACCGGACTGACGCTCCGTCATGTGATCAGTGCAACACTGAGAGTAGGGGTCTGTCTGGCAAGGTTGCAAGCAGATCCAGGAGACTCGTACCAGCCATCACTCGTTGGTGGCATCCCGGAGGGGTTGTGCGCGAGACTGCGCCGACAGGGAAGGACGATCGTGGGATACAAGGGACCAATCAGCCAACGGCAGCGCCGATTCGGCGAGGAGCTGCAGCACCTGCGGACAGCCGCCGGGCTGTCGTCTGCCGACGCCGGGGCACTGGTCGGTATGAAGGTTCCGGCAGTGAGCCACACCGAGGCTGGTCGGATCACTCTCAACCCCGAACGCCTCGAAGTCTGGCTCGACGCCTATGGCTGCACGGACCCGGTATACCGCGCGGGTCTTACCGAGATGGGGCGGAGCAGCGGCAAGGGCTGGTGGAGCGAGTTCGAGGGCAAAGTTCCGACACTCGCGCTGGATCTGGCCGAGGCGGAGGACAGGGCACAGACCTTCTCAGTGTTCGATACGCTCCATATCCCCGGCAGCTTGCAGGTCCCGGGCTATATCGAAGCTATCTACAAGGATGCTTACCAAGATGGCCGTTGGGACACGGCGACCGCCGTCCAGTTCCGTCTACAGCGGCAGCGCGTCCTGACCGACAGTAGGCGTCAGTTTCGATTCGTCATCCACGAAGCAGCTCTTCAGATGCGGTTCGCCGGCAAGTCGGTCATGCACGAGCAGCTTCTTCACCTCGTCGATATGGCGGAGCTACCCAATGTCACGATCGAGATCATTCCATTCGACGCCCCCAAGAAGGTCCCCTACACAGGCGCCTTCCTGATCTGCGACCCCGGGTGCACCGCGCTGTCGACCATCATCCTGGATGGGCCCAAGCGCGCTATTCACCTTGGGGATCCATCAGATGTAGTGGCCTACCACCAGAAGTTTCGCGAGGCCTGCGATCTCTCATTACCGGCCGTGGATGCGTCGAAGCCCAGGCGTGATTCCTCTCGTGACTCGTGGGGACTCCTTCAGCACCTCATCTACCAGCTTCAAACGTGAAAGGCGCCCGATGTCCGACCTTGCCTGGCAGAAGTCATCCTTCAGCGACGCAGACGGCGGCAGCACATGTCTTGAACTAGCGACTGGGGTCGACAGCCTCCGTCACTTCCGCGAGTCCGACGACCCCGACGTCATCGTCACCACCACCGTCCCCAAACTCCGCGCCTTCCTCCTCGGCGCCAAGGCCGGCGAGTTCGACCATCTCGTCCGAGCCTGAACTCCACGCACGCCCGGCGGTCAGCACACTCGGTGCTGACCGCCTCCGCTCAGCTCCCTGTTCCGGGCCGCCCGCACTGGGTTAGCGTGGACCCATGTCGAGAGACCTGCCCGCGCTACGGGCATCCCATCAGGACCGGGACCGCACCGTAGAAACGCTGCAGGTCGCCGCCGCAGACGGCCGGCTCACCCCCGAGGAGCTCGAAGCCCGGCTGGAATCCGCGCTCTCGGCCCGGACGCTCGCCGAGCTGGCTGAGCTGACCACCGACCTGCCGAGCTTCGCGTCGGCCGTGCCCACGCCGAAGGACGTGCTGGTCATCGACCAGCGCGGCGGCAAGTACACCCGGGCCGGGCGCTGGGTGGTCCCCCGGCACATCGAGTTGCGGCCGAAACATTGCACGGTCGTCCTCGACTTCACCGAAGCGGTCATCACGGCCGACACCCTTCTGATCGACGCGGCCCTGCGGCACGGCAAGCTGCTCATCATCAGCCCGCCGGGCCTCGTCACCCTCGACACCGACGATCTCACCCTCGTCTTCTCCAAGGTCAAGCAGCGCTCCAACGGCGGCGGCGACGCCACCAGCCCCCGGCTCCGGATCGAGATCACCGGCACCCTCAAACACGCCTCGGTCGTCGCGCGCCCTCCCCGCCGCCGCCTCTTCGCCACCTGAGGCAGGCCCACTCCCCATCTGCACACCCTCGCCCGCTCGTCGATCTCGACGAGCGGGCGCTCTCGTTGCCCGGCCGGTCCGATGGGACCGCCGGCAACGGAAAACCCTCCGGGTGCCGGGCCGTGCAGTGGCAGAATCGGACCCATGACTTCCTCCTTGCCCGAGCCTGACCAGCAACTCTCCGATCCCAGCGAGCTGTTGCTGGACTATCTCGACTACTACCGGTCCGTGGTCGGCGCCAAGATCGAGGGCATGTCCGACGCAGAGCTGCGTGCCAGCCGGCTCCCTTCCGGGTGGACCCTGCTCGAACTCCTGAAGCACCTCGTCCACATGGAGCAGCGCTGGCTGCGCTGGGGCTTCCGGGCCGAGCAGGTCTCGGCGCCCTGGGGCGACCGCGGCCCAGCGGACCGCTGGTACGTCGGCCCGGAGGAGACGGCCGCCGACCTGCTTGCCGCGCTGCACGCGGGCGGCGAGTACACGCGAGCCGTCGTGTCGGGTACGCCGCTGACCACCGTCGCCGCGGCCGGCGGCCGTTTCCCGGACGACTGCACCACGCGGCCCACCCTGGGCTGGATCCTGTTCCATGTTCTGCAGGAGTACGCCCGCCACGCGGGCCATCTGGACATCGTTCGAGAGCTCACCGACGGCGTGACCGGCGAATAGCCACCGGCACTGCCAGGACAAGGCGACTCCGCCCCGCACAGCGCCGGTGTCGGCTCCGATGCGTTTGCCGAGCCGCTGGTCCCGGATCTGGCGGTTCCACATGGCCGCCCGTGAGACCGACCTCTCTGGGGAACGGGACACCGTCGAGCGTCTGATCAACAAACGGAAAGCCAGGCGAGGTATCGGCCACGCGATACGACAAGACCCCAGCGAGCCACCTCGCCGGCCATCACCTTCCCGATCTACTGGCCCCGAGCGCGCTCTACGACGCGGACGCCCGGCGGCTGCTCACCTCGGCCGCTGAGAGCCGGATCTGACAGATCGCCGGACTTCCTGTCCGGGCGTCTCCGCGAAGATCGGCGCCCGGAGGGTCGAGGCCGTGGTCGAATCTCCCAAGCGAACGATGCAGTTCTTCCCGGAGGTGAACGATGCCCGCAGATCCCCCACTTGAGGACCTGCTGCGATCCTGCACCCGCTCCGCGCTTCACCTTGAGATGCGCGACGGCTACATGCGGGACGACCCACTGTTCCTCCGCTGGCTCGACGGGCACCGGGACGACCCGGCCGACCGCTCGTCGTGGTGGAACCCGTGGTTGCAGCTGATCCACGAAACCACCGCCCGAGGCGTCGAGGTCCGGCGCGCCCGTGTGGTGTCGGAGCCGGTGAGCGAGTACATCCGGTTCGAACACGAGATCACGTTCCGGAACATCGCCTCCGGCGAGCAGGTCCGGTGGCTCCCCCGTCAGCAGACGACCGACCTGGCGCTCCCCGGAAACGACTTCTGGCTCATCGACGGGCGGCTGCTCGTCGTCCACCACTTCAGCGGCGAGGGCGACTTCGTCGACGACGAGATCAGCACCGACCCGCAACCCGTGAAGCTCTCCCACTCCGCGTTCGAGGCCGTCTGGGAGCGGGCGGTCCCGCACGAGGACTTCCAGCTCCACTGACCGGTGCACGCACGCCATCCGGCGTCCAGCAAGGCAATCTGGCGTTAGCCAGGTGCCGTAGGAGGAGGCCGCACCCGCCCGCTCGTTGGAGCCCAACGAGCGGGCGGCAAACGTCCTACCGCCCTCTTGGCGGCGATCAACCGGAAGGGTGGGGCTCACGCACACCGGTGCACCCCACTCGACTACGGGAGTGAGAATGGCCCTGAGGTTCCTCGGCATCATCCCGAACACCCCGGACACGGACTCGCCGACGATCTGGTTGGACGAGGAAACCGGAGACTCGCTGATCCAGTCCTACAAGGCCACGGACAACGAAGTGAAGGCATGTCAGGAGATCGGTTCGATCCCCGGCCACTCCACCGACGTGCCCGATCACGAGACGATCATCAGGCTTCCCAAGATCATGCTTCAGTTCATCCCCAAGCCCGACAGTGAGTAAGGAGCGATGACAAACCCGGTACTTGAGGGCCTGGCCACGGCCAAGGTTTCCGCCGTACACCTTGAGATGCGCGACGCCTACCAGCCCAGCGACCCCGAGTTCATCGCATGGCAGCAGGGCAAACGCCTTGACCCTGCCGCCGAGCGGTCGTCCTGGTGGCGCCCGTTCCTGGACGTGGTGACCGAGACGACGGCGCGCGGTGTCGTGATGAGGCGCGCCCGGATCGTCTCCGAACCGGTCACCGACTACATCCGGTCCGAGTACGACGTGACGTTCCCGAACGTCCGAGCAGGCGAACAGATCCGTTGGCTTCCCCGCCGGAAGGCGGCCGACATCGCACTCCCCGGCACCGACCTTTGGCTGTTCGACGGGTCGTCGGTGCTGTTCACGTACTTCTCGGGCGTCGGTGAGGTCGTCGACCGTGAATGGCGCACCGAGCCGGCCGTCGTCGAACTGGTGAAGTCGGCATTCGAGGCGGTGTGGGACCGGGCCACACCGCACGAGGAGTACCGGCTTCACTGATCCACCATGGCCGCCTCGCCTGCACGCCCTGCCCTCGACGGCGATCCCCCTGCCCTGCCCGCGCGTTGGGGACCGACCGGCGGGCGGGACTGCCCTCGGTGGGCAGGGTTGCTGCCCCCGCCATCTCTATCGCTCCGGGTGTGGGCGGGGTATCCAGGACTCACCGGCCATCGACCCGAAGGGACGCCGATGAGGACCAGCGACAGTGACGACAAGGCGCACGCCCCCTCGACCGCCCGGACACCCGCGCACGCGCCCGCACCAGCACCAGCGCTGCTCGGCCTCCAGGCGTCCGTCGGGAACGCCGCCGTCGTCCGACGGCTCCAGCGGGCCGGCCAGGTACAGCGCTCCGCCGCCGCCGTCCACGACGTGCTGCGCAGCGGCGGCCGCTCGCTCGACGGCGCCACCCGCGCCGACATGGAGGCCCGCCTGGGCGCCGACTTCTCGGACGTCCGGATCCACGACGACAGCGCCGCCCGGAGCTCCGCCGCCGAGATCGGCGCCCGCGCCTACACCTCCGGCAACCACGTCGTCATCGGCGACGGCGGCGGCGACCGGCACACCCTCGCCCACGAGCTGACCCACGTGCTCCAGCAGCGGCAGGGCCCCGTGGCGGGCTCCGACAACGGCTCCGGGCTGAGCGTCAGCGACCCGTCCGACCGCTTCGAGCGCGAGGCCGAGGCCAACGCCCGGCGGGTGATGTCCGGCCCGACCGCAGGCCGCCGAGCCGACCACGCCGCCACCCACGAGGACGAGGAGCACCGGGGCTGAGCCGTCCCGCCCGCGCCCATCAACGGGATCGTTCATCGTTTGTCTACCGCCTTGCCCCATGGTCAGTCCCACGGGGCGCCCCGAACTTTCACGGGCGCGATATGGACGAAAGAGGTACCCGGGGATGAAGGCAGTGAAGGCAGTGCGACGCATGGCCGTCGGGGTGGCGGCCACGGCGCTGGCGCTGACGGGGACGATGCTGGGGGCCGGCACCGCGCAGGCGGCGTACGACCCGACGACCCACACGCTCTGGAACGACGAGCCGCTCTACCCGGGCTGGCACGTCGACTCCGAGAACTCCCGGCTGATCATGCAGTCCGACGGCAACCTGGTCGTCTACCGCGGGTACAACACCCCGAACCCGCTGGCCGTCTGGAACTCCGGCACCCACGTGAACCACTGCGGGTACAAGGCGGTCATGCAGTCCGACGGCAACCTGGTCGTCTACTCCGCCTCCGGGGGCGTCTGCTGGTCCTCCGGCACGTACGGGCACCCGGGCGCCCGGCTGGTGGTGAAGAGGCTCGGCGGCGTCGCCATCTACTGGGGTGACGGCGAGGTCCCCATCGTCACCACGCCCACCAACGACATCCGCATGTGGGCGATGTCCTCGGACCTCTACTGACCACCGCACCGGCCCGGAGCGCCGCTCAGGCGCCCCGTTCGGCGAGCCAGCGGACCAGGTCGGCGACGGACCACTGCGGGCGGGCCGCGAGGCGCGCCGCCACCGACCGCAGGAGTACGGGCAGGTAGCCGCAGAGCTCGGCGACCTCGGCGGCCGGGCCCGGCTCCCGGCGGATCCGCTCGGCGCCGACGACCCGGGCCAGTAGCTCGTACGCGTCCTGCGGCTCCAGCGGGCCGACGGCCAGCCGGGCCGCGTCGGCGGGCAGGGCGCCCGGTTCGGCGCCGGCCACGACGGCCGCGCAGCCCGCCACCGCGGGCAGCAGCGGCGCCGGGTCGGTGACGCCGTCGAGCACGACCAGCACCCGCCGTCCGGCGAGCGCGGCCCGGTAGCGCACGCCCAGTTCGCCGACACCGGCGTCCTCGACGGGCCGCTCCCCCAGGGCCCGCAGGAAAGCGGCCAGCACCGCTCCCGGCTCCGCCGTCCCGCCGGCCGCGTACAGCTGCCCGTCCGGGAAGGCGTCCTGGACGGTGTGCGCCAGGTGCACCGCGAGCGCGGAGGTGCCGCTGCCGGCCGGCCCGGACAGGCCGAGCACCGGCGAGGCCCCGGCATCACCGCCGTCGACATCACCGCCGGCACCGGCACCGGCACCGGACCGCAGGATCCGCTCGGCCTCCCGCACCTGGGCCGCCCGCCCGACCAGGTCGGGGATGTCCGGCGGCAGCTGGCAGGGCCGGGCGGGCCGGCACGGCGGTACCGGGGCGGACGGCGCCGCGAGCTCGGCGTCCCCTCTCCGGATGCGGGCGTGCAGGTCCGCGACCGCCGGTGCCGGTTCGAGCCCCAGCTCGCGGTCCAGCCGTTCGCGCAGCGCCTCGAAGGCGGCCAGCGCCTCGGCCGTCCGCCCGCAGCGGTGCAGGGCCAGCAGGTGGAGGCGCTGCACCTCCTCGTCGCGCGGGTGTGCGGCGGCGAGCGCGTCCAGCGCGGGCAGCGCCTCGGCGTGCCGGCCGAGCGCCAGGTCCAGGTCGTGCAGCACCTTGACGGCGGCATGGTGACCGGCGGCGAGCCGTTCGCGGGCGCGTTCGGCGAAACCGCCGGGCACGCCGTCCAGCGCACGCCCCTCCCACAGCGCGAGCGCGCCGGCGAGCAGTTCCCGGGCCCGCACCGGGTCGTCGTAGCGCAGCGTGACGGCCTCACCCACCCCGGCCTCGTAGCGGAACAGGTCGACGGCGGCCCGGTCGACCTCCAACCGGTAGCCACCGGCGGTGGCGACCAGCAGGCCGGGGGCCGCGAGGGCACGGCGCAGCCGGTGCGCGTGGGTGCCGATCTGGCCGGCCGGGGCCTTGGGCCAACGGGCGACATCCTCGCCCCACAAGCCCTCGACCAGCCGTTCAGTGGGCACGAGCTGGCCCGGGGCAAGCAGCAGGGCGGCCAGCACGGCCCGCTGCTGCGGCCGACCGAGATCGATCTCGTGGCCGTCGCACCGGGCCCGCAGCGGCCCCAGAACACGGAATTCGAGCCCCATGCCCCCACCCCTCGAAGCCATGAGTTCAAGTACACAATCCGTGACAGAGCATAGGTGACCGGATCAGGGGGCGCCGCCGTCCGTACGGAAGTGGCGTGATCCGGGCACCGGACGACATTCGGGGACGGGACATGGTTGACATCGGGGCGTCCGGGCTGCGGTTCGGACTGCTGGGACCACTGCGCGCCTGGCACGGGGAGCGGGAGATCGAACTGGGCCGACCGCAGCAGCGGGCCGTCCTGGCGGTGCTGCTGGACGCCGCCGGACGGACGGTGGCGACGCCGGTGCTGGTGGAGGGGGTGTGGGGCGGGGCCGCACCGGCCGACCCCCGCAAGGCCGTCCAGCTGGCCGTCTCCCGGCTGCGTTCGGCCTTCAAGCCGTACACCGGGCCGGATCCGCAGCGGATGCCGCTGGTGCGGGTCGGCGACGGGTACGCGCTGCGGGTGCCGGACGCGGAGGTGGACGCGGCCCGCTGGGAGGAACTGCTGGCCACGGCCGGACGGCTGCGCGGCGAGCAGGCCCCGCCGCAGGAGGTCCGGGAGGTCCTGCTGGCCGCGCAGCGGCTGTGGGTCGGCGAACCGCTGGCCGGGTTGCCGGGGCCGCACGCCGAGGCCGTCCGCTCCCGCCTCGCCGAACAGCGACTTCACGCCAAGGAGACGCGGCTGGAGCTGGACGCGGAGATCGGCGACCACACCGGTCTGACGGCCGAGGCCGCCGCACTCGCCCTGGAACACCCCGAACGGCCCCGGCTGACCGCCGTCCTGATGCGCGCCCTCTACCAGGCGGGCCGCAAGGCCGAGGCGCTCGCCGTGTACGAGGACGCCCGCCGCCGACTGCCGTCCGGCGGGGACGGGCCCACCCGGCACGAGGACACCCGCCGGCCGCCGACGGCCGCCGCCGCCGCTCCGACGGCCGAGGACGGCCCCGCCGCACTGCACCTGCGGATCCTGCGCGAGGACCCGTCCCTGCTGCCCGCCCCCGCCGCCTCCGCCTCCGTCCGCGCCGAACCCGCCGCCGCCTGGCAGCCGCCCGACCAACTGCCCGACGGCCTGGCCGACTTCACCGGCCGCACCGAGGAGGTCGAGACCCTGGTGGACCGCCTCGCCGGGGCCGGCGGGCGAGCCGTCGTGGTCTCCGCCCTGGACGGCATGGGCGGGGTCGGCAAGACCACACTCGCTGTGCACGTCGCCCGACAGGCCCACGGACGCTTCCCCGACGGGCGGCTCTTCGCCGACCTGCGCGGCGCCGACCGCACCCCGCTGGACCCGGGCGCGGTGCTCGCCGGCTTCCTGCGCGCCCTCGGCGTGGCCGCCGCCGAGATCCCGCTCGACACCGGGGAGCGCTCCGCCCTCTACCGCTCGGCACTGGCCGGGCGGCGGGTCCTCGTCGTCCTCGACAACGCCGCCACCCTCGGCCAGGTCGAACCACTGCTGCCCGGCTCGTCCGGCTGCGCCGTCCTGGTCACCAGCCGCGTCCGGCTGGCCGGCCTCGCCGGGGCGCACCAGATGCGCCTGGACACCCTGCCGCCCGCCGAGGCACTGGAACTGCTGACCCGGATCATCGGCGCCGACCGCGTCGACGCCGAACCCGGGGCCGCCGAGGAGATCGTGCGGGCCTGCGGACTGCTGCCGCTCGCCGTGCGCATCGTCGCCTCCCGGCTCGCCGCCGACCCCGCGCTCACCCTGGCCGCGCTCGCCGACGGGCTGCGCCGGGAACACCGGCTGGCCGAACTCAGCGACGGCGAACGGACCGTGGAGGCCACCTTCGCCCTCTCCTACCACCGCCTCGACGCCGAACTCGCCCGCGCCTTCCGCCTGCTGTCCCTGCCCGACGCCCCGGACGTCCCGCTGCCCTGCGCGGCCGCGCTGCTCGGCCGCACCGAAGCCGAGACCGACGAACTCCTCGAAGCGCTCGTCGACCTCAACCTGCTGCACTCCCCCCGCTTCGGCCGCTACGGCTTCCACGACCTGGTCCGCGACTACGCCCGCGGCCGGCTCGCCGCCGAGGAGCCCGCCGCCGAACACACCGCCGCCGCCGACCGGCTGGTCGACTACTGCCTGGCCACCGCCCGCAACGCCGACCGCGCCGCCCGCAAGGCCGACCCGGTCGAACTCAGCCTGCTCGACGCACCCGTCCGCTCCCCCGGCAAGACGATCACGGACGGGCCCGCCGCCGTCCGCTGGATGCGCGAACAGGCCGGCGTGCACGCCTCCGCCATCGCCCTGAGCTGCGCCGACGCGGCGCTGCCGCTCGACCGGGCGGCCGAACTCGCCGACCGGATGGGCTCCGTACTCGCCGAACGCACCCAGACCCGCGACATCGCCGACCTCTCCGACCGCATCGCCCGCGAGGCCGCCGCCCGCGGCGACCACGGCCCGCTCGCCCTCGCCCGCTACGTGCGCGGCGGCATGCTCTGGCACATCAACCGCTACGCCGAGTCCGAGCAGGACATCCGCCAGGCCGTCGCGCTCTGCCAGGACGACGACGGCGGCAACGGGGGCAGCGGCGACGGCCCGAAGGTCCGCGTCCTCGCCAAGGCCCTGCTCACCCTCGGCGGCAACGCCCGCGTCCACGGCCGCTACGCCGACGCCGCCCGACACGCCGGCCGCGCCGCCGACCTGTTCCGCCGCCTCGGCGCCGAACGCTCCGAGGGCAGCGCCCTCGGCGAGTTCGCGTTCAGCTGCGCCCAGACCGGCCGGCTGGCCGAGGCCCGGGACGCCGCCGAGCGCGGCGCCCGCCTGATGAGCGGCTCCGGCCCGGTGTCCGCTGCCACCGGCCGCTACTACCTGGCCCGGGTCCTGCGCCTGTGCGGCGACCCGGAGGCGGCGCTCGCCCACGCGGCCGGCGCCCGCGACGAGTTCGCCGCCCTCCAGGTGACGGTGTTCGCGGCGGCGGCGGGCGACCTCGCCGCCCGGATCCACGCCGAGGCCGAGCGCTGGCTGCTCGCCGCCGACGCCGCCGAGGCGGCGCTGCCGCTCGCCCGCCGCACCAGCGCCGCCCTGGAGGCCGCGCTGCTGCGCACCCTGGGCACCGCGCTCACCGGCCTCGGCCGCCCCCGCCAGGCCCGCGCCTGCCTCGCGGACGCGCTGGAGGTGTACGAGCGGCTCGGACTCGGCGAGGACGCCGAGCGGACCAGGGCCCTGCTGGACGGCCTGCCGCAGCCCTAGGTCCCGGCCGATCTCGGCGGGCCGGACGAGACCTGGCAGGCCCTGGGCCCGGGGGCCGCCCCCCTTGTTGATCACTTGTCTACCGCGGTCCGCGATCTTCTCTCTCGTCAGGTCGCGGACCGCACCAGTGCGGAGCCGGGGCCACTCCCATCGAAGATAGGCGCCACTCATGCCCACGCTCCCGCAGAACGGCCAGGTCTGGACCCTCAAGTCCGCGAACGGAACGGTCGCCGACGTGCGCTCCAGCCAGAGCAGCCCGGGCACCCCGGTCCAGTCCTGGGGCCCCAACGGCACCACCGCCCAGGGCTGGGTCTTCTGGGCCAAGGACGGCGGCAGCTGGCTCCTGGAGACCCAGCTCACCAACGGCAGGCACGCCCCCGGCCAGGCCGTCGTCATCGACTACAACTACTCCACCGGCCAGACCTGGCTGTTCAACGAGCACGGGCAGCCCAACCAGCGCTGGGTGCTGGACGTCATCGACAACGACTGGTTCCGGGTCCGGACCGTCCGCGGCGACGAGGGCCAGCTGTTCCTCACCGCGGCCGCCCCCGGCGCCCCGCTCACCCTCACCAAGCAGGACGACAACAACCCGGCGCAGCGCTGGCAGCTCATCCCGGCCGGCGGCCAGAACGGCAGCGCCGGCGGCCAGCAGCAGCCCCAGCCCCAGCCGCAGCCGCAGCCCGGCGGCGACTTCCGCACCGAGATGCTGGCCTCCGTCAACACGGAGCGCGGCCGGGCCGGCCTCCAGCCGCTGCGGCTCGACGACCGCCTGAGCGCCGCCGCCCAGCGGCACGCCAACGACATGGCGTCCCACGACCTCACCCAGCACGACGGCACCGACGGCAGCAACCCGTGGGACCGCATCCACGCCGCCGGCTTCCAGTTCCGCTCGGCCGCCGAGAACGTCACCCCGGGCAACAGCGTGGCGGAGGCCATGCAGATGTGGATGAACAGCCCGCACCACCGCGACAACATCCTGGGCCGCGACTTCACCTCCATCGGCATCGGCTACACCCCCCGCCAGCGCGGCAACTGGGGCCGCTACGTCCAGACCTTCGCCCAGGCCTGACCTCCCCGTCCCCTCAGCCGTCACAGCAGCCACAGCAGCCACAGCAAGCAAGGAGCCACCCTCATGTCCTCGAACGCGGCGGACCTGATCCGCGTCGCCCGAGACGAGGTCGGATACCAGGAGGGCCGCAGCGGCTCGCACTGGAACAACATCCAGAAGTACTCCCCGGCCGTCCCCGGCCTGGAGTGGTCCCAGGGCGAGGCCTGGTGCGCGACCTTCGTCGCCTGGTGCGCCCAGCAGTCCGGCAACGCCGGGCTGTTCCCGGTGACGGCCTCCTGCGCCGAGGGCGTCGCCTGGTTCAGGGACCGCGACCGCTTCACCGACTACCCGGTGATCGGCGGCCAGGTGTTCTACGGCCCCGGCGGCGGCAGCCACACCGGCATCTGCGTCGCCTACACCAGCTCCACCATCACCACCGTCGAGGGCAACACCAACGACGACGGCAGCTCCGAGGGCGACGGCGTCTACCTCAAGACCCGTGACCGCAAGTCGAGTTGGGTGTACGGGTACGGCGTCCCGGACTTCGCCGACGGCGTCATCCTCGCCGACCCGCAGTGGCGGGACCGCCAGGGGGCCGTCTACTTCGGGCAGGAGGCCTCCGCCGCCGACCAGCCGAACGGCGGCGCCCGGCCCCAGGCCGACAGCAGCGGGGACGGAGGCGGGGGCGAGGGCGGCTACGAGCCCTTCCCCGGCGCCGACTTCTTCCAGGACGGCCAGAAGAGCGACGTCATCACCCGGATGGGAGAGCGCCTGGTCGCCGAGGGCTGCTCCGCCTACGCCGAGGGCCCCGGCCCCGAGTGGTCCGGGGCGGACCTCGAATCCTTCCGCAACTGGCAGCACAAGCTGGGTGACTCCGGCAGCGACGCCGACGGAGTCCCCGGCCCCAAGCAGTGGGACGCCCTCCAGGTCCCGCGCGGCTGACGCCGCACCTCGACCACACCCGGATCCACCACACCCAAGAAGGAGAACCCGATGAAACCCGTCACCCGTACCCGCAGGTTCCTCGCCGGGCTCGGCGCCGTCGCGGCCGTCGCGGGGGCGGCCGTGGTCACCGCCCCGGCCGCGCACGCCGCCGGCTGCGAGCTGGCGCCGAACCTGCAGACCGTCACCGCCGTCTACAACGGCGCCACCGGCGTCCTCGACCTGCCGGCCAACACGGAGACCAACGGCCAGCGGATCGGCGTCTACCAGGGCAACCAGAGCCCCGCGCAGACCTGGTCGTTCTGGGGCTACTGCGACGGCACCACCGCCATCTCGCACGGCTCGGCCGGCAAGGTCGTCGACCTCGACACCGGCTCGGGCGCCGTCCAGCTCTGGGACACCCCCGGCGGCTGGGACGGCCTCAACCGCCCGGCCGGCGACTGGCTGCCGGCCAACCAGAAGTGGATCCGCACCAGCGAGGACCGCGGCTGGTACCTGATCCAGAACGCGGCCACCGGCCAGTGCCTCAAGTCCAACGGCGTCGCCCAGCTCACCTCGGTGACGTCCTGCAACGGCAGCGACCCGGCCCAGCGCTGGAAGATCGGCTGACGGCTCCCCGAGAGGGGTCCGACGGTTCCCGCCCGGGGCGCGAATCGTCGGACCCGGCCCGTCCCCGGTCCGTTCGCCGACTCCGGCGGGCGGACCGGTCCGCGCCCACCACCCTCCGCCCGAGCCACCCCTGGGCCGGCGGAGGGGTTCGTCGGCGAGCCGGTCCTCGACCTGCTCGCCCACGAGTGGGCCCCGTGACACGCCGCCGAACCCCTCCCCGACGGCGTGTCACGGTCAGGCGTCCGCCGTCACCGCGCTGCGGGCGTCTCACGCTCCGGCGTCCGCCGTCAACGCGCCGCAGGCACCCGCGCCGTCACCGCGCCACAGGCACCCGGTGGATCCGCAGGAAGGCGTCGACACCGAGCGCCGCGATCCGGGCGAGTTCCTCGTCCGCCACCGGCAGGGCGCCCCAGAACGAGCGCTCGGCGACGCCGTGGAAGGTCAGCAGCGTGAACTGCTCGGCGGTCTGCGGGGCGTCGTCGACGGCCAGCAGGCCTCGGTCCGCGATCGCCTCGAACCGCTGCGCGAGGTCGCGCTGCGAGGCGATCGGGCCGGCCTCCAGCCACGCCTCCAGGACGTCGGCCGGGATGTTGGCGACCTCGGCGCGGATGGCCCGGCCGAGCGCGCCGCGGTCCCCGGCCGAGAGGACGGCCCGGGCCCGTTCGACCGCGAAGTCGGTGAGGCCCTGGCGCAGGTCCACCACCCGGTCGAGGTGCTTGTCCATCAACTCGCGCATGACCTCGGTCAGTTCGGCCGAGTTCTGGAGTGCGACGGAGAGGAAGAGGGTCTCCTTGTCGGCGAAGTGGTTGTAGACCGTGCGCTTGGACACCCCGGCCTCCGCCGCGATCGCGTCCATGCTGGCCCGGACGTATCCCTCGCGCCCGAACACCGCCGTCGCGGCCCGCGTGATCGCCTTGCGCTTCTCCGGCCGTCCCGCTCCGCCCGTCGCCGCCACGGCGTCACTCCTCATCTACCGGGACTCTCGAAAACTGCCCGGTGTAGTGTCTCCCGAGCCCGCCTGAGCCGGGTTGCCATCGAACAAGGGTGCTCTATGCTGCCTACAACCTCTACACCCGTGTAGAGGGAATTCAACAGCACGCCTGCCCCCGACCGGAACACGGAAGCCGAGCGCGGGAACCGGCCGGCCGAACAGCAGCGTCCAGAAGTGGCAGCGCACAACGGCTCATCACACGAGGACCGGGCGCAGGCGCCACAGGGGCGCAAGGCACGGGAACACCGGGGGTGAGTGCGTGGCGGGGCGGCGAGGACGGACGTCCAACCAGGAGGCACGCGGGCGAACGCCAGGCCAGGAGACGCAGGCGCGGACGACCGACCAACGGACGGCCGACCAGCGGTCACCGGGGCGGACACCCGACCGGCGGGCACCGGGGCGCACCTCCGACCAGGGAGCCCGTCGGCGGGCGAACAAGGCCCCCGTCCGCCCCTTCCCCGGCGGAGCGGCCCTGCCCGTGGCCCTGGCCGTGGGGCTGCCGGCGGTGGGCGCCGGGATCGACGAACTCTCCGGCCCCGGCATGGGGACGGCCTTCCTGGTGGGCGCCGTGCTCGGCACCGGCCTGGCGGCCGCACTCAGCAGCCGCAATGGCTGGTGGTGGGTCCTCGCCTCCACTCCGCTGCTGGTCCTGGGGGTGACGGCCGGCGCGGAACTGCTGGCCAACGGCGACGCCTACCGGGGCAAGAACCTGGCCACCGGCTCCGCGAAGTGGGTGGTCCACGACTTTCCCGTGATGGCCGCGGCCGCCGCAGCGGCCGCCCTGGTGATCGTGGTCCGGCTGGTCCGGGACCGGAGGAGGGACCATGGCTGAGAACCCGCAGACCCGGGACGGGGGCCGCGCCGCCGCGCCCCCGACCCGCCGCATCTCCCCCCTGCTGATCGCGGGCCGGACGCTGGCCTGCTCGGTCGCCCTGGCGGTGTTCGGCGCCAGCGGGGTGGTCTGGTACGAGGTGACGTCCCTCACCGACGGGATGACCACCTCCAACGCCATCGCCGAGACCAAGAAGAACGCGCCCAAGCACCTCGACAACTCCGTCAACATCCTGCTGATCGGCCTCGACAGCCGCAAGAACATGGACGGGACGGACCTGCCGCCGGAGTTCGTCCAGGACGAACTGCACGCCGGCCACAGCTCCGACATCGGCGGCTACAACACCAACTCCCTGATCCTGCTGCACATCCCCGCCGGCGGCGGCAAGGCGCAGGCCGTCTCCATCCCCCGTGACGACTACGTCATGACCTACACCGGGGACGGCAAGCAGGCCGGCATGCGCAAGATCAAGGAGGCCTACGGCGAGGCCAAGGAGAAGGCCACCCCGGCCCTCCAGGCGAAGGGGCTCAAGGGCGCGGACCTGGAGAAGGCCGGCCGCGACGCCGGCCGGGCGGCCACCATCCAGACCGTGCAGAAGTTCCTCGACCAGCCCGTCGACCACATAGCCGAAGTCAACCTGATGGGCTTCTACGACATCGCCAAGGCCGTCGAGCCGATCGAGGTCTGCCTCACCCACGACACCAAGGACCCGGCCATGGAGGGCCAGGGCTCCGGTGCCGACTTCCACAAGGGCATCAACAAGCTCAACGCCTCCCAGGCGCTCTCCTTCGTCCGCCAGCGCCACAACCTGGACGGCCCGGACGGCAACAGCGGCGACTTCGCCCGCACCCACCGCCAGCAGGCCTTCATCTCCTCCGTCGTGCACAAGCTCAAGCAGGACGGCGTCATCAGCGACCTCGGCAAGCTGCAGCAGCTGTTCGGCGTGGTGCAGAAGGACCTGGTCATCGACAACGAGTGGAACGTCCTCGACTTCGCCCAGCAGGCCCCCAACCTCACCGGCGGCAACGTCGAGTTCAACACCCTGACCTTCGACGGCTTCGGCACCCGCAACGGCCAGGACGTCAACCTGGTCACCCCCGCGAAGCTCCAGAAGGTCGTCAAGCAGATCTTCGGCTACGCCGACTCCGCGCCGGCCGCCCCCGACGCGGCGGGCGACACGCCCGCCCCGGCGGCCCCCTCCGCTCCGGCCACGACCGCGCCGCCCACCACCAAGGCCGCCGCCCCCACCACCGTGGACGTCTTCAACGCCTCCACGGCCGCCGGGGTCTCCTCCACCGCCGAATCCAAGGCCCTGGTCGCGATGGGCTTCAAGGCGGGCAAGACCGGCAGCGCCGCCGCGAAGCCCAAGACCACCACCGTGGCCTACGGCAAGGGCGCCAAGGAGGCGGCCGACCAGATCGCCGCCCGCTACGGCGTCACCGCCACGGAGTCCGCGTCGGCCCCCGCCGACCGGGTGGTCGTCACCCTCGGCACCGGCTTCACCGGCGCGACCGACGACAAGACCGGCGCCGCAGCGCCGGGCGGCGGCGCGACCGGGGCCCCGTCCGACCCGGCGGCCAACCTGCCCGTACAGGGCCCGTCGGTCGACGCCCAGAGCGACGGCGGCATCCCCTGCGTCTACTGACACCCCGCACCTGACGCACCGCACCGAGCCGTGGGGAGGCTCCCACCAGGGAGCCTCCCCACGGCTTTTCCCCACGGCTTTTCCCCACGCCCTTCCCCCGCGTCCGACCCCAGGGCGGACACCCCTCGCGTGATTCTCCGTACTATGTATAGTGTACAGCGTACGGGATAACCGCGCGCTCGCGCCGACGAGAGGGCTCCGCCATGCAGATCACCACCACCACCCTCGCCCTGACCGTCGAGGACGCCACCGCCTCCGCCGCCTTCCTCCAGCGGCACTTCGGCTACACCGAGGAGATGTCGGCCGACGGCTTCGTCTCGCTCCAGCACCCCGGCGGCGGGGTCGGCGTCGTCTGCCTGCGACGCGGCCTGGAGGTGCTGCCCGAGGACCAGCGCGACCGGACCGCGACCGGCGTCATCCTGGCGTTCGTCGTCGAGGACCTCGCCGGCGAGGAGCGGCGGCTGCGCGGCGAAGGGGTCGAGATCACCCTGCCGCTGCGCGAGGAGCCGTGGGGCGAGAAGCTGTTCCAGGTCACCGACCCGAACGGGGTCGTGATCGAACTGGTCGAGTGGGCCGAGCGGTAAACCGCCCCCCCCCCAGCAGTGACCGAGGCCCGAAACGGCGGCGGGGGGGGGGGGGGGGGGGGGGGGGGGGGGGGGGGGGGGGGGGGGGGGGGGGGGGGGGGGGGGGGGGGGGGGGGGGGGGGGGG
>NZ_JBWKEQ010000024.1:96341-121875 GCF_056435365.1 Kitasatospora sp. NPDC043949 | reverse complement strand
TATCCGCTCACTCGCAGGCGTCTTGACCTGCCCCACCCTCGCCACACCACAACCAACGAGACACCGACCACAAAGTCACCGGCATTGGGCCTAGGAGTACCGGCACGTGGTCCTCGCCCATGACCTGCGCACGCTCGACGGCTACCTGGCCTCCGACCGTCCGGGGCGTGGACGGGCGCTCCTTGCCGGGCGGCGCAGAGTGCTCTGGTCGGCCGTCGAGATGTTCGAGGCTGAGCTGAAGTCACGGAAGTCGGTCACCCACCTCCAAGTGTGCGCCCAGGCGGCGCGGGTGCTCGCGGGCACGGCAGCACGCTACGACCACGTCGTCGTCGACGAGGCGCAGGACCTCCACCCCGCTCAGTGGCGGGTCCTTCGGGCCGCCGCCGCGTCCGGACCGGATGATCTGTTCATCACGGGCGACCCGCACCAGCGCATCTACGACTCGCGGGTGTCGCTGACCTCGCTGGGGATCCAGGTGAAGGGCCGGACGAGCAGGCTGCGCATCAACTACCGCAGCACGGAGGAGATCCTCGCGTGGTCGACCGGGGTCATGGGGCCGGCCGCGGTCGAGGACCTGGGCGGCGAGGGGACGGACAGTCTCACCGGGTACCGCTCGCTCCTCCACGGGCGCAGGCCCGTTGTCGAAGGCCACGGCTCCGAGCAGGCGGAGATCGCCGCGCTCGTCCAGCGGATCGAGGGGTGGATCGCCCAGGGGATCCGTCCCGCCGATATCGGTGTCGCAAGCCGTTTCAACGTGCTGCTCGACAAGGTCCGCGACAGGCTGGCCGCTGACGGGGTGCCCGCGGTGCGCGTGAAGGACGGTCCGGCGCCGCAGACGGACGGTGTACGGCTGGCCACCATGCACGCCATGAAGGGGCTGGAGTTCCGCGCGGTGGCCGTGCTCGGCGTGAGCGCGAGCGCTGTGCCGTTCGCGCGGGAGATCACTCCGGTCGAGGTGGACGAGGCGCTGCACGCGACGGACATGTTGCGTGAACGGTGCCTGCTCTTCGTGGCGTGCACCCGCGCGCGGGAGGCGCTTGCCGTCTCGTGGAGCGGGGCCCCGAGCGGCTTCCTGCCCGCGCGCGGGTAGGCGGGCGGGTCAGGCGTCCCCAGGCGGAGGATTCAGAGCACCGTTCGTGAGCCCCTCACGGGCGAGCTCGGTTGCCTGTTTGCTGAGCTGGACGAGCCGGCGGGTGCAGGTCTCGACCCCCTGGAGCGCGCGGAAGGCCGCTCCGTAGTGACGTTGGGCCTCGATGCCCAGCTGGGGGATGCGGGAACCCCGGGTGTCCGTGCGGAAGGTGCCGCTGCTGCTGGTGGAGCGGCGCTTGTTGGCGGGGCTGACCAGGAACCCGCGCAGGTAGTCGGTGTCGAGGTGTTCGCTGACGGAGACCGGCTCGCCCTCGGCGTACTCGATGAGCCCGGCGCGGGTGAGATCGGTGACGCTGACCGATGCGGTGTCGAGGGTGCCCGGTCCGCCCCCGGAGGTGAGCCGGGGCAGCAGCGCCTCCAGGGCGCGGAGTTGCTCCTGCAGTTGGCCGAGGAGGGCCGTGTACTCGACGAGGTAGTCCCGGTTGATGCTGCCGATGTGGCTGCCCGGGGTGAGATCGACGGTGTCGTCCAGGAGATCGATGAGCGGGACGTCGACCACCTGGCCGGGTTCGGGGGAGAGGGGGCCGTCCGGTGCGTTGGCGGTGAGGTCCACCATGCGGACGGTCTGTGCGATGCGGCCGTCGGGGCGCACGAGGATCCACAGGTGAACGGGAAGGGAGTGCGCTGACGCGGTTCCGGCCGGGAGGGCGACGACCTGGGTGAGGATGCCCCGGCGGACGAGCTCCGCACGGATGCGACGGCCGGCCTTCCGGTAGGCGACGGAGGCGGGCATCACCATGACGACCTTGCCGCTGGTGGCCGTGTGCGCATACGCGTGTTGGAGCCAGGCGAGTTCGCTTTCCGCCCGCGAGGGGGTGCCGAGCTCCCACCGCGCGTCGAGCAGGAGGTCCTCCCGTCCCCAGTCGGGCGAGGCCACGGGCGGATCACAGACGACGAGGTCGACCTTGAGTCCTGCCCACTTGTCGTCGTGCAGGGAGTCCCCGGCCCGGACCTCGGTCGGGGTACGGCCGAGCAGCCCGGCGCGGAGCCGGGCGACCTCAGCCATCGCGGCGTCGATTTCCTGACCGTACCGGGCCGGGCCGCTGTCCGGACCGAGGGAGAGCAGCAGAGTGCCGATGCCGCAGGCCGGGTCCAGAATGGTCGCCGCATCCGGGATCGGGCCCACGAAGTGCTGCACCGCCCGGACGATCCGGGGGGAGGAGACCTGATCGGAGCCGGCGCGGCGGGTGGCATCGAGGAAACGCTCCGTGAGAGCGGTCATCAGTTCGGCCTTGGAGGTGGCCCGTGCGAGCTCCAGCACCTGTCGAGTGATCTCGGGCCCGAGCTGAGGTGGAGGTGTTTCGTCGGTAAGTAGCCGGGCCACTGCCGCCAGTCCCTGGACGACGTCCTCCCCGAAGACACCGCGCAGGCCCTGCCACAGCTGCACTTCGTCGGACACGTCGTGGCCCTTGCGCTGCTTAGCGAGCCAGGCGTTCACTTCAGCGAGGTCGAAGAGCGGACTGGTCGACCCGCCGCCGGCCGGTGCCGGGAAGTCGTCGTAGCGCCGTCGCCAGTTGGAAACGGCGGCTCGCGTCACTCCGGCCAACCGGGCGATCTCGGCACCGGTGATCAGCGGATCAGGGGTGGGGCGAGCGTCGTCCTTCATTGGGCCACCGTACACGCCAGTGGCCTCTGCCGAAAAGGATGACTGTGTTGGCGACGTAAACATGTTCCTTTGCCAATCTACCGTTTACCATCGCCGGGTGTGGAGTCGCATGTCCTTGTAGGCAGAGGCTTGGTGGAAGCCGGCTCTGAAATCGGTCGCGCTCCGTACAGTGGACAGAGCACTATGCATTCGCCGTGGGGGAGCGCACACGTATGACGCAGGTCGAGCAGCCGTACCCGGTTTCCGAGCTTCTGGCCGCCGTGCAGGCGGAGATCCGTGCGGAACGCCGCGACGACGCCACGGATGTGGAGAAGGCGTCGCTGTCGGACGGGCGGCCGGTGTCAGCATCGGAGGGCCGGTACGAGTACCTTTTCGGCTGCCGCAGGTGGCCGGGGTCCTTCGACGGCAGTCCGGTTCTCGTCCGCCCGTCGCAGGCGCGCGGCGCCTGGATCCCGGGGGAGGCGTCACCGATGCCGGATGGCAAGGTCAGGCTGGTGACGGCTGAAGGCCTGCCAGCCGGAGTGCGAAACGTTCAGGTGCGGAAGGACGATTCGGCGGGCCTGCTGGTCCTGGCCGAACGGTTGCAGGCTGCAGGTTCGAACGACGGGGGTATCCGGGTCGAGAGTGCCGGGTGGGCCGTCGGACAGGGAACGCCGGAGGTGGGCCGGGCCGCGGACCCCGGACGATGGGTGGCCGACTGGCACGGGCTGAAGCTCAACTCGCGTCAGCGGACCGCAGTCGCCCAGGCCCTCGCGAGCGAGGCACTGTTCCTCTGGGGTCCGCCAGGCACGGGGAAGACCGATGTCGTCGGTCACATCGTGGAGGGCAACGTCCGGCAGGGACACAACGTCCTGTTCCTGGCACCGACCAAGGTCGCCGTCGATCAGGCCCTGGAGCGGATCTGCGACCTCCTGAGGGCCGAGGCGGGATTCGCCGAGGGCCTCGTCCAGCGGGCCGGGGAGATCGAACTGCCATCGCTGCGCGAGCGGTACGGAGACTTCGTCGACCCGACCCGGCTCGCGGGCCGGGTCTCGGCGCAGCTGGACGAGGAGGTGCGGGTTGCGCGGGAGGCCCTGCAGCGGGCCCGCGTCGGCGTCGCCCTGCGCGACGAAGCCACGGAGCTGGAGCAGCGCCTCGCAGAGGACCGGAAGGTTCACAAGAACGCGGCCGCTTCGGCTGGGGTTGCGGAACGGGATGCCCTGCGGGCGGAGGCAGAGGCAGCGCGGCTGCGCTTGGCCATCAGCGAGGTGGGAGAGCCGAAGGGTTTCCGCGCTGGTCGAAAGGAGAAGCAGCTTGCCGCACTACGGGAGGAACTCGCCCAGGCCACCGAGGCTGCCCTCACCGCTCAGTACATCGGCGCTGCCGCGTGGAAGCAGTCGGAGGAACTGGCCGCCCGGATCAGCGCGACCAGTGGGAGCCTCGCAGGTCTTCGGCCCCGGCTCGAAAGTCTTCCGGCGTACGCGGCACTGGTTCACGAAGTCGGCACCCTGCACGAGCGCATCCAGGAGCTCGACCGGCAGCTCGCCCGCATCAAGCAGACCCTACGGTCCCGGTGCCGGGTCATGGGAGCGACGGTGGCCAAGGCGGTGCAGTCGCGCAAGCTGCTCGACCGGGTGGACGTCGTGGTGGTCGACGAGGCGGGCATGGTGAGCCTGCCCTCGGCTTGGCTGGCAGCCGGCCTGGCGGGCAAGCGAATCGTCATGGCAGGTGACTTCCGGCAACTGCCTGCCGTCACCAAGGGGGACGGCGATCGCAAGGCCTCGGAGGATGAGCGCACGCATGCGCGACACTGGGCCGCACGTGACACCTTCCACGCGGCAGGCCTGGTGGGGGAGAACGGCTCTGTACGCCAGGATCCGCGCCTGGTGGCCCTGGACACCCAGTACCGCATGCGCGCGCCGATCTGCCGACTCGTCAACGCCGTCGCCTACCCCGACGCGCCGCTGACCACCGGTCGGCCCGACAGCAGCCGGATCCCCTTCAACTCGCTGGTCGATGTTCCCGTGATCCTCATCGACACCTCCAAGCAGCGCATCCCGGGCCCCGACTATCGGGCCAACACCGTGAACGAGGCCGTCGTCCACGAGCTCGTCCGTGGCCTCCAGTACGAGGGAGTGCTCCCGGGCCGCAAGTGGGGGATGGCGGAATCCGGACCGGGGGAGCGGGCGACCGACCGGCTGGCGGTTATTGCGCCCTACCGCGCGCAGGTCAAAGCGCTGAAAGGAAGCCTGAAGTACCGGTTCGGGGAGGACTACGAAGGTCTGGTCGACACCATCCACCGGTTCCAGGGCAGCCAGCGACCGATCGTCGTTTTCGACACCGCCGTCGGCGCTGGAAAAGACCCTGGCATCTTCTACGCCGGAGCCGGTCTTTCCTCCCAGACCTGCCGTCTGCTCAATGTTGCGCTGAGCCGAGCCCAGGACCACCTGGTCGTCGTCGCCGACGTCGAACATCTGCGCAAGCACCTCGGCGTGCGTAGTGAAGCCAGGGTCATGCTCGATCATCTGGAGAGCCACGCCCAGGTGATCTCGGCCGACCAGCTGATCCCGACCCGGGAAGCGGCCCAGCTCGCGGTCCTGTCCGAGGAGGAGCTGGCGCGGCCAGCCTTCTTCCCCGCCGACGAGGTGCAGAAGGCTGTGGAGTGGGACATCGCCCGGGCCCGGACCAGCATCGAGGTCTACTGTGCCTTCCTCGACCCGCAGCCGGTGCGGCGCTGGTCCGCACTACTCGGTGCCCGCGCGGCCGAGGGTGTGCGGGTCGTCGTCCATACCCGGGCACCCGAGGAGCAGCGGGAGGCGGCCGGGGCGGCCCGTCACCAAAAGCAGGTCGAGATCCTCACAGCGGCCGGCTGTCAGGTGGGCTTCCGCGAACGGATGCACGAGAAGGTCCTCATCCTCGACAGCACCGTGCTGTGGCACGGTTCGCTCAACCTGCTTGCGAGCAGCGGGCCGACCGATCTGATGATGCGCTTCACTGACCCCGCGTCTTGTGAACGTGTCAGCCGGGTCATCGACCGGGCCCGTAAGGAACGGGCTGCGTGGAATCCGCAGGTGGCAAGGGTGGATGACATTGCTGCGGGACCCGGCACATCCGGCCCCGCTGCACCCGATTCACCCGGTGCGGCGAGGATTCGCCCCGGGGACGTCGTGGACGGCCGACTCTATCTCGGAGTCCCGTTTGAGGAGAAGGACGAGGCCAAAGCGCTCCTCAAAGCCCGCTGGGACAAGCCGAACGGGCTGTGGTACGTCGACTCTGCTCGGGTGACGCGGGAGCAGGCTGCCCGCTGGCTGCCGTGAGACGAGGATGCGAGCATCCAACCGCGTTCCAGCAGCGTCGGGGCGGCTCCTGGTGGCATGCCACCAGGAGCGACGCCCTGTCGAGTGCTTAGCCGTAGCGCTTCTCAAGCGATGCGGACGGGATCGCTAGCGTTCGTCGGTGAGGTCGCGGACGAGGGTGCTGCTCATCTGGGGGAGTTCGCCGTACTCGGGGTCGTCGCCGGCGACGGGGAGTTGGTGGATGACGGCCGCGAGGCGGGGGGGCAGCTTCACGTCGAGGCCGTAGTGGCACCGGGCGAGGATGTCGGTGAGCACCTGGGCCGGCAGCAGTGCGTGAGGAGTGCTCAGGACACGCTGTGGCGGGCGGGGGTTGGTGGCCAGTGCTTCGGCCTGTTGGCGCCAGACTTCCGCGTCCAGGAACTCCCCGATGCTGCGGTGCAACAGGCTCAGGAACGACGCGGAGGTGTAGGAACCGCCGCCGGCCGCGAACTGCCACCAGAACTGGGCGCCGTCGCGATGGCCCGCGACGTACAGCAGCGCGCCGAGGACGAGGGCGCCCTCGGGGTGGATCTGCTCGGCGTTGACGAGGAGGCCCAGGGAGGCCGCGGCGGACGGCATCGAGAGGACCAGGGACGCGGCGAGGTCGAGTTCGTGGGCCGCCTGCTTGTGCTCGGAGGACAGCGGACTCGGGGCGGTCAGCAGCCGCTCCCAGGAGACGCCCGTGCCCCCTGGCTGCGGTCGCGGGGCCCGGGTGGGCAGGTGGATGCCGGCCATGTTCGGGTGCAGGGCCCGGTCGTGCTCGGTGCTCACCGGCTCTCCCCGCGTCGGCCGCCGAGTGCCGCGGCCAGACGGTCGAGAGCCTGGCTCGCGGTCGAACGGACGTTGGCCTCGGTCGTCCCCAGGCAGTCGGCGATCTGCTCGTCCGGCAGGTCGAGCAGGTAGCGCAGCACGATCACGTCGTGTCGCCGCTCGGACAACCGCCGCAGCGCGACGTACAGTTGCTCGTGACTGCCCCCGGTCTCCATCAGGTGCTGCGCCCGCTCGGCGGCGATCCGCACGGCGTAGACCCACCCGGGGACGCTCGCCTGGGTGGGCAGCGGCTCGCCGTTCATCATCAGTTCCGCCAGGGTGGCGCCGATCTCCTCCTTGAGGATCGTCCAGGCGTGGAACGGTGGGATCTTCTCGCGCAGGATGCGCGGCCACTCCTTCCACACGCGGACCTTCGCGATCTCCACCGCTCTGTGTGCGGCGTCGTCGTCGCGAAGGCGCGCGCGGGCGAACCCGGTCCACGCCCCCTCGTGCGTGTCGCAGAACGCGTCGAACGTCAGGCGGTCCCGGTCTCCGACCACCCGGTCGCTCTCGGTCACGTCCCATTCCTCCCCTGCGGCACGCCTGTCGGCTGCCGTCCGGCGCGGGCCGCCGACCGTGGCTGAACCCCACGGCCGTGCGGCGGTCACAGCGGGAACTCGCTTCCCTGGTAGGAACATTAAGGCGGATTGGATGCCGAGATGTTAAACCGCGACAAGGTGTTTCGAGATCAGACATAAGGTGCGGCGGATGATGGAGATACCGTGCGGAACATGGTCAGAGTGAGTCACTACATGCTCTGATTCGGTCGTCCTGCTTCACGGTCGCGTCGTCACCGGCGGCGGCCCTTGCTTGGCCGTTCGGGCGTGTGGGCATAGTGGAAGGGGCCGCGCCAGGGTCCGCCACCGTTCGCCACGGTGGCACGGGCGCGGATCGGTCCTGTCCTGCGCAGGGCGAGTCGATGACGTATCAGGGGGAACGCATGACGGACGGCACCGCCAGGACCGACGACGTAGAGGTCAACCTCGACATACACCTGGCCCACTCGGCACGGATGTACGACTACTACCTCGGCGGCACGACGAACTTCCCCGCCGACCGTGAGGCCGCCGGCCGGGCCCTGGCGGTCTTCCCCTACGCCCGCTCCGCCGCGCGCGCCAACCGTGCCTTCATGCGCCGGTCGACGCAACTGCTCGCCGAGGCCGGGATCCGACAGTTCCTCGACATCGGCACCGGGATCCCCACCTCGCCGAACCTGCACGAGGTCGCGCAGTCGGTCGCACCGGACGCCAAGGTCGTCTACGCCGACAACGACCCGATCGTGCTCCTCCACGCTCAGGCGCTCCTGCGCGGCACCGCGCAGGGCGTCACCGCCTACGTGCAGGCCGATGTGCGCGAGCCCGGTGACCTGTTGGACTCGGCCCGGGCGATCCTGGACTTCACCCAGCCGATCGCGCTCAGCATGAACGCCCTGCTGCACTTCGTGCCGTTCGATGCCCAGCGGATCACCGAAGGACTCAAGGCACAGCTGCCCAGCGGCTCCGCGCTGGTGGTCAGCCACTTCACGCAGGACTTCGCCGCCGAGGAGACCGCTCGGCTCATCCAGGTCTACACCGCCGCGGGAACCCCCGTCGCCGCCTGCACTCGTGACGAGTTCGCGCAGTTCTTCACCGGCTGGAACCTCCTGGAGCCGGGCGTCGCGGCCACTCCGCGCTGGCACCCGGCGGCGCCTGCGGACGACACCGAGCACATCACCGACGCAGCGGCCTCCTGCTACGGGGCCGTCGCCATCCGCCCCTGAGCCGTTCTCCCAGTCCGGCAGCTTCCAGTCTGGCAGCTTCGAAGCCCGGATGTTCAAGCCCGTACATCGGCATTCCGGGACCCGGGTGCGCCCACCGCCGGTGGCGGCAGGAGTCGTTGTCAGTCGCGGTCAGCGGTCAGCGGTCAGCGGTCAGCGGTGAGCGGTGAGCGGTGAGCGGTCGGCGGTGAGCGGTCGGCGGGCCGCATCAGCCGCTCGCCGGGCGGCTCACTCGCGCCCGCCGATCGCGTCGACCGGCGCCGGCCGCAGGGCGGACCGGGTGGCCACCGCGATCGAACCCCAGGAGAGCGCGACGGTGACCGCCACGATCGCGACGAGGCCGACGAGGCCGAAGGGGGAGACGGACGGAACGGGTGACTCCGTCAGCCCGAGGCTGATGCCGACCAGGGGCGGGATCGTCGCCAGCAGACCGAACAGCAGCGCCGAGAAGACCACGATCCTGGCTTCGCCGTTCATCATCGCGCGGACCTGGGCCCGGTCGGCGCCGATGAGTTGCAGCATCGCGAACTCGCGCACCCGCGCCGCCGTCGCCATCACCAGGGTGTTCACCACGGCGATGGCGATGTAGCCCAACAGCACGGTCTGGAACAGGAGGTTGAGCGCCCAGTCACCCGAACCGCCGCCCCCGGGCGCGGCCTTGAACGCCTCCTGGCCGCCCACCTGGACCGTCGGGTAGCGTCCGACCGCGCCGCGCAGCGCGTCGGCGAGCGCCTTCGGGTCGGTCCCGTCCGCGGACCTGACCAGCACGGCGGTGTCGACCCGCGCGGTGGTGTGCGCGACGACGAGGTCGTTGGGCAGGGTGACGTCCCCGAAGCCCGAGCCCCGCTCGTAGACCGCCACCACCCTCGGCCTGACCGCCGTGCCGTCGCCGAGCCGCAGGTCGACCGTCCCACCGCGCTGCGCATGGACGGTGTCCGCGACGGCGCGGCTCAACGCCACCGTCTCGCCGCGCAGTTCCGCGGTGTCGCCCTCGACCACCTTGAGGTCCATGGTCTCGGAGAGCCGTTCGGGCGCGACGCCCTGGGCGGCGAAGACCTTGGTCGCGGTGCTGTTCTCGGACGGGAACGTCAGCAGCACCCGCATCCGTGCCACCGGCGTCGCCACGGCGGCGCCGGGCACGCCGCGCACGCCGTCCACGACCTCCGGGGACACCCCGGCGCCGGACGACGAGGTCAGCACGTGGTCGGCCCGCAGGCCGGCGTCGAGTTGCTCCTGCGACGCCGCGATCGTCGTGGAGGCGCCGAACACCTGCACGGCGGCCAGGGTCACGCCCATGGCCAGCGGGGTGACGGCCGAAGCGAGTCGCCGCGCATCGGCTCGCGCGTTGGCCTGGGCGAGGAAGCCGGGGGCCTTGGACTGCCGGTTCAGGCGCGGGCCGAACAGCACGACGGCGCCTCTGATCAGCAGCGGGCCGACACACCCCAGCGCCACGACGAACAACAGGACCGCGCTCGCCGCGGTGTCGGCGGCGGAGTCACCCGACACCGCCACCTCGCCCGAGGTCAGCAGCAGCCCGAGCGGGACGAGCAGGAAGCCGATGGCCAACCGGACCCGGCCGATCCTCCCGGGCTCGACGGCGGCGTCCCCGAGCGCCTCGACCGGGCTGGTCCCGGACACCCGGCGCGCGACCAGCCAGCCGCCGAGCCGGGCGCTGGTCATGCACAGCACCAGCGAGGCGAGGAAGGGCAGCCACCCCACGTCCATCCGGAAGTCCGCGGGCATCGCGCCCGCGAGGACGAACACGCCGCGCATCACGAACGCGATGACGACGCCGGGGATCGCGCCGACCAGGGCACCCGCCAACGACACCAGGGTCATCTCGGCGCCGATCATCCGGTGGATCTGCCGGGGCGTCGCGCCGATGGCACGCAGCAGGGCCAGTTCGCGCCCGCGCTGCCGCACCGACAGCGCGAGCGTGCTCGCCACCACGAACACCACGATCAGCACCATGGTGCCGCCGAACGACGCCGACGTCTCGACCACCAGGCTGCGGGCGTCGCCCACGTCCAAGAACTCCACGTCGCCGCGTTCCGCGCCGGTGTGGGCCACCACCCCCGGCACGGCGGCCGTGATCCTGCCGGCCAGTTGCTCCGGGGTGACGTCGGGCCCGGCCCGCACACCGATCGCGTCCACCCGGTCCGGACGGCCGGACAGCTCGGCCGCCCGGCCGTCGGTGAAGAACACCGCGGACTGGCGGCCCAACCCGCCCCCCGGCGGGGCGGCGACGCCCACCACGCGGTACGGCGACGCGACCGAGCCGACCACGAGCCGCACCGTCGCGCCGGGCGACACGTGGGCGCGCGCGGCGAGCCCGGCGTCGAGTACGACCTCGTCGGGCCCGGCGGGCGCGCTGCCCGCACGCACCGCGAACGGCCCGAGCACCGCGGCGGACCAGCCGTGCCCGACCACGGGGAAGCCGTCCGGGCCGCCCACCGCGCGGCCGTCCGGGGCCAGCACGCCGACCTCGACGTCGACATCGCCGACGGCGGAGCGGACACCGGGCACGGCGGCGACGGCGGCGACCTTGTCGGCGGGCAGCGTGACGCGCTCGCTGTAGCGGACCTCGGAGCTCTCGTCCAGCCAGTACGACTGCTCCGCGCCGAGGACCACCGCCGCGCCCGAGTAGCGTTCGGGGGCCACCCCGCTGCTGAGCCCGGACATCAGCAGGATCCCGCAGGCGGTGATCACCGCCGAGCCCATGGCGATCGCGACGAAGGAGCCGACGAAGCCGCCCTTGCGCCCCCTGATCGTGCTCCAGGCCAGCGACAGGCCCTTGCGGTCCGGCACCACGAGGCGGACCAGCCGTCGGATGCGGCGGATCACCACGCGCCCAGGTACGTCACGCGCGCCGCGACCTGCCCCGAGGCGGGCCGGCGCGGCTCGCCCGCGAGCCGCAACGGCGGCGTGACGATCTCCTCCACGGCCGGCGTGGTCATCGGGTCGCACACCCGGGAAAGGCACTCCTGCCGGAATCGGACGGTCCCACTCCGGGAGTGCGGGCGCCACGATCCAGTCCGACGCGTACGACATCCAGCGCCGGTATCAGGCTCCTTGACGAACCGTAACTCCTCGACGCCGCACCCCAACGGATCGACCAGTCGGCGGATGCGGCACGCCACGCAGGTTGAGACATGCTCGGGGAGCCTACCCGAGGCCCCGCCGCGCCCCTTCGCAATTTCTTTAGTGACGATCAGTCAAGAACGGTCCGTGCAGGTCATTGCAAATACAGCTTCTCCCATAACGGCTTATCCGGTTTGAGTTCTGGATCCGGGTCAGTGGGGGCGGGGTGGGATTCGAGCGACTCGCCGAGACGTGCGGGGGTGGCTCGGGCAGGGCAGGATGGGGCCGGTTCGGGTGGCCTGGCCGCCTGGGCCCCCGTCTCGGTGCGTGGCCGTTCCGGCGGGTTCGCCACCGTCTGACGGGCGTTCGTCGCTCGGGAGCCGCCCCATGACCGCTTCTGCCCCTGCCGGGCCGATCGTCCGGTTCCACCGTTCGGTCGCCGAGTCGCTCGGCGGGCTCCCAGGTGCCTTCTGGTGGCTCTGGGTCGCGACCCTGGTCAACCGGCTCGGCGGTGTGGTCACGTTCCTGGCGCTCTACCTCACCGCGGACCGTGGTTATTCGGCCTCGTACGCAGGGGTGGTCGCCTCGCTCATCGGCCTCGGCTCGGCGATCGCCGCGCTGGTCGGCGGTGTGCTGGCGGACCGGATCGGCCGGCGGCCCACCCTGCTGGCCGCCCAACTGCTCACCGCGCTCACCACGGCGGCCCTGGGTTTCGCCGACGGGCAGCTGGCGATCGCCTCGACGGCGTTCCTGGTCGGACTGAGCAGTTACGCCTCCCGACCGGCGACGTCCGCGATCATCGCGGACCTGGTGCCGGCCGCCGACCGGGCCCGTGCCTTCGCGCTGAACTACTGGGCGATCAACATCGGGTTCGGCGTATCGGCCGCGCTGGCCGGGCTGGTCGCCGCCCACGACTACCGGGTGCTCTTCCTCGTGGACGCCCTGTCCACGCTGCTCTGCGCCGTGGTGGTCTTCGTCAGGGTCCCGGAGACCCGGCCCGTCGAGCCGCAGCGGGACGCCGCCGGGCCGGGTCTCGGGCCGGGGGCCGGGCCGGGTGCCGGGCTGGGCACGGTCTTCCGGGACCGGCGTTTCATGGCGCTGGTCGGGCTGTCCTTCGCCTTCGGGCTGATGCTCCAGCAGGGCAACACGACGCTCGCCGTGGACATGGGCAAGGCCGGGCTGACCAGCACGCAGTACGGAGTGGTGATCGGGATCAACGGTCTGCTGATCGTCCTGTTGCAGATCCCGGTGACCCGCCTGACGAAGGGACAGCACCGTGGGATGCTGCTGCTGGTCAGCGCGCTGCTCACCGGATCGGGCTTCGGCCTCACCGCGTTCGCGGGCTCCTCCGCCCTCTACTACGCCGCCACCGTGGGGATCTGGACGCTCGGCGAGATGATTCAGGCACCCACGAGCATGAGTCTGGTGAGCGAGCTCTCGGCGACGAGCACCCGCGGGCGCTACCAGGGAGTCAACTCGCTGGCCTGGTCGGCGGCCTCCCTCCTCGGGCCGGTCGCCGGCGGGCTGCTGCTGGACCACGCCGGCCGGGGCGCCCTCTGGGGGTGCTGCGCGGTCCTCGGCACGGTGGCCGCGGCGGGGTACCTGGCGTTGGGGCGGCGGGTGGACACCGGGCACTACTCGATGTCGTGACCAGGCCCCGAGAGGGGACGGGACGGATCACGGTTCCTGGCGCGGGTCGGTCCAGGGGGCCAGGTCGGGCGCGGCGCTCTCGCTGCGGAAGAGGAACTCGAACAGCAGCCGGGCGGCGAGCTGCGCGGTGCTGCCGGAGGGGTCGTAGCGGGGGGCCACCTCCGCGATGTCCACGGCCTCCACGGGCAGGGCGCGCAACTCCTCGTAGACGTCCAGGAGGTGTCCGGTGTCGATGCCGCCCATGGTCACGTGGCCGGTTCCGGTCGCCACGGCGCTGTCGAGGACGTCGATGTCGAGCGACACGTACACGGTGTCGCAGCGCTCGCCGAGCTGTTCGACGAGCGGGCGCAGGGCCGAGGCCGCGCCCTGGCGCAGGATCTGCGATCCGGGCACCACGTGGAAGCCCCGGTCGAGCAGGCCGCGGAACTGGTCGTACCTGGTCACGTCGCCGACGCCCACGAAGGCGATGTCCTCGGGGTGCATCCCCGGGAGCTCGCTGATCCGGCGGGAGTTCGACCCGTGGTAGAGCGGCCCGTGCAGGGTGCTCCAGTTCCCGAAGTCGAAGTGGTGGTCGATGTTGATGAATCCCACCCGTCGCGCGCCCCGGTCCAGCCGGCCGGCGCGGAAGCCCGCGAAGGTGGGGAAGGTGGTCGAGTGGTCTCCGTTGAGGAAGACCAGGCGCGGCGCCGATCCGCTCAGCCGCCGGCTCCCGGCGGCGACCGCCTGGAAGGTGCGGATGGTGTCGGTCGGGTAGATGTGCAGGTCCCCCGCGTCGGCCACGCGCGGGGCGCGGTAGCGGAACGTCCGGCCGCTGCGGGTGTCCAGCATCTTCCACTGGCCCAGGCTGGTGAGGTAGCTGGAGAACACCAGGCTCGCCTGCCGGATCGCGCGCGGCCCTTCGGCCGCGCCCGGACGGGAGCTGGCGGTCGCGTCGTACGGGACGCCTGCCGCGACCCAGCCGTCCTCCCCGACGTCGACCTGCGCCCGGTCGGCGGCGGGGGCACCGAACAGGGTGGCGAGGCCGGCCCACCCGGGCAGCGGGTCGGTCTCGAACTCCTCGGGTTTGACGCTGCGGTGGAGCGCCTCGAAGTCGGGGAGTTGGTAAGGGGGCTGGGTGGGGGGCTGGTTCATGCGGTCTCCCTTGCGGAGTGGCCGGAGTGGTCAGGGTGGTCGGGGTGGTCGGGGTGGGCCGGTACGGGGGTGCGCACGATGCGGTGGGCGGCGGCGATCTTCTCCTGGAAGAGCTCCCAGCTGCGCTCCGGAGTCAGGTGGCTGGGCCGGTAGACCACCGGGGCGTCCTCCCGCCACTGCGCGAAGTCCCAGGTGAAGATGCGCTCGCGCAGGCGCTGGAAGTCGGGGGTGAGCGGGTAGGGGACGAAGTTGTAGAGGTTGAAGAGCCACAGGGCCCGGCGGTTCGCCTCCAGCCAGCGGACGGTCTGCGCGTGGGACTCCTCGGTCTCCTCGTCCAGTCCGCCCATCATGTTGAGGACCACCTTCAGGCCGGTGTCGCTCAGCGCGTGGATCCGCTCGGTGTAGTCGTCGAGCCCGCGGGACAGCTTGCCGAGCCGTTTGAGCATCTGGGAGTCGGCCGACTCGAAGCCGAGCTCGACCGCCACGACACCGAGTTCGAGCATCGCCTCGATGACCCACTCCTTCACCTGGAGGACGTGGGTCTGCACGATGAACTTGTAGCCGGGGCGGTCGCGGAACACCTCCAGCAGGTTGCGGACCGCCTCCCGCGACTGTCCGAAGGTCTTGTCGCCGACGTAGACGAGCCGGGTGTCCGGGAAACGGTCGGCGAGCTGGTCCACTTCGGCGCGGAGGGCGCTGTTCCCCACCAGGGTGAGCTGCTTGCTCCAGGCGTCACCGCAGAAGGCGCACTTGTACAGGCAGCCGTGGCTGGCGTTGAGCCGCAGCATCGGCACCTTGCCGCTGTAGCCGTCCAGATGGCGGTAGTCCGGTGCCCAGGTGATGGGCTCGGCCACCAGCCCGAGGGCGGCCCGCTTCTCCGTACGGCCGCCCCGCCCCGAGGCCAACTCGACCAGGACGGCCGCGAAACCGGCGTCGAGCTGCCCGCGGTGCACGGCGTGCACGGAGCCCTCGGGTGCCAGCGGGGCCATGTTCCCGCCCAGGACGACGCGCCGCCCGGCGCGTTCCAGCTCGCCCGCGAGGTCCAGGGCGAGCCGGAAGTTCTGGGCCAGCGGCGAGAACAGGACGAGATCGCCGGGTGCCGTCGCCGCCAGGATCGGAGCGCCGCAGGCCTCGCTGTCGGCAGGGGTGCGGGACAGGTCGACGAAGCAGGAGTCGATCGCGGTGCTGTCCAGCAGGGCGGTCAGGTGCGCGACCCAGAGCGGAATCTCCCAGAGCCCGTCGGACGGGATGAAGTACTCCGGGAGGAAGGCGCGGAAGCGGCGGTCGTAGTCCTGGTAGTAGGCGGACAGCCGGTCATCGGGGTCGCGGGTGGACGGGAAGGGCAGTTGGACGATGCAGCACCTGGTCACGATTCCTCCGCACGTGGGGACGTGCTCGCACCGACCGGCTCACGGGAGGGCGCCGGTCGGTCGCGCCCGGAGGAACTACTGCCCGGGCGGTGGCCGCCGCCATCGGCGTGAACGACGCTCACTGGTGCGCGTACCGAACCCGGGGGAGCGCGAAGGACCTCCGTGCCCCCCCGGGCGTGCGCCGGGTCGGCCGGGTAGCGATTCGGCCGGCCTGCGGGGAGGCCGAGGTGGTTACCGTTCCCGGCAACGCCGTCCTCGGGCGCACCCCGCTCACGGAGCGGTTCGCCGCCCTCGTCCCGGGCTTCGGCACCGTCGTGCACGGCTCCGGAGTGAGCATGCTGCTGGGCCGGATGGAGTTCCGCCGACCACCCCGGCTCGCGGCGGCCGAGCTGGCACCGGACATCCGGCTGCCCGGCACCGAGAGCTATCTGCGCTGGGTGGTGATGCTTCCCGAGCCGCTCCCCTCCGCGCCGGCGGACTGGCCGGCCGTCCGCGACCACCTGCTCGCCCTGCTCGACGGCTGGCACCCCGACCTCGTCGACCTGGTCCGTCAGGCGGACGTCGTCAACAGCTCGCCCCTGAGTATCCGTTACGGCAAGCCCGTGCCGCACTGGGGCGTCACGGTTCCTGAAGGTGTGCTCAGACTTCTTCAGCGGATCTTCAGCGGGTTGGTCGGAGGCTTCTGGGGTCACTCCCCCGTCCGCCTCGTCGCAAGTGAGCCCCCGTTGTCCCTGAGCCCGATCCGTGCAGCCCGCGCCACGGCCGAGACCCGGCCCGTGCCCGAACGGCGGCGGCCCGCCGCCGAGGGGGCGGGTGCGGCCCTGCTGCCCTGGGCGCTCGCCGCCGTGCTGTTCGCCGCCTACACCGCGCTGTCCGTCTCCCGTCACCTGCACCTGCGGACGAACGGCTTCGACCTGGGCATCTTCGAGCAGGCCGTGCGCGGCTACGCCGAGGGCCGCGCGCCGGTCTCCGAGCTGAAGGGGCCGGGCTTCCACCTGCTCGGGGACCACTTCCACCCGATCCTGGCCACCCTCGCACCGTTCTACCGGGTCTTCCCCTCCGCGCTCACCCTGCTGGTCGCCCAGGCGGCGCTGGTCGCCGTGTCCGCCGTCCCCGTGACCAGGGCCGCGGTGCGGGCGGTCGGCCGGTGGGCGGGCGCGGGCATCGGGGTGGCGTACGGGCTGTCGGTCGGCCTGCAACAGGCCGTCGGCTTCGACTTCCACGAAATCGCCTTCGCCGTACCACTGTTGACGTTCTCTCTGGAGCGGCTGATGCTCCGGCAGTGGCGGTCGGCGGTCGGCTTCGCCCTGCCGCTGCTGCTGGTCAAGGAGGACCTCGCGGCGACGGTCGCCGTCATCGGCTGCTACCTGTTCTGGCACGGCCGCCGCCGACTGGGCGCGGGCGTCGTCGCGCTCTCCGCCGCCACCCTGCTCCTGGTGCTGCTGGTCGTCATCCCGGCCCTCAACCCGGACGGCGCCTACACCTACCTCTCCAGCGTCGACGGCCCGGCCGGCAACCCCGTGACCAGGCTGCTCCTGCCCGGCGAGAAGTGGCACACCGTCGTCACGATTCTGGCCCCCACCGCGTTCCTGGCGCTGCGCTCCCCGCTGATCCTGCTCGCCCTGCCGACGCTGGGCTGGCGCTTCTGGTCCACCAACCCGTCCTACTGGGGGACGGACTTCCACTACGGCGCCGTCCTGATGCCGATCGTCTTCCTCGCCTTCGTCGACGCCCTGACCCGGCTTCGGCTCCGGTTCCGGGCCCGGCACGGCCTGCGGCGGTGGACGGTCCGCGGTTCCGTGGCCGTCGGGCTCGCCGTGACGGCCGCCGCCCTGCCCTCGCAGCCCCTCGCGGAGCTGGCCCGCCCCGCCACCTGGCAGCGCGACGCGACCGTCGACGCGGTGAGCGCGCTGCTGCGCCGGATCCCGGACGGCGCCGAGGTGGCCGCCGCCAACGGCTTCGCGGCCCAACTCACCGGCCGCACCCGGGTCTACCTCTTCCCCCGCTACCCGGGCGCCCCCGGCGCGCGGCCCGACTGGGTGGTGGCAGCCGACCACCCGCGGGACGGGCTCCTCTCCGCCCGCGACGAGGCCGAAGCCCTCCGCGCCCTCCCCGCCGCCGGCTACCGCCCCGTCGCGAGCGCCGCCGGCATCACGGTCTACCGGCTCACCGACCCTGCGGGCTGACCCGGGGCGGTGGTCGGACGACGGGAGGCGTGGTGACAACTCGACGCCAACGTGCGGTGGTTGCGCCGACGCGCGCAGGGCCCGCCACGTGCGGGGTGGCCCTGCGCGGGTCGGAGGGACGACAGGTCAGCGGGACGGAGGGGCGGAGGGACGGCAGGTCGGCCTGGTGTCAGCTGAAGGCGGCGTCGGCGGTCAGCGTCGACTGGGCGATGGGCTGGCCGACTCCGAGCAGGACGTCGACGCAGTTGTCCAGGATCGGCTGGTCGCTGTCGATGTTGAGGACGGTGGTCAGGTTCTCCCCGGCCAGGCGGGTGGAGGAGCCGGTGACGGTGCCGGTGAGGGTCCCGGCCCCGTCGACGTCGACGACGGCGATGTCGGTGATGGTGCTGCTCGCCTGCGTGCCGTCCTTCAGGTTCCAGGTGAAGGTCGCGGTGGAACCCGGCGCCATGGCCGGCGGCGTCAGCGGGTTGCAGCTGAGCGTGCCGAACTTGAGCGTCGCGGTGACGGTGCCGCCCGTCACGGCCGTCGGGCCGCCCTGGGAGTCGAGGCAGCCGCTCACCGTCCCGCCGATCGCCACGGTGGTGGCCTCCGGGCCGGCCGAGAGCGGCGGGCTGAAGTTGACGGCGGCGTTCACGGTGCAGTTCAGGATTTCCGCGGCGGCCGTCGGGGCGGCGTCGGCGACCGGTGGCACGGCGGTGCACAGGGCGGCGGCGAGAACGGCGGACACGGTGACGGCGCTTCGGCGTACGGACACGTGGATTCCCTTTCTTTCGTCGGACCGGGGGTGTGGCCCTCGCACTCGGAGCGGGGTGGGCCGAAGGGGGACGGTGGCACGGCGCGAGGAATTCCGGCCGTCGCCATCCCGGGGATCCCGCCGATACGCCTCGAATGGTCCAGCGCCGCGGTCCGGCCCTCCGGCGTGGGCGGACACCGGGAAGGCGGCGGCCGGCCGGTCGACGGAGGGGCGCCGGGCCCTGGTCGACCTCGGCACCGTGAAGTGGTTCAACGGCCGTCGACGTCGTCGGCCGCTGAGGGCGCGCGGCGTCCGTCAGGCCACGTGGTCGAGGGCCGGCGCGGCCGTCGGCTGTGCCGTGGCCCCGGCGCCCTCGGCCTGCGCGCCCCAGCGGCGGGCCAGGACGGCGCAGACCATCAGTTGCAGCTGGTGGAAGAGCATCAGCGGCAGCACCATCAGCCCGGCCGCCGGGCCCGGGAAGAGGACGGTGGCCATCGGGACACCGCTGGCCAGGCTCTTCTTGGAGCCGCAGAAGACGATCGCGACCAGGTCGCCCCGGCCGAACCCGAGCCAGCGGCCGACCAGCAGCGTCGCGGTCAGGACCAGCCCCAGCAGCGCCGCCTCCACCCCCAGCAGTGCCGCCAGTCGGGGCAGGGAGAGGGCACCCCACACCCCGCCCACCACGGCGGCGCTGAAGGCGCTGTAGACGACCAGCAGGATCGAGCCGCGGTCGACCAGGCCGAGGACGGCGCGGTGGCGGGCCATCCAGGCGGCGATCCAGCGGCGCAGCACCTGGCCGGCGGCGAAGGGGAGCAGGAGTTGTTCGGCGATCTCCAGCACGGTGCCCGGCGAGACGCCGCCCTTGGTGTGCAGGAGCACGGCGGCGAGCAGCGGGGTCAGGACGATGCCGAAGAGGCTGGAGAAGGTCGCGCTGCAGACCGCCGCGGCCGTGTTGCCGCGGGCGATGGAGGTGAAGGCGATCGAGGACTGCACGGTGGAGGGCAGCAGGGTCAGGAACAGCAGGCCCTGGTAGAGCTGTGGCGACAGCACCGCCGGCACCAGCAGGTGGGCGGCCACCCCGAGCAGGGGGAAGAGGCCGAAGGTGACCGCGAGCACGGTGCCGTGCAGCCGCCACTGCCTGAGCCCCTCCCAGGCCTCGCGGGCGGAGAGCCGGGCGCCGTAGAGGAAGAACAGGACGGCGACCGCGCCGGTGGCGGCGTCCGAGAAGGCCGGTGCGGCGCTGCCGCGGGCGGGGAGCAGGGCGGCCACTGCCACGGTGCCCAGCAGGGCGGCGATGAACGGGTCGACCCGGAGGCGGGCGGGGCGGCGGGGCAGGTGGGAGCGGAGCGGGTGGTTCGGGCGAGGCATGGTTCTCCGCGGTGGCGGTTCGGGTGGGATGGCCCCAGCCTGCCGCCCGCCGGGGTGATTGTGAATCCCGCTGGCGGCACTCACTGTCATCATGATCCGTGATATCAGCGGATAGAATGGCCGGATGTTCGATCCGGTGCAGTTGAGGTCCTTCCTCGCGGTGGCCCAGACCGGCGGCTTCACCCGGGCCGCCCAGCGGCTGGGGCTGCGGCAGTCGACGGTCAGCCAGCACGTGCGGCGGCTGGAGACGGCCGCCGACCGGCAGCTCTTCCTGCGCGACACCCACTCCGTGCAGCTCACCGGCGAGGGCGAGGCCATGCTCGGCTTCGCCCGGACGATCCTGGAGGCGCACGAGCAGGCGCTCGGCTACTTCGCGCGGACGCAGGTGCGCGGGCGGGTGCGGTTCGGCGCCTCGGAGGACTTCGCCCACACCGAGCTGCCGCAGATCCTGCGGAGCTTCCGGCGGAGCAACCCCCAGGTCGACCTCGAACTCACCGTCGGCCTCAGCGCCGTGCTCTACGAGCAGCTGGCCGACGGACGGCTCGACCTGGTACTCGGCAAGCGCCCGCCCGGCGGCGGCTCACAGGGGCAACTGGTGCGGCAGGACAAGCTGGTGTGGATCGCGGCGGAGGACTTCCGGACGGACCCGGCGGAGCCGCTGCCGCTGATCGTCTACCCGCCGCCCAGCTTCACCCGGGTCCGCGCCCTGGAGGTCTGCGAACGCGACGGGCGGCCCTGGCGGATCGCCTGCACCAGCACCAGCCTCTCCGGGGTCCGGGCCGCCGCGCTGGCCGGCCTCGGGGTGGTGCCGCACGCCCGCAGCCTGATCCCGTCGGGCCTGCGGGTGCTGCCCGACCAGCCGGGCCTGCCCAGCCTCGGTACCATCGAGTTCGCCCTCACCACGGGGCGCACCACGGCGCGCGGCCCGGCCCGGGTGCTGGCCCAGGCGGTCCTCGCGGACGCGTTCCGCCTGCAACGCGCACCGGAGCGGGCGGAGCCGTGACCGGGGGTGACGGCCGGGCGTTCCTGCGGCCGTGATCCCCCGGGGGGCGGGCCGGCCCGGGGTGCGGGTGTCACCACCCCACGGGCAGGGTGCGCGGGGCCCGGGTGATCTGGCCGCGTTTCCAGTCGGGGGCGCCGGCCGCGTGGAGGGTCGGGAAACGGGCGACGAGACCGGACAGGGCCTCCTGGAGCTGGACCCGGGCGAGTTGCGCGCCGACGCAGAAGTGGGCGCCGTGCCCGAAGGCCAGGTGTGACGGGGTGTCCCGGGTGAGGTCGAGCAGGTCGGGCCGGTGGTGGACGCGTTCGTCGTGGTTGGCCGACGAGGTGAGCGCGATCACCGCCTCGCCCTCCTTGACCGTCACCCCGCCCAGCACCACGTCCTCGGTGCTCACCCGCAGGTTGGCGCCCACGGTGGCCTGCGCGTACCGCAGCAGCTCCTCGACCGCACCGGGGATCAACGCGGGCTCGCGGCACAGCAGTTCGTAGCGTTCGGGCTGTTCCAGCAGCAGGTGGACCAGACCGGCGAGGCGGTCCGAGGTGGTGCCGTAGCCGCCGGTGAGCAGGACGATGCAGAACGAGATCAGTTCGCCCTCGCTCAGCCGGTCGCCGTCGTCGCGGGCCGCGATGAGGGCGCTCAGCATGTCGTCGGCGGGGTGGGCCCGTTTGGCGGCGACGAGCCCGGTGAGGTAGCCGGTCATCTCCTCCACGGCCGCCATCACCTCGGCGTCCGTCAGGGCGGTGACGCTGCGCACCGCGTCGTCCCAGGCGTCGAGCCGGTCGCCGTCCACGCGGGGTGTCCCCAGCAGGTCGCAGATGACGGTCAGGGGCAGCGGCCGGGTGAAGTGCGCGACGAGGTCGGCGGGGCGCGGGCGCGGTGCCAGGGCCGTCAGCAGGTCGCCGGTCAGGACGGCGATGCCGCGTCGCATCGCCTCCGCCCGGCGGGCGTTGAGCGCGGGCGAGACCAGCCGGCGCAGCCGGGAGTGGTCGGGCGGGTCGGCGGCCAGGATCGAGTCGGGCAGCGTGGTCGTGCGGTTGATCCGGGGGCCCGTTCCCCGGGTCGCGCGGGCGCGGCTGAAGCGGGGGTCGGCCAGGACGCGGCGGACGTCGGCGTGCCGGGTCACCAGCCACGCGGTGTCGCCGCTGGGCAGCCGGACCCGGACGACGGGTTCCTCGCGGCGCAGCCGGGCGAATTCGGGGAGCGGTTCGAGCCCGTCCCGGTGCGGGAAGGGGAAGGGCTCGATGTGTTCGGTCCGGCTCACGCGGCTCTCCATCGGTGGCGGTCAGGGGCGTTCGTAGACGGAGACGTGGTAGGCGCTGTCGCGGGTGAAGGGCGCTCCCGCCCAGTCGCCCCAGCGTTCCTTGAGTCGAAGCCCGGCCCGGCCCGCCATCAGGTCGAGCTCGCCGTGGCCCGCGTAGCGGAACTCGACGTGCAGGTGCCGGGTGCGGCCGTCCTCCTGGATGACGTAGTGCGAGCGGTAGCGCTGGGTCGACGGGTCGAGCCGGCGGTGGCAGAGCACCAGGTGGTCGTCGCCCTCCGCGACGACCTCGGGGCCGGTGGCCGCCGCGAGGGCTTCGGGCACGTGGGCGTCGAGGACGAGGAGGCCGCCGGGGGCGAGGTGCGCCGCCGCGTTGGCGAAGCAGCGTGCCTGGGTGGCCTGGTCGGGCAGTTCGAAGAACGTGCCGCCGCCGAGGAAGACCAGGGTGTAGCTCCCGGCGACCGGCACCTCGGCGAAGTCGCCGATCGTCACGGGGATGTCGGCGCCCCCGGGTTTGGCCCGCAGCCGCCGGACCATGCCCTCGGAGCCGTCGACTCCGTGCACGTCGATCCCGCGCGCCTTCAGCGGCAGGGCCAACCGGCCGGTTCCGATGCCGAGTTCGAGGACGGGCCCGGCGCCGGCGAGGGCGGTGAGCGCGTCGACCGTCGCCCCGCTCACGCCGGGCTTCGCGAACCAGCGGTCGTACGTCTCCGCGAACTCGGTGGCGTAGCCGGGCCCGGGGTCCGAAGGGGGCGGGCCCGAACGGGCGGGGTTCAAGGGCACGGGGTTCAAGGGCGCGGGGTTCACGGGGGCGGGGTCCGAAGGGGCGGGGTTCACGGGGCTCCTAACCGAAGGGGTGCGGGCGGCCGGGGCCGGGGCCGGAGGGCAGCGGGAGGGTGCCGGGGGCGATCACGCGAACCACCCGGACCCCGGCGTCGCGGGCGGGTTTCGCGGTGGTCTCGACGAGGACCACGTCCTGGCCGGTGTGCCCGGCGAGGACGAGCAGCGGGTCGGTGTGCCGGGCGAGGCCGTGCTGCGGGTCGGTGTGCCGGGCGAGGACGTGCAGCGGGCCGGTGCGCCCGGCGCTGCCGGGCCGACCGGCCGGGGGCGGACGCACACCCCACAGGCGCAGGCTGTCCTGGCGGTGGAACGTCCAGAGCGCGTGCTGGACGGCGGTGGCGGGGGGAGTGGCGCCGTGCCACCGCTCCCAGGTGCGGCGTGCGACCTGCGTCCGCATGCTCCAGCGCACCATCACAGCCTCGTAGGCCGCCTTCTCGACCAGGGCCCCGATCGTGTCCGCCGGCCCGCAGCGGGCCCCGAACGCCTGGCCGGTGCCGTCGGCCCGGTGCACGCACACGACGGCGCAGGCGGTTCCGGCGGGGGCGGGAACGGTGAACGCGGTCGCCACCAGCTCACCGGCCCGCAGGAACGCGGCCAGCGGCGGTGGCGGGACGGCAGGGAGCAGGCTCGGCGGCCGGTCGGAGAGCCCGTACCAGCTGCGGCGCACCAGGTCGCGTTCGAGCACCTCCCAGGCCGCGTGCCGCGCCGCCGCGGCGGGGTCGGGGTGCGCGGCGATGCCGGTGGAGCCGGCGGCGGGCGCGGCGTCGCAGCCGGCCGGGGGGCGGTGCTGCAGGAAGGCCGAGCCCGCCGGGACGAGCACCTCCGCGCCCCGGACGGTGCGACCGCGCACCCACAGCCGGCGGGCGTCGGGCCGCACCGGCGGGGCCAGCGCGGGTACGCCCTGCCGGCGCAGCTCCCGGTGGGTGGTGACGACCTCGGCGGCCGTCTCGGCCTCGCGCCCGGCCAGCACGTTTCCGAGGCGTTCCAGGAGTTCTCCGCGGGCTCCGGTGGCGACCTGTTCCCGGTCGTGCCCGGCGGCGCTGCCCACCAGCACCGGCGCGCCGTCCGCGGCGCTCGTGCCCTCGAACGCGGGCGACCGGGCGGCGACCCGGGCGAACAGCAGCTCCGGCTGGTCGGGGTAGGGGGTGAACACCTGGGGCGTCCACGCCGTCACGCGGGCCCCCCGAGGACGGTGGCGCACTGGGCGAGCACCCGCCGGCCGTGCGCGGTGAGGGTCTCGGTGTGGGCGGTCAGGGTGGTCACGGCCTGGTGCGCGGAGGCCAGCAGGTCCTGGTGCCGGGCGTCGACGGCCGGGCCCAGACCGGTGAGGCGCCGGTAGAGCAGCACGCTGCGCGCCAGGACCACGGTCTGCTGGAAGAGTCCGGTCAGCGGCCGGGGGTCGGCCCGCAGCGGAGTGGCGACCAGCAGGTCGGTGTGCCGGCCCGGCGCGTCCGGGTCGGCGGGCCGGTCGGGCAGCAGGAACGGTTCTGCGAGGGCGGCGGCGTTGCACCTGGTGTGCGCGCCCTCGTGCACCAGCGCCTCGGCGAACCGCACCGGACCGGGCAGCCCGGCGGCGCTCGCCGTCAGCCGCGCGCGGTGGACGAGGACGGCACCGTGCACGGTGAAGTCGGTGTACCCGTCGATGGCGTCGCCCGTCAGCAGCGCGACCTCGGTGACCGACTCCCGCACCTCGGCCGCGGCCTCGGGCCAGACCCGTGCCAGCAGGCCGAGGGACTGGGCCAGCGACTCCCGCTCGGACCCGCGCCACCGGACGGCGTCGGCGGTGACCGGCGCGCCGTCCGCGCCGGCGCGGGCCGGGATGGACCGCAGCGCGCGGGCCACACTGCGGCTCAGGTGGTCCTGCGGTTCGGCCGGGCCGAAGACGGGCGGCGGCACGTGGTCGAGCCGGGCCGCCAGCGCCCGCCGCAGCTCCGGGGACAGCGGACCGGACCGCAGTGCCTGTTGCACGGTGTGGACGGCGTCGACGGCCGCCGGATGACGCAGTCCGTCGCCCGGCGGTGACGGCAGCTCCGCCCGGTCGAGCACCGCGCGCAGTCGTTCCAGCAGCCGCGCCCGGTCCTCGACGGCCTCGTGGGCGTCCGGTTCGACGTCCATGCTCTCCCTTCCCAGCTCCTGGTCCCTGCTCCTGGACTGGCACCTGCCTCCCGGACAAAGGACGTGGGGGGGGGGGGGGGGGGGGGGGGGGAAGGGGGGGGGGGGAGGGGGGGGGGGGGGGGGGGGGGGGGGTGGGGGGGGGGGGGGGGGGGGGAGGGGGAGAAAAT
>NZ_JBWKEQ010000024.1:84734-96331 GCF_056435365.1 Kitasatospora sp. NPDC043949 | reverse complement strand
TCCCTCCTCTCCTCCCCCCCCCCCCCCCCCCCCCCCCCCCCCAAAACACCCCCCCCCCCCCCCCCCCCCCCCCCCCCCCCCACGGCGCGCAGGTCCCTAGTCGCGCGAGGGGACGTCGACCATCAGCGCGAGTTCGGGGAGGTCTTCTTCCACGACCTGCTCGATCTCCTCGTTCATCGAGGACTCCCTTCACCTCACCGGCCCCACCGTTCTCGGCAGGAGTCACCGGCGGTGTCATCGTCCGGGAGGGGGCTCGGCGCCGCCAAGGGTGAGCGGCGGGACACGGTGGGTGTACCGGCCTACGTGGAGGAGTCCGGAATCCGGGCTTGCCGCCCGAACCGCGGGAACGGGATTCCGCACGGGGATCGGAGTGAAATACCGGGCGGGCGCGGAATTTCCGGAGAAGGGGCCCGCACTCGGTCGTCTGCGGTTTTCGCGGATTTCGCCCCGCGGTGATCGGCCCGGGGCGCATCATCCGGACGGTGGTGGTTTCGTCTCGGCGGCGACCACGGGCGGTGGCGCCTTCCACCCTGTTCCGGCCAGGTCGGTCGGGCCGGACGCGGGCGAAGACGGCCGGATGACGCGGCCTTCCGCTCGGCCGGAAGGGTAGGTAATTTGAGGTCGGCGACCCCCCGTACCACCGGGGCACCACCAGCAAATCGCGCATCTCCGATGGGCAATTGAATGCGCGTCAGTTCGTGTGCGGTGAATTGTGGCGGGTGGGTTCGAAGGGGGTGGAAACGTCGGTCGGGGCGAAAGCGCCGGGTGCGCCCGCACACGGCGTCGCGCGTGCTCGGGTGGACACGGCCCTTCGCCTCCCGGAGGCGGAGCGGGAACGCAGGACGGAGGGGGGAGCCCATGGGAGGCGACTGGCGGATCGAGGTCGACGGCCGTCGGTGCATCGGTTCGGGGGTGTGCACGAGCACCGCTCCCGGGCGCTTCACGATCGACGACACCCGGCGATCACGGCCGACCGCCGGCGAGATCGCCCCCGACGAACGGGTGCTGGACGCGGCGTTCACCTGCCCGATGGAGGCCATCTCGGTCGTCGAGCGGAGCAGCGGCCTGACCCTCTTCCCGGACGCCGGGCCGCCCGCGGCCGACCGGGAGGAGACGCCGCCGGGCCCACCGGAGCCCGCCCCGCCCCGCCGGCCCGCCGCCGACCCGCACCGGTTGCCGGTGCCCCCACCGATCGAGGAGTAGACCGGAGTGCGCATCGCCTACCTGCACGGCGGCACCATCCCTTCGTTCTTCGCCAACGGCGTCCACGTGATGCGGATGTGCGACGCGTTCACCGCCGCCGGGCACGACGTCACCCTCTACACCGCGCCCGGCTCGTACCCGGCCGACGACGCGTACGCCTACTACGGCGTCCGTCACCGCTTCCCCATCCGCGCCGTGCCCATCCCCGAGGACACCCCGGCCGGCTACTGGCGGCGCGCCGAACGGGTCCGGGACCTGCTGGCCGGTGACACCGCTCCCGACCTCGTCTACGGGCGCGACCCGTACGGCCTCGCCGCCGCGGCGGACCTCGCGCCCTTCGTCTACGAGGTGCACCAGATCCGCCGGGACGTGTCCCCGCCCGGGACGGAGCACCGACTCCTCGGCCACCAGCGGCTCGCCCGGGTCGTCGCGATCACCCACGCGCTCGCCCGCGACTTCCAGGAGGCCCACGCCGCCCTGGGGCCGCTGCCGATCCTCGTCGCCCCCGACTGCGCCGACCCGCCCGCCCCGCCGACCGCGGCCGCACCGACGCTGCCGGGCCGCCCGGACGTGCCGCGGATCGGCTACGTCGGCCACCTCTACGACGGACGCGGGATCGACCTGATCCTCGAACTCGCCGACCGGCTCCCCGGTCTGGACTTCCACCTGATCGGCGGCGCCGCCGAGGACCGGGCCCGCTGGGAGGGATCCTGCGGGCTGCCCAACGTGTTCTTCCACGGGCACCGCCCGCCGGCCGAACTCCCCTCCTACTACCCCTCCTTCGACGTCGTCCTCGCCCCGTACCAGCGGAAGGTCTACACCTGGGGCAGGCTCGGCGAGACCGGGCGCTGGGCCTCGCCGATGAAACTGTTCGAGTACATGTCCCACGGCCGCCCGATCATCGCCTCCGACCTCCCCGTCCTGCGGGAGGTCCTCCAGGACGGCGTCAACTGCCTGCTGCGCCCGCCGGACGAGCCGGACGCCTGGGCCGACGCCCTGGCCGGACTGGTCGCCGACGGGGCCCTGCGTCGCGCCCTCGGCGACGAGGCCCGGCGGCAGCTCCTGGACCGGTACACCTGGCGGCGCCGGGCCGACCGGGTGCTCGCGGGCCTCCCGGGGCCGCGGGGTGAATCATCGCCGAACAAGCAGGCGGCGAACGGATTCTGACGATCAGTCAAGAAGATGCCGCCCTCCCCGGTTGGAGAACCGCATGCCCCAAGCGCAGCGCGAGGCCGCGTCCGCCGCCGGACCGGCCGTCGACGGATACCCGGCCCGGCCGAGCGTGCGGGCCGGGGACACCCTGCGGCTGCACGTGTCGACCCGCGCGGCCCGGTTCCGGGCCGACTTCTTCCGTTGCGGCGCCCGCATCCGCCACCTGGGCTCCGTCCAGGGGCCGGGGCGGTACGCGCCGCCCGGGCGGCACGACCAGGACTGGCGCTGGCCCGGCCACGACGTCACCATTCCCGCGGACTGGCCCTCCGGGGTGTACATCGCCGTGCTGAGCCCCGCGACGACCGCGCCCGCGGACCCGGCGCCGCCCGGCGCCGAGGCCCTGGACGCGCGCCGCTCCCGGATCCTGTTCGTGGTGCGGCCCCGGGAACCCGCCCGGACGTCGCGCATCCTCTACAAGGTGCCGGTCTTCACCTACCACGCCTACAACCGAAGTGGCGGCGGATGCCTGTACGGCCCCCTCCACCACGACGAGGCCGCGCTGCGCGCCGGCACCAGGACCGTCAGCCTGCGCCGCCCGGGCGGCGGCATCGGCGGCCCGGTCAAGGGCCACCCGGACGCCCACGACCCGCGCACCCCCCGGCAGACCTTCGCGCACTGGGACGCCCCGTTCATCGCCTGGTTCGAGGCCGCCGGCTTCGAGGCCGACTACTGCACCGACCTCGACCTGCACGAGTCACCCCGACTCACCGACGGCTACCGGCTGTTGATCTCCGCCGGCCACGACGAGTACTGGAGCGAGGACGTCCGCCGCAACGTCACCGCCTTCCGCGACCGGGGCGGCAACTTCGCGCTGTTCGGGGCGAACACCTGCTGGTGGCGGGTGACGGTGAGCGGCGACGGCGCCGCCCTGCGCTGCGCCAAGTACCCGCCCGGCGTCCGGGACGTCGACGTCGACCGACTGCGCGGTTCCCCCGGCCACTGGTGGGAGTCGGACCCGGAGAACGCGCTGACGGGCGTCAGCTACCGCAGCGGCGGCGGCCACTGGGCGGGCCGCCGGGCGCCGCTGGGCTTCACCGTCCAGCACACCGACCACCCGGTCTTCGCGGGCACCGGACTGCGGGACGGCGACGTCCTCGGCGCCGGACACGCCCTGGTGGGCTACGAGTGCGACGGCGCCGCCCACCGCCGCGACGCCGCCCACCGGGCGGTGGCGACCGGAGCGGACGGCACGCCCGCTGGCTTCACCATCCTGGGGGTCGCCGACCTGCCCACGGACCCGGCCGCCGGCTGGCAGTTCGCCGCCCGCGAGGACCCGGACCCGGGCCGGGCCGCGACCTTCGGCCTGTACACCAGGGGCGGCACGGTGTTCACCGCCGCCACCACCGACTGGGCCCGCCTCCTGCCCCTCGACCCGCAGGTGCGCGCCATCACCCGCAACGTCGTCACCCTGCTGTCCTGAGGCCCGGACGGCACCCGCCGCCCCGCCGGGCAGTGGTCTTGCGCATGCCGATACAACTGGGGCGGTTTCGCCCGGAGGGGAACGTGTATGCCCGCACGGCAGGACACCGGCGACGCCGCGGCGCACCGCCTGAGCGCTCGCGCACCGTCCGTCCCGTCGACGCCTCCCAGCCGGGTGGTCGTCGTCGGCCAGGGCTACGTGGGACTGCCCCTGGCGGTCCGCGCGGCGCAGGCCGGCCACCGCGTCGTCGGCTTCGACGTGGACAAGCAACGGGTCGGGCAGCTGCGCGCGGGAGAGTCGTACGTCCTGGACGTCCCCTCCGCGCGCCTGGCTCCGCTGCTCGCCTCCGGGGCCTACCGCGCCAGCACCGACCCGGCGGACTGCGGCGGCTTCGACATCGCGGTGATCACCGTCCCCACCCCGCTGCGCGAGGGACTGCCGGACCTCTCGCACGTCGCCGAGTCGGCCCGCACGCTGGGCGTGCTGCTCCGGCCGGGCGCGATGGTCGTCCTGGAGTCGACCACCTACCCGGGCACGACCGAGGAACTGGTCGGGCCGATCCTGGAGGAGATGTCCGGGCTGGTGGCCGGCCGGGACTTCCACCTGGGCTACAGCCCCGAGCGGATCGACCCGGGGAACCCGCGCTGGCGCCTGGAGAACACGCCCAAGGTGGTCTCCGGGGTGAACCGGACGTCCCTGGAGCGCGTCCAGGCGTTCTACGGTTCGATCGTCGACGCCGTCGTACCGGTCACCACCTGCCGCACCGCCGAGCTGACCAAGCTCCTGGAGAACACCTTCCGCCACGTCAACATCGCCCTTGTGAACGAACTCGCCATGTTCGCCCACGAGTTGGGTGTCGACGTGTGGGAGGCGATCGACGCCGCCAGCACCAAGCCGTACGGCTACCTGCGCTTCGTCCCCGGCCCGGGCGTGGGCGGGCACTGCCTGCCGATCGACCCGTCGTACCTGTCCTGGTGGGCCGAGCGCACGGCCGGCCGCACCTTCCGGTTCGTCGAACTCGCCAACGACGTCAACAGCCACATGCCCGACTACGTCGTGCGCCGACTCGTCGACGCCCTCGCCCGGCGCGGCAAGACCGTCGAAGGCTCCCGGGTCCTGCTGCTCGGCCTCTCCTACAAGGCCAACACCAGCGACGCGCGCGAGACCCCCTCCGCCCGCGTCGCCGAACTGCTCCTCGCGATGGGCGCGCAGGTGCACGCGGCGGACCCGCACGTCGTCCACCCGCTGCCCGCACCCGCCGACGCGCTCGACGGCGTACGGATGGTGGCCGCCACCCCCGGTGAACTCGCCGCCGCCGACTCGGTGGTGCTGCTCACGGACCACGACGCGTTCGACTACGACACCATCGCCGCCTGCTCCACGTACGTCCTGGACTGCCGCCGGCGCCTCAGCGGCGACAACATCGACATCCTCTGACAGGGAGGGACCGGCATGAAGATCGCGATCACCGGCGGCGCCGGATTCATCGGCAGCAACCTCGCCCACACCCTGGCCGAGTGCTCGCAGGTGTCCGAAGTCCGGATCGTGGACGACCTGTCCACCGGCTCCAAGGACAACCTCGCCCCACTCGCCGTCCACTTCCTCGAAGGCAGCGTCCTGGACGCCGCCCTCCTGGACCGCGCGTTCCACGGCATCGACGCGATCGTGCACCTGGCGGCGCTCCCGTCGGTACCCCGGTCGGTGAACGACCCCGTCGCCAGCCACCACGCCAACGCCACCGGCACGCTGTCCGTCCTGGAAGCCGCCCGACGGGCGGGCGGCGTGCAGGTGATCGCCGCCTCCTCGTCCTCCGTCTACGGCGCGAACCCGCGCCTGCCCAAACACGAAGGCCTGCTCCCGGCCCCGATGAGCCCGTACGCCGCGAGCAAACTCGCGGGCGAGGCGTACCTGAGCGCCTACCACCACTCCTACGGCCTGCCGGTCCTCCCGTTCCGCTTCTTCAACGTCTACGGGCCCCGGCAGCCCGCCGGGCACGCCTACGCCGCCGTGGTGCCGGCCTGGATCAGCGCCGCGACCACCGGCCGGCCCCTGGTGGTGCACGGCGACGGCGGCCAGACCCGCGACTTCACGTACGTCGCCACCGTCTGCCGCATCCTCGCCCGGGCAGCGCTGCGCACCGTCGCCGACCCCGAACCGGTGAACCTCGCCTACGGCACCCGCACCTCCCTGCTGGACCTGATCGCCGAACTCGAACTCGCCACCGGGACGACCCTGCACCCGCAGCACACCGCGGCCCGCCCCGGAGACGTCCGGCACTCCCAGGCGGACAACACCCGGCTGCGCACCCTGTTCCCCGAGGTCGAGCCGACCACCCTGCGCGAGGGCCTGGAACAGACCGTCCGGTGGTTCCGCGGCAGGGCCTGAGGCCCCGTGCCCCTGGTCAGCCCCGGTGGTCGAAGGTGTCCGGGTCGGGGCCGATCCGGCCCCCGTCGGCGAGGGCGGCGATGGCGGACAGGTCCTCCGGGCCCAGGGCGAAGTCGAAGACGCCGATGTTCTCCCTGATCCGGGCCGGGGTCGCGGAGCGGGGGATCACCAGGTTGCCGAGCTGGAGGTGCCAGCGGATGACCACCTGGGCCGGCGTCTTCCCGTACCGGTCGGCGATCCGGGCGAGGGCGGGCTCGGCGAGCAGCCGGCCGCCCTGGGCGAGCGGGCTCCACGCCTCGGTGGCGATGGAGTGCTCGGCGGCGAGCGTGCGCATCCGCTCCTGGGGGAGGTAGGGGTGCAGCTCGATCTGGTTGACGGCCGGGACGACGCCGGTCTCCGCCAGCAGCCGTCCGAGCGTCGCGGCGGTGAAGTTGGAGACGCCGACCGCCCTGGCGCGCCCCTCGGCGTGCAGCAGCTCCAGGGCCCGGTACGACTCGACGTACCGGTCCTGCCGGGGGAGGGGCCAGTGGATCAGGTAGAGGTCCACGTAGTCGGTGCCCAGGCTGCGCACGCTCGCGTCGAACGCGCGGAGGGTGCGGTCGTAGCCCTGGTCGGCGTTCCCCAGCTTGGTGGTGAGGAAGACCTCCGGCCGGGGGATGCCGACGTCGCGGACGGCCCGGCCGACGCCCTCCTCGTTGCGGTAGACCCGGGCGGTGTCGATGCGGCGGTAGCCGGCCTCCAGCGCGTGGGTGACGGCCGTGTAGGCCTGGTCGTCGGTCAGCGGCCAGACACCGAGGCCGACGCGCGGGACGGCGGAGCCGTTGTTGAGGACGAGGCGTTGCACGGGGCGGGCCTTTCCGTTCCGGGGTACGGCGGCGGCTTGCCCTTCGAGTGTGTCGCCGCAGGCCGCTCCGAGGAAGACCGCCCAGGTGGTGACGGACGGTCAGATTCGTTGTGCCGCCCGAAGCGCGCGCGGGTTCGCCGCTGAACCCGACGGTTCCCCGGTCGCGTTACGAAGGCTAGAGCAGCCGGCTGACGCGGACAGGGAAAGGTCGGGAAAGATGCGATTTGGCGACATGCTGCACGGACACCGGAAGCACCGGGGCCTGACCCAGCAGCAACTGGCCGATCTCGCCACGCTGAGTGTTCGCGCGGTGCGCAACCTGGAACGGGGCGGGGCGCTGCGGCCCCGGCGGGAGACGGTGCGGCTGCTCGTGGACGTGCTGCGGCTGGACGCCGACCAGCGGGCGCAGTTCGAGTCGGCGGCGTTCGAGTCGACGGCGTTCCCCGAGGGGCCGGGCGCGGCGCCCCGTGATCGCGGCCCCGGCTTGCGGGGGCCCGGGGCGCGCGTTTGAGTGGGAAGGTACCGGCGGAATCGGGGGCGAGGAGGCGCCATGTCGCACCACAAGTCCAACAAGGACGTCGAAGGCGACCCGGACACCGGGCACGGGCGCGGTCTGCCCCGGCGGCCCGACGAGGAGGAGCTCGACGAGCGCACCGAGGAGGACCGCGAGGAGGTGGGCCTGCCCCCGGACCCGGACGCGGACGACCGGCCCGAGCAGGGCCGGCGGTAGGGGCCGGGGCCACTGCCGAGCCCGGCCGGAGCCGCGCTACGGGCCGGTGGGGTCGCCCGTCTCCCCGGTCCTGGTCGGCCGGGTGTGGACCTTGGCGACGCAGGCCGGGAGGGCGGCGGCGTGGTCGTGGTCCCGGGCCCGGTACGCGCTGGGGGTCTCGCCGACCAGCTGGGTGAACCGCGAGCTGAACGAGCCCAGCGAGGTGCAGCCGACCGCCATGCAGACCTCCGTCACGCTCAGGTCGCCGCGCCGCAGCAGTGCCTTGGCCCGCTCGATCCGGCGGGTCATGAGGTAGCCGTACGGGGTCTCGCCGAAGGCGGCGCGGAAGCTGCGGGAGAAGTGGCCCGGCGACATCAGTGCGGTGTGCGCCAGCGCCGGCACGTCCAGTGGCTGGGCGTAGTCGCGGTCCATCCGGTCGCGGGCCCGCCGCAGCCGGGCGAGGTCGGGTAGGGGGAGTCGGGACACCTGGGGCACGTCTGCCACGCTACCCGCCCGGTCCGACAGGGTCGCGCGGAGGCGTGCGCCGGCCGCCGCCCCGGGCCGCCTCCCCGCCCCGTCCGCTCCCGCGCCCCCGCTCCCGCACCCCCGTTCCTGCGCCCTGCCCTGCACTGTCCCCGCACCCCCGTTCCTGCGCCCTGCCCTGCCCTGCGCTGTCCCCGCGCCCCGCCTCCGCACCCCACCGCCTTGTCCGGACGAATTCCGGTCAAAGGCGCTGTTTTCGAGCAGGGCGGCCGGTATCGGACGAACGGGTCCAGATTCGAACTGGTGGTGGAGTGGGTGTGCCGCTCTTGTCGCGCGTGCACATGAACTTTCGTCAATTCCCTTGCGGATATATTAGATTGCCGGTCTGCTGATGAACTCCTGATCGGCCCGGGTGTGATAACCCGTCGATGATGAGAGCGGGACATTGGGACGAACGAGGAAGCGAACGAGGTGCGCCGCGCAGGTCGCGGCGCTGACGGTGGGACTGTCCGCCGCAGCGCTGGTGACGGCGCCGGCGGCTTTTCCACAACCCGGCGACGGGACGGTGACCGTCCGGGTGATCCGGGCGGTGGACACCAGTGGAGTGTGGACACCAGCCCTGGAGCCAGGGCTCGCGGGCGTGAAAGTGACGCTCACGGATGACGCCGGGGTCGCGATCGAGGGGGTGACGGCGGCCGACGGGACGGTCACGCTGGCCCCGGCGACGGCCAAGCCGTCCGGGGGCAAGTACCGGGTGCAGGTGGTGAATCCGAAGCCCGGGGTGCTGTTCCCGGCGTTCGCCTCGCGGCAGGGGCTGGACGGCGCGCCGACCCAGCTGAGCAGCAACGAGGAGTTCGTCGACCTCTCGGGCGGCAAGAACGTGGCGTACACCACCGGGCTCTGGAACCCCGGTGACTACTGCCAGAAGAACGCCCCGCTGGTCACGACCTGCCAGCCGATGGACCGCGAGGGCGGGGCCCAGCGCACGCTGGTCTCCTTCCCGTACAGCGCGCGTGGCCAGGACGGCGAAGGCGTGACCGCCACGAACCTCGCCACCAACGCCGATACCGGCACGCTGTACGGCATCGCCTGGAACAAGGCCGACCGGCGGTTGTTCTCCTCGGCGGTGGCCAAGCGCACCACCGACTACGGCCCGGGCGGTGCCGGGGCGGTCTACGTCACCGACATCGCGCAGAAGAAGACGACGCTGTTCACCACCGTCCCGAACGCGGGCTCGACGGCCCACGGCGGCGGTACCGACGACGCCTTCCTCGACACGCCGGGCAAGGAGAGCCTCGGCGGCATCAAGATCACCGACGACGGCAAGGACCTGTTCGTCGTCAACCTCAACGACCGCAGGCTCTACCGCTACAACGCCACCCTGCCGGCCGCCGGGAGCCCGACGGCCTCCTACCCGATCCCCGACCCGGGCTGCCCGGCGGCGGGGGACTGGCGTCCGTTCGGCCTCGGCCTCCAGGACGGCACCGGCTACCTCGGCGGAGTGTGCTCCGGCGAGTCCACCGGCAAGCTCACCGACCTGCGCGCGGTGGTCCTGCCCTTCGACCTCGCCACCGGCGTGTTCGGCAAGCCGGTGCTGGACCAGCCGCTGGACTACCCGCGCCAGTCCACCGTCGGTTCGGGCCCGTGCGACGGTGCGGGCTGGTTCCCGTGGACGAGCACCTACCCGACCACGCAGAACGGCCGCCCGTGCGGCAGCGCCACCATCGCCAAGCCCGAGCCCGAGTTGGGCGAGATCACGTTCGAGACCGACGGCTCGATGCTGCTGGCCTTCCGCGACCGCTTCAGCGACCGCGCGCCGGGCGCCCCGGTGCCGGGCTTCGTCGCCGTCGTCATGTCCGGCGGGGACCTGAACAAGGCCTGCCGGGCGAACGGCACGTACGTGATGGACACCAACAACGGGTGCGGGCTCGCCCCCCGGGGCACCCGGTTCTTCGACACGACCTGGGGAGGCCACCGCAACACGGCGTTCGCCGGCATGGCGCTGTCCAAGGTCGAGAGCACCGTCGCGGTCTCCGCCTTCGACCCCAACCACACCGCTCTCGGGTACGGCACGTCGTTCCTCCAGCGGGCGAACGGCCAGCAGGACCCGCAGTTCGGTTTCCGGCTCAACCCGGCCGGGACGATCGCGCCGTTCGGCAAGGGCGCCTCGATGGGCGACCTGGAGGTGCTCTGCGACCAGGCGCCGCTGCAGATCGGCAACCGGGTCTGGTACGACCCCGAGCGCAAGGGCATCCAGAACCCGGGCCAGCGCCCCGTCGAGGGCGCGACCGTCCACCTCTACGACGAGTCGGGCAAGCTGGTCGGCACGACGAAGACGACGAAGCGCGGCGAGTACTACTTCGACGACTCGAACGTCACCGGCGGTCTCAAGCCGAGGACCAAGTACACGATCCGGCTCGACAACCCGGCGGACTACGCCAAGGGCGGGCCGCTCTACCAGTGGGTGCCCACCGACGCGGACGTCGGCGACAACCACTTCATCGATTCCAAGGGCCTGGTGCCGCCCGGTACGAAGTTCCCCGAGCGGGCGCTGACCACCGGCGGGCCGGGCGAGAACGACCACACCTTCGACTTCGGGTTCCGGCAGCAGGAGGGCGCGCTGCGCCTGGTCAAGCACGACCAGGACGGCAAGCCGCTGGCGGGGGCGAAGTTCCAGCTGTGGCACGACACCAACGGCACCGACGGGTTGCAGACCGGCGGTGACAAGCCCGACACGGCGGTGGGCGGCCCCTGCACGACCGGCGCCGACGGCCTCTGCCAGGGCGCCGGGGTGCCGGGGACGTACTACTGGCAGGAGCTCAGCCCGCCCGACGGCTACGCGGCTCCGGACACCACCGTGTTCGGCCCGCTGGCGCTGACCTCCGACAACCTCGCGGACGGTGTCTCGGTGACGGCGGTCAACCGGCTGCTGCCCACCCCGACGCCGACCCCGACGCCGACCAACTCGTCGAGCCCGCCGAGCCCGTCGAGTTCGCCGAGCACGCCGGAGCGGACCACGCCGCCGGGGCCGACGGAGTCGCCGAGCCCGTCGACGGCGAACCCGCTGCCCCCGCCCGGGGGACAGCTGCCCAGCACCGGCGCCAGTGCCCTGGTGCCGCTGGGGATCGTCGGCGGCGCGGTGCTGGTGGCGTCCGGCGGTGCGCTGGTCCTCGTCGCCCGTAAGCGCAGGGCGCGGCACCAGTAGGAATAGGAAGCGGTGAGGAGGGGCGGGGGGGGGGGGGGGGGGGGGGGGGGGGGCGGGGGGACCCCGCGCTCCCCCCCACGGCGACAAACGAAAAGAGAGAAAAAAAAAAAAAAAACGAGGAAAAGAAAAAAGAGGG